>NZ_JBEHGD010000008.1:0-89140 GCF_040225835.1 Corynebacterium sp. KPL3927
GAAGCCGAGACTTCAGCTATACTAGCTAAAGTCGCATAGTTAACCCCCGATGTGTCCACTTTCCGGGGGTCGGGCCCGTCTTCGCACTCTCGCGGCACCGGCAGCTATTCAACTCGTTCTTCTGGCTGTACAACGTAGGCGTGGTGCTCACCGTCGGCATGCAAATTTCGCACGGCATATTGACGGTGCTGGGCAAGGAATCCAATGAGATGATTTCCGGCATCGCAGGTTTGGGTCACATCTTCATCACGGTGGGCCTGACGGTCTTCCTCGTGAATTTGGGCCGGGCCATCAAGGAGCCAGATGACGGTAGCACCAAAGCTTCGGTGAACGCCTAACTATGAGCGAGTACAGCGCACAAGAAAACGTCACGGCGCCTACTCGCCGCGATTGGATTAGCCTGGCGGTCCTTTCCGTCGGACTGGGCATCATCGTTCTTGATGGCACCATCGTCGGCGTGGCATTGCCATCGATCATCACTGACCTGCAGCTCAACCTGACGCAGGCGCAGTGGGTCAACAGCCTCTATGCGGTTTTGTTGGCGGCGCTGCTGCTGTCGACGGGCAAGATTGTTGATACCTAGGTCTGCAAGCGCGCCTTCCTGCGGTCCTAACAATATTTGTGGGCGGCAGTGTATTGGCGGGATTTTCTACCTCCACCGCCACTCTGATCTCCGCGCGCGCCGTGCGGGCAATCGGTGCTGCGTTCATCATGCCATCGACGCTTTCCGCGGTTAATGCCGTATTCCGTGGAAAGTATCGTGCAGCAGCGTTTGGCGTGTGGGGTGCGGTGATTTCGGGTGCGGCAGCGGTCGGGCCGCTTGCCGGTGGTGCGCTGACGGAGTGGGTGTCCTAGTCTTTGCGATTATCGAGGGCCCGCCCTAGGCTGGTGGGAGCCCCAAATCCTCATTCAGTTTCTTTGGCTGGACGTGGTCAGAAAATGCGGCTATTTCACCGGTGCCGGTGGCGCTCGCGATTTCAGCCGTGGGCTTCACGCTGTTTATCCGGTGGGAAAAGCACCGCGAGCGGGGGGCACCGCTCGGCGCTGTTGGACCTTGGATTGTTTTCTTATTCCACGTTCTCGTGGGGCAATATCACCGCTGGTGCGGTAGCTATCGGCGAGTTCGCCATCATCTTCGTGCTGCCGCTGTACCTGATTAATGCGTTGGACCTCAGCACGATGTCGGCGGGCCTTGTGCTTGCAGCCATGGCAATCGGTGTATTCTTCTCCGGTGCGGCAGCCCGCCGCGTCGCGGCGCGTTTCGGGGCGCCTGGCACCGTGCTTATCGGGCTCGGCTTGGAAGTCGTCGGTGTTCTTATCCTCGTCCTGTTTATGGGGCCAGATACGAATGGTTGGATCATCGCCGCGCCGCTGACCTTGTATGGCTTGGGCCTTGGATTCGCCTCGGCGCAGCTGACCGGCACGGTGCTGCGGGATATTCCCGTCGAGGATTCCGGGCAAGCCTCTGCAACGCAGAGCACCGTGCGCCAGATTGGTTCTTCGCTGGGTACGGCGGTCTGGTTCGGTCTTGTCGGCTGCGCTAGCGATTACGCTGCCGAAGGCGCTTGACGATGCCGCAATCACCGGCACCAGCGCCGACAGCATTGCCGAAGCAACCCGGCAATCCGCAGGCTCGAGCATTGCGCAGCTGCGTGAACAGGGCGGGAACGGCCCGTTCGGTGAGCAGACTGGGGCAGTGGTGCAGGCCTTAAGTGAAGGCCTGACCGACGCCGCGCAGTGGTCGCTCGTTGCCGCTACCGCCTTCCTTGCGCTGGGCTTTATCGGTGCACTTCGGGTGCGCAGTGCTGCAGCACAGAACGGCAACGAAACAGAGGATAAAGCCTCTGCTAGGCAGTAGAGGCAGACGGTTTAGAGAACTGCAGTGACCTCATAACCCTTCTCAGTGAGCAACTTGGACACGGCTTCAAATGTTGCCCTATCGCTATCCGGGTTGTAGGTTTCGGGGTCCAAAGCGATATGCGCAAATTCTCCGTCGTAGCGCACAGTAATGAATTCGTAGCCGGCTTGGTCTTGGGCATCATCGATAAGCGCCTGCACGTCAGAAGTATCGCTATCAGGAGTAGCCGTGGCCGCGTGTTCTTGGTGCTGGGCTGCGGGGGACGCTTCTGCGGTTGGAGTGCTGGGGCCGGTTAAACCAGTGCTTGCAGCCAATAGCCCGGTAAGAATAGTGGTAATCATCTGTGAGTACCTTTCTGTACGGCGGATGGTGTGAGTGAGCGTGGTGTAAAACACTCGCTCACCTGCAAAATTAACGGTAGTAACTTTAGCTTAACTTTGGATCAGCTCAAAAATATGCAGCCTTGGTTTACGCTCAATAGTTTAAGGACTGAGGGGCCTGACCCCTCGATGTCTCCACTTCCCGGGGTCAGGCTCTATTGAGTTCGTTTGCTGTTAAAACTTAGACTGAAAACGGATCATTATTAGGATCGTTGTTGACGATGAGCTCAATATGATTGGTGATAGAGGATGCTGTTTCTTCACCGAAGAAGTGAGTAATGAAGGCCACCGCCATATCAATTCCTGCCGCCACACCGGATGATGTCCAGAGATTGCCGTCGTGGACCCATCGAGCTTGCTTTTTCCATTCAATTTTCTGGCCGTGCGTCCTAACCCAGTCGAACGCGTTTTTATTGGTGGTAGCGGTGTGGTTTTCTAATAAGCCCGCAGCGGCGAGTAGTGCCGACCCAGTACAAACTGAGGTGATGATGTCTGCCGAGCTTGCAAGGGCGGCTAGCTGGCGGAGGAATTCTGGATCTTGAACAAGTGAGCGTGTACCGCGTCCTCCTGGCACAAGCAGAGTATCTCCAGAGAAAGATTCAAAACGCATTGTCGGAACTATGCGTACGCCTTGAGCGCTGCTTACCGGGGTGTCATGTTTTGACAGATAGTTGACTTCAAGTCCTGGTGTATTTGCAAGTACTTCTGCGGGGCCAAAAACATCGAGTAACTCGAACCCGTCAAAAAGTACGATGCCAATGTTGTGCGGACGCGTCTGGCTCATGACTAAACCGTATCAAAAACAATTTCGACGCCCTTAGTATTTTGATACTCGGGGTCAATAAGGAGAAGCGTGGAAAATTTACCCCTCTGATGCAGGTCAGAGGGGTACAAAATGGTGCCCCAGAGAAGATTCGAACTTCCGACACCGGCTTTAGGAGAGCCGTGCTCTATCCCCTGAGCTACTGGGGCGGGGATGTTGCTCATGCAACTTGGATCATCATAGCAGTGGGGCGCGAGTGCGCCCCAAAAGGCTGCGTGCGCGGCAATTTGTATAGATCGGGCGAGCAAGCAGCCTTAGCTATGAGATTTAGGCGCCTGCCAACTCTTCCTGCTTGTTGCGCACGGAGGATGCGGGCGGGTTGGTCTCGTGGGTGCCGTCGGAATACAAGACGGTGGGGATGATGCGGTTGCCGTCGTTGACGGACTTGATCCACTCGTTGATGTCGTCGGCGTTATCGCCTTCTACGTCCACGAGCTCGTATGGGGTTTCGGTGCGGTCCAAGTTCTTGATGAGCTTGGCGCAAAATGGGCACCAGTCGGCGTAGAAGATGGTGACATCGGCGTTGGTTTCGGGTGCTTGTACAGTCATTAGGCTGCGTCCTTTCTATCGTAAGTTAAAAAGCGGTACTTCATGGGTAGCTCGCTGGCCGGCTGCTCGGGAAGCTCTAAATGCCCTTTGTCAGAGGTAAGCCAATCCGTGCTGTAGGCCAAGCCAAACGTATCGGGGATATCCGGGGCAAAGACGGCATCCTCGCCATAGATATCGCCGATGTTTACGCCCATGAGAGTGACCTCGATGCGGTCCACCTGGTCCAAGGCGGCGGTGTAGATTTGGCCGCCGCCGATGACCCAGGCATCGGCAAGCGCGGGCATCGTCCTGCCCACCGTAGCACCAGCTGACCACGTACCGGGCGCGCGCGAGGAGAGCACGTAATTCTCCCGGCCGGGCAGGGGGCGGAACTTGGGGTTGAGGGATTCCCAAGTCTTGCGGCCCATGATGACCGGCGCGCCCATGGTGACGTCCTTGAAGTGCTTGAGGTCCTCCGGCACGTGCCAGGGCATCTGCGCGCCATCGCCGATGATGCCGTCCAGGGACTGCGCCCAGATCGCGCCGAGCATTAGACCGACACCTGCGCCTTGATGGCCGGGTGCGGGTCGTAGCCTTGCACCTCAAAATCGGCGAAGTCATAGGAGAAGAGGTCCTTCGCCTTGTTGAGTTTAAGCTGCGGGTACTCGCGCGGCTCGCGGGACAGCTGCTGCTGTACCTGCTCTACGTGGTTGTTGTAGATATGGCAATCGCCGCCGGTCCAGATGAGATCGCCCACCTTGAGGCTAGCCTGCTGGGCAAACATGTGGGTCAGCGCCGCATAGGAGGCAATATTGAAGGGCACGCCCAGGAACATATCCGCCGAGCGCTGGTAGACCTGTAGCGACAGCGTGTCATTGGCCACGTAGAGCTGGAAGAGCAGGTGGCAAGGCATAAGCGCCATCTGGTCGAGCTCAGATACATTCCACGCGGAGACCAGGTTGCGGCGCGAGTCCGGGTTGTTCTTTAGAGTATCGAGCGCCTGCTGAATTTGGTCGATGTGGCTCCCATCCGGGGTGGGCCAGGAGCGCCACTGCACACCGTAGACCGGGCCCAAATCGCCATTCTCATCGGCCCACTCGTTCCAAATGCGCACGTTATTATCCTGCAGGAATTTCACATTGGAATCACCGCGCAGGAACCACAGCAGCTCGCCAATGATTCCGCGAAAGTAGACTTTCTTCGTGGTTAGCAGAGGGAAGGATTCCGCCAAATTATAGCGCAGCTGCGCGCCGAAAATGGAGCGCGTGCCGGTGCCGGTGCGATCGCCTTTGGCCGTGCCTTCTTCGAGGACGCGGCGGAGGAGATCCTCATAAGGAGTCTCAATCATAGGCACCAGTTTAGAAGCCGCCATTCTCCTCGGCAAAGGCCGCTGCGTGCTCTAGAATCTCGTCTTTGAGCTCGGGGCGGCAGATGAGCAGATCGGGGATGAAGGTGTCCTCGTTATTGAAGGTAATGGGGCTGCCATCGAGGCGGGAGCAGTGCAGGCCGGCTGCCATGGCAACGCCGACCGGGGCGGCCTGGTCCCATTCGTATTGGCCGCCGGCGTGAATATAACCGTCATAATCACCAAGCAACACGTGCATGGCCTTAGCACCGGCAGAGCCTATGCCCTCGGTCTCGTAACCCATCTTTTCTGCGATATAGCCGGCCACCTTGGGCGGGCGATTGCGGGAGATGACGAATTTCTTGGATAGCGGGCCGGCAACGGCGCGCACATCAGAGGACTTAAAGGTCACTCCGTAGTCCGGCAGGCCCACCGCGGCGTGGACTGGGGTGCCATCCTCAACGAGGGCGATGTGTACCGCCCAGTCCTGGCGGCCGGTGGCAAATTCCTTGGTGCCGTCAAGCGGGTCCACGATCCAAACGCGCTTCTTTTTTAGCCGGGCGAGATCATCGGAGGCCTCCTCAGAGAGCACGCCATCGCCGGGCCGGTGCTGTTCTAATACGCGAGCGATCCATTCTTGGGCGGCGTCATCGCCGGCATCGCCAAGCGAAAGGCCCCGCAGCAGGCCACCATTGCGCACGCCCTTTAAAATCTCGCCGCAGCCTTGGGCGAGCGAATTGGTCAGGCGGGAATCAGAAATCTCGACGGTCATGGTGCCCACATTACAACGGGGACTAGAGTGTGGTCATGCCAGAAAACATCCTTGAGCGCTTTCGCCCCCAAGTGGCGCGGTGGTTCCAGGACGTTTTTGCCGCTCCCACCGCGGTACAGGCCCAGGCCTGGGACAAGATTTCCCGCGGTGACCACGCACTGATGGTTGCCCCCACGGGTTCTGGTAAGACGCTCGCGGCGTTTTTATGGGCGCTGAATAACCTGGTGGAACGCGAAGGACAACTGGCCCTGCCGGTAGGAAACGCCGCAGGCTCCGCCACCGGCGTGCGGGTGCTGTATATCTCGCCGCTAAAAGCGCTGGGCGTGGACGTGGAAAACAACCTGCGGGCGCCGCTGACCGGCATTGCGCGCACCGCGGAAAAGCTGGGTCTGGAGGCGCCGAATATTTCCGTAGGCGTGCGTTCGGGCGATACGCCCTCGGCAGAGCGCTCGCGGCAAGTACGCAAGCCGCCGGATATCCTCATTACCACCCCGGAATCGGCGTATTTGATGCTTACCTCGAAGGCGGCGGGGATTTTGAAAACCGTCGATACCGTCATCATCGATGAAATCCACGCGCTGGCCGGCACCAAGCGCGGCGCCCATCTCGCCCTGACCCTGGAGCGCCTGCAAGAAATTGCGGGGGATTTTCAACGCATTGGGCTTTCTGCCACGGTGCGCCCGCTTTCGGCCGTCTCGGATTTCTTGGGCGGCAACCGCCCGGTGGAAATCGTGGCGCCGGAAGCGCACAAGAAGTGGGACTTGGATGTGCGCGTGCCGGTAGAGGATATGTCGGATCTCCCCACGCCGGAGGCGGGCTCGACCATTGGGGAGCTCACCGTCGATGATGCCATCGGTATTACCGGTGGGCCGGAAGGCAGCGGGGACGGCATGGAAGACTTCGGCGGGGAAGAAGATACCGCGCTGCCCACCGCGAATTCCATCTGGCCGTTTATTACCCAGGACCTTTATGCGGATATTATGGCGCATCGCTCCACGCTGGTCTTTGTAAATTCGCGGCGCAGCGCTGAGCGCCTGACCAGCCGGCTTAACGAGCTTTACGCGCAGGAATACGACCCGGATTCGCTCTCACCGGAAACCCGGCGCGATCCCGCCCAGCTGATGGCGCACTCTCATGTTGCGGGCAAAGCGCCGGCGGTCATCGCGCGGGCGCACCACGGCTCGGTGTCCAAGGACGAGCGCGCCATGACGGAAACGATGCTGAAGGAAGGCACGCTTAAGGCCGTGGTGGCCACGAGCTCGCTGGAGTTGGGCATCGATATGGGCGCGGTGGATTTGGTGGTGCAGGTGGAATCGCCGCCCTCGGTGGCCTCGGGCCTGCAGCGCGTGGGCCGCGCCGGGCACCATGTGGGAGCGGTATCACACGGCGCGTTTTATCCCAAGCACCGCGCGGACCTGGTGCAATCCACGCTGACGGTTGCGCGCATGCGCGGCGGGATGATTGAGAAGATGCATACCCCGCGCAACCCACTGGATGTGCTCGCGCAGCAGACCGTGGCGGCGGTAGCCGCAGCGGGCGAGGAGGGCTTAAGCGCGGATGACTGGTATGACATCGTCAAGCGCAGCCACCCCTACCGCGAGCTGGCCCGTGAGGTCTATGATTCCGTGATCGACCTGGTCAGTGGCGTTTACCCATCCACGGATTTCGCGGAGCTAAAACCCCGCGTGGTGTATGACCGCGTATCAGGCGTGATGACCCCGCGCCCGGGGGCGCAGCGCGTGGCCGTGACCAGTGGTGGCACCATCCCGGATAGGGGAATGTTTGGTGTCTTCCTCTATAGCGGTGGGGAGTCCGGGAAGGCCCCGCGCCGGGTGGGCGAGCTTGATGAGGAGATGGTCTACGAATCCCGCGTGGGCGATGTCTTTACCCTGGGCGCGACCAGCTGGCGCATCGAGGAGATTACCCGCGATCAGGTTCTAGTTACGCCCGCGCCGGGGCATACGGGCCGGCTGCCGTTTTGGAATGGCGATGGCGCCGGGCGCCCCTATGAGCTGGGCCAGGCCTTGGGCGAGTACCGCCGTGAGGTGAATACGGACCCGGGCATTATCGCGGATGCTGATGACAATGCCCGCAGTAATATCTTGTCCTACCTGCGCGAACAGCAGGAGGCCACCGGCATTATTCCGGATGAAAAGACGCTCGTGCTCGAGCGCTTCAAGGATGAGCTGGGGGACTGGCGCGTGGTGCTGCACACGCCCTTTGGCCGGCCGGTCAACTCCGCCTGGGCCCTGGCGGTAGGCGCGCGCGTGGGGGAGCGCACCGGCATGGACCCGCAGGCGGTGGCCGGCGATGATGGCATCGTGCTGCGCCTGCCCGAGGGCGAGGCCGATCCCGATGGCACGATTTTTGCCTTCGACGCCGACGATATTGCCGATGTCGTGGCCGAGCAGGTGGGCAATTCCGCGCTTTTTGCCTCCCGCTTCCGCGAGTGCGCGGCCCGCGCGCTGCTTTTTCCCCGGCGCAATCCCGGCAAGCGCGCTCCGCTGTGGCAGCAGCGCCAGCGCGCCGAGCAGCTTTTGGATGTTGCCCGCAAGTACCCGTCCTTTCCCATCATTTTGGAAACGGTGCGCGAGTGCGTGCAGGATGTCTATGATGTCCCGGCACTGCAGGAGGTCATGCGCGATTTGGGGCACCGCCGCGTGCGCATTGCGGAGGTCACCACGGATCAACCATCGCCCTTTGCCTCGTCGCTGCTCTTTAATTACACCGGCGCCTTCATGTACGAGGGCGATTCCCCGCTGGCGGAAAAGCGGGCGGCGGCCCTTGCCCTTGACCCGGCGCTTTTGGCCAAGCTGCTCGGTACGGTGGAGCTGCGCGAGCTTTTGGATCCCGCGATCATCGATGAGGTCCATGCCCAGCTGCAGCGCACCGCTCCTTCGCGCCGGGCGCGCACCACCGAGGAGGTCGCGGATCTCCTGCGCGTGCTGGGCCCCATCCCGGTCGAGGAGTTGGGCGAGCATACGGATGTTCCCCTGGCCGCCCTGGATAACCTGGGCTCGCGGATTATGCGGGTGCGCATCGGCGGGCGCGAGCACCTTGCCCAGTCCCAGGATGCGGCGCTGCTTCGCGATGCCCTCGGTGTCCCTATTCCTCCCGGCATCCCCGCCCAGGTCGCCACGCTTGCCGATGCCCTCCCACAGCTCATCAGCCGCTGGGCGCGCACCCGCGGCCCGTTCGTGATCGCGGACTTAACCGCTGCCTTCGGCATTTCCATCTCCGCTGCACACACCACCCTGGCTGGCCTGGATTCGATCGTGGAGGGGCATTACCGGCAGGGTATCGAGGAGCAGGAGTACTGTGCCGCCGAGGTATTAAAGACCATTCGCTCGCGCTCGCTTGCGGCTGCGCGCGCGGATACCGAGCCGGTCTCTGGTGCCGCCTTCGCTCGCTTCCTCCCGGAATGGCATGGCATCGCGCCCGCCGGGAAGCGGCCCGCGCTGCGCGGAGCCGATGGAGTATTTTCTGCTATCGAACAGCTCGCCGGGGTACGCCTGCCGGCTTCTGCCTGGGAATCCATCATCCTGCCCGCCCGCGTGGGGGATTATTCGCCCCGCATGCTAGATGAGCTAACCGCCAATGGCGAGGTGATGATCCTCGGTGCCGGAAAGGCCGGGGCTGCCGATCCGTGGGTGATGCTGCTGCCTACCGATTACGCCGCCCAGCTCGCCCCCGAAACCGATCCGGAGGGCGTAAGCATGTTGCAGCGCGCCATTTTAAGCGTGCTCGAGCGCGGCGGCGGCTTCCTCTTTTCCGATATCGCCGCCGAGGTCCCCGGTACCGCCGAGGAAACCCGCGAGGCCCTCTGGGGCCTGGTGGAAATGGGCCTGGCCAGCCCGGATTCCTTCGCGCCCATCCGCACGCGCTTATCGTCAGGTGGAAGAGGGGCCTCCCGCGCTGGCCGCGGTTCTACCGCCCACCGCTCCAAACGGCGCCCCACGCGCTCGCGGCTGCGCATGGGCCGCACCTCGTTCGCCCAGACCCAAAATGCCAACGGAGGAGCCGGCCAGACCCCGCCCGATATGCTCGGCCGCTGGTCGCTGGCGGTGCCCGCTGCCCAGGATGCCACCTCGCGGTCCGTGGCACACGGCGAGGCCTGGCTGGATCGCTACGGTGTGGTCACCCGCGGTTCCGTGGTGGCAGAAGACGTTCTGGGCGGCTTCGCGCTGGCCTATAAGGTGCTTTCCGGCTTTGAGGAATCCGGCAAGGCCATGCGCGGCTATGTCATTGAGGATCTCGGCGCCGCGCAATTTTCCACCCCGGCCATTATCGATCGCCTCCGCGGCCTGGCGGATTCCCCCGATGTCACCGGCTGGCCGTCTGGCACCACCGATCCAGAAACCTTCGTGCTCGCCGCCGTGGATCCCGCTAATCCCTACGGTGCGGCGTTGCCGTGGCCGCAGCGCGACGATGCCGATGGCAAAGCCACCGGCGGGCCGGCCCGCTCCGCCGGGGCACTGGTCGTGCTGTGCGATGGCCTCCCCATCGCCCACCTCACCCGCGGCGGCAAGACCTTGACCACGTTCATCGACGCCCTGCCCGATGGAATCGAGACCACCGACGTCTACGCCCGCCTCCTGTCCGCGCTCGTAGAACTCATCGCCGCCGGGCACATGTCGCCCCTGGTGATTGAAAAGTGCAATGGCAACCCCATCCACCACACCCCAGCGGCTAATATCCTGCGCTCGCTCGGGGCAGGAATTACCCCAAAGGGCATACGCATTGCCGGGCAGGCTGCGCCGCCGCGTGAGCCGCGCGTTCCGCGCCGCGGGGCGCGGGACGGCTCACCGGAGGACTCACGCGATGACTCGCGTGGTGGCCTGCGCGGCGGCAGGCGTGCCTCCGAGGCCATCGAGGAGCTCAGCTTCGACGAGCCGCCCCCGCCTCCGCCACCCCGCAATTCCGGTGGCTTCCGCCCGCGCGGTGGATACCGTCGCTAGCGCTACACGCCCGCAGGTGTATTTTGGTGGAGCCACTGTGTCTGAGGCCCACGGAAGGAGGCCATCCCCCCATGCCCGAAGGCGATTCCGTCCTACAACTTTCGCGCCGCCTGCAGTTTATGACCGGGCGCGAGGTCACCGGCTGTTCCGTCCGCGTGCCGCAGCACGCTACCGTAAACCTCACCGGCACCATCTGTGAGCGCGTGTGGCCCTATGGCAAGCACCTCTTCGTGCAATTCGACCAGACCATCGTGCATACCCACCTAAAGATGGAGGGCACCTGGGCCATCCACTACGCCGGCGACCGCTGGCGCAAGCCCGGCCATAGCGCGCGCATCGTGCTGCAACTGGCTCATTCCCCGCGCGATATTGAACTCGTAGGCCACTGGTTGGGCTTTGTCGATATCTTCGACGCGGATCAATACTTTAGCCGCATCGCGCACTTTGGGCCGGATATCTTGGATCCCGACTGGGACCGCGAGGAGGCGCTGCGCCGTTTACGCGCGCGACCCGATCGGAGCATCGGCACGGCGCTTTTGGACCAGAAGGTCGTTGCGGGCATTGGCAATGAATACCGCGCCGAAATCTGCTTCCTCGCCGGCGTTCACCCGGCCACCCCGGTGGCAGAGGTGGATGTGGAACAGGTAGTGGACATCGGCAAGCGCATCATGTGGGCCAACCGCAACTCGCCCATCCGCGTGACCACCGGCGTGCGCCGCGCCGGGGAGACTACCTATGTTTTTGGGCGCAATCGCAAGCGCTGTCTGCGTTGCGGCACCATCATCCAGAAGGATTCCCTGGGCGGCGTTGATCGCGGTGGGGACGAGGGCGAATTAGAGCGCATCATCTGGTTCTGCCCGCACTGCCAGCCGCTCTAAGGTTTCTTTACGCTTTTCGCGCTAAGCTGGCGGGCATGCGATCACTACTAAATCTTGTATTCAATATCATCTGGCTACTCTCCGGCGGCATCGTTCTTGCGCTGGGCTACTTCCTCTTCGGCATCATCGCCTGCATCTTCATCGTGACGATTCCTGCGGGCGTTGCCTCGTTCCGCATGGGCCAGTTCGCCCTGTGGCCGTTCGGTCGCTCCGTGGTTGAACCACGCAAGGGTACCGGCGGAATGTCTGCCATCTCCAATGTCATCTGGTTCGTCATCGCTGGCCTGTGGCTGTCCATTGGCCACGTCGTTACCGCCGTTATCCAGGCGATTACCATCATCGGTATCCCCGTTGCCTGGGCCAACCTCAAGATGATTCCAGTGACCTGCTTCCCGTTCGGCCGCAAGGTTGTTAGCTCGAAGAACATCCCAGCCGGTTGGCAGCCGATGGTGAAGCTGTAAATTCACCTTGCCTGAAAGCGCCTGGCCCGAAGCGAAACGTCACTTCAGGGCGGGCGCTTTAGTGATCTGTGGTGCTTAGGCACGGACGCGTCCAAAACAACCGCGTTTGTCTCTTTTTGAGGGCAGATTTTTCAAGAACGCGGTTGTTTTGGACATTTTTGGAGCCCGTGCCCGGGGCGCTTGGGCCCGGGCATGCTCGGGCCGGAACTAACGGTTGGCGCGGTACCAGCCGATGAGCTTATCAGTGGACTGGTCGCCGGAATCAACCTCTTGGCTGCCGGAGACGGCAGGGGCCAAGTCATTGGCCTGCTGCTTGCCCAGCTCCACGCCCCACTGGTCGAAGGAGTTAATATCCCAGATGGTGCCCTGGGTAAAGACGATGTGCTCGTAGAACGCGATGAGCGCGCCCAGGGTGGAGGGAGTAAGTTCCTCGGCCATAATCGTGGTGGTGGGGCGGTTGCCCGGCATCACCTTGTGCGGCACGAGGCTTTTGTCAACGCCCTCAGCGGCGATTTCTTCGGCCGTCTTGCCAAAGGCCAGCACCTTGGTTTGGGCGAAGAAATTGCCCATGAGCAGGTCATGCATCGAGCCGGTGCCGTCCGCGGTGGGGAAGTCCTCCTTGGGGCGAGCAAAGCCGATGAAGTCCGCCGGGATGAGGCGGGTGCCTTGGTGCATGAGCTGGTAGAAGGCATGCTGGCCGTTGGTGCCCGGCTCGCCCCAGTAGATCTCGCCGGTATTTCCAGTGGTCACTGCGGTGCCATCGCGGCGCACGGACTTGCCGTTAGATTCCATCGTCAGCTGCTGCAGGTAGGCGGGAAAGCGGCCGAGGTCCTGCGAGTAGGGCAGGACAGCGTGGGTTTGGGCGCCAAAGAAATTGGTGTACCAGATGCCCAGCAGGCCCATGAGTACGGGCACATTGCGCTCTAGCGGGGTGGTGCGGAAGTGCTCATCCATAGCGTGGAAGCCTTCCAACAAGCGCATGAAGTCCATCGGGCCAATGGTGCACATCAAGGACAGGCCAATGGCGGAATCGAGGGAGTAGCGCCCGCCCACCCAATTCCAGAACGGAAACATGTTGTTCGTATCGATGCCGAATTTCTCCACCTGCTCCGCATTGGTGGATACGGCCACGAAGTGCTTAGCTACGGCGGATTCATCGCCATCGAATTGATCGATGAGCCAACGGCGGGCCGCGTGCGCATTGGTCAGGGTTTCCTGCGTAGTAAAGGACTTGGAGGAAACGATAAAGAGGGTGGAGCCGGCGTCGAGCCCGTCCAAGGTGGCGGCCATATCGGCAGGGTCCACGTTGGAGACGAACTCTGCGGAAATGCCGGCTACTTCATAGGAGCGAAGGGCCTGTGCGGCCATGGCTGGGCCGAGATCGGAACCGCCGATGCCGATATTGACCACCTTTTTGATGGTATGGCCCGTATGCCCCAACCAAGAGCCGGAGCGCAAGGCGGTAGCGAAATCGCGCATGCGTCCCAAGACCTCGTGGACATCGGCGGCGACATCTTGGCCATCGACGTGCAAGTCATCTTCTACCGGCAACCGCAGGGCGGTGTGCAGCACGGCGCGATCTTCGGTGTTGTTGAGATGCTCGCCTGCAAACATGGCATCGCGGCGGCCTTCCACATCGGCGGTGCGGGCTACCTCGACCAGATGCTGGAGGACTTCGTCATCGATGAGGTTTTTGGATAAATCCACGTGCAGGCCGGCGGCGTCGAAGGTGTAGTTCTCCGCGCGGTTTGCGTCTGCGGCGAAGAGTTCGCGAAGGCGCATGTCCTGCTTTTCTTCATAAACCTTGACCAGGTCTTTCCACTGGGACGATGCGGTGATATCCATGGCAATTGGCCTTTCTGGCGACGAGCGCATTGGCAATGTGTACCCCTCCCACCGTAGTCGAGAATGAGTGCCAACGGCACCGCGAAGAGTGTGGCGTTTAGAGGATGAGGGCGCCTGCCCAGCCGGCGATAAGTAGTGGGATATTGAAGTGAATAAAGGTAGGGATGACGGAGTCACGGATGTGATCGTGTTGGCCATCGGCGCCGAGGCCGGCGGTGGGGCCGAGGGTGGAATCGGAGGCGGGGGAGCCGGCATCGCCAAGCGCGCCTGCCGTACCAATGAGCGCCACTGTGGCCGCGGGGCTAAAGCCGAGCGAGGCGCACAGGGGAACGTAGATTACGGAGATAATGGGCAGGGTGGAAAAGGACGAGCCGATGCCCATGGTGACCACCAGGCCGACTAAGAGCATGGCGCCTGCGGAGAGGAACTTATTGGTGCCAAAGAGGTTGGCGGTGGCATCGACAAGCGGGCCGACTTCCTCCGTCGCCGTCATGACGGAGGCAAAGCCCTGCGCGGTGATCATGATAAAGCCGATAAGCGCCATCATTTTCATGCCGTTGGTAAAAACGTCATCGGCGTGCTTCCAATCCACCGCGCCGGAAATGAGCAAGATGCCCAGGCCGGTCAAAGCGCCGACGAGCAGGCCATCGGATTCAAAATCGAGCGCCTGCATGATGATTTGGACGGCGAAGGTGGCAATAATCGCCAGTATGGAGACCCAGATTTTATACCTCGAGGGTGTTTCCTGGTGCTCTTCGGCGGCAATAGGACGGTCCTCGTACTCGCGCGGGGCGCGGTAGCTGATAAAGATCGCGATGAGCAGGCCGGCGAGCATGCCCAGGGCGGGGATGGCCATGACCTGCATAATATTGATATTGGAGGTATCCAGGCCGGCCTCTTCGATATTAAAGAGCAAAATATCGTTCAAATAAATGGACCCGAAGCCCACCGGAATGAACATGTAGGTGGTGATAAGGCCGAAGGTCAGGCACGTGGTGATAAGGCGTCGATCCAGCTTGAGCTTATTCATCACCGCCAATAGCGGCGGGACGAGTAGCGGGATGAAGGCGATGTGGACGGGGATGAGGTTCTGGCTCATCACGGCCATGGCGATAAGGCCAATAACGAGCATCCACTTGGTGGTGGCCGCGGCCTTGGGATCTAATTCGCCGGTGTCGCCGAGCTTGGCGATGAGAAAGTTGGCCAGGATCTGCGGCAGTCCAGCGGAGGCAACACCCATCGCGAAGGCACCCAAGAGGGCATAGCTCAGGGCAATCTTGGCGCCGCCGCCAAGACCGTCTTGGAAGGCGAGCATGGTGGCATCGAGGCCCATGCCGGATAGCAGGCCGCCGACGATTGCGCCGATGAAAAGCGCCACCACCACGTGCACGCGCAGGAGGGTGAGCGCGAGCATGACGATGACGGCGATGAGTACTGCGTTCATGCCCCGAAAGCGTACTGCATAGTATGGGTTAGTCCGTAATTAATCCGAGGGTTGAAAGGGTGGCCTTACCCCAGGCGTCCGCGGCCCATGCGCAGCAAAGCAGAGGCGATGGTGGGGCCTTCCTCGCCAAGCTCCGCGCGAAACTCATTGAGGATGGCGATCTCGCGGGTGTGTACCAAGCGCGTGCCTCCGGAGCTCATGCGGGTGCGGCCCACCGCGCGGGAGACCTCGGTGCGGCGCTTGACGGCATCCAAGATGATTTGGTCAAGGCGGTTGATTTCCTCGCGATACTGCTGGATTTCCGCATCAGATAGGGGATCATCCGTGCCGGTGGGCGTGCGGATATCCAAACCATTGTCAACGATGGATTCATTATCTTCAGCGGTCATGGTCCCTTATTGTGCCACTTCGCCGTGCCATCGTGCTACTTGGTCAAGGTTTTGGAAAGCGCAGTGTATGCCGCAAATACCGGCCATGTCCGGTGGGGCTAGTAGGTTGGTAGGCATTATGACGAATAACTCTCCATTTAGCCCTTCTCCCACCCCGCGCGAACCCGCCTCCGGCACTACCTCCCGCGGCGGCTTTGCCCCTAGCCAGCCCGAACAGCAGAATCCTTTTGGCAGCACGCCCAGGCCCGCGGAATCCGATCCTTTAACCCAAGGTTTGAACCCGCAGCAATTAGAGGCGGTCACCCATACCGGCAGGCCCCTGCTTATCGTCGCCGGTGCCGGTTCCGGTAAGACGGCGGTGCTTACCCGCCGCATCGCGTACCTCATGCGCCACCGCGGGGTAAACCCGTGGGAAATCCTCGCCATTACCTTTACCAATAAGGCCGCCGCAGAGATGAAAGAGCGCGTGGGCTCTTTGGTAGGGCCGGTGGCCGAGCGCATGTGGGTATCTACCTTCCACTCCATCTGCGTGCGCATTTTGCGCCAGAACGCGCAGCTCGTACCGGGGCTTAATACCAACTTCACCATTTATGATGGCGACGATGCCCGCCGGCTTCTCTCCATGATTGCCAAGGACATGCAGCTGGATCTGAAGAAGTACACCCCGCGCGTGCTGGCGAACCAGATCTCCAACCACAAAAACGAGCTCGTGGGCCCAGCTGAGGCGGCGGATAATGCGCAGCAGACCAAGAACCCGTTTGAAACAACCGTGGCGGATGTCTATGCCGAGTACCAGCGCCGCCTGCGCGCGGCCAATGCGGTGGACTTCGACGACCTCATCGGGGAAGTAGTGCGCATTTTCACCGAGCACCGCCAGGTGGTGGAGTTTTACCGCCGCCGGTTTAAGCACGTGCTTATTGATGAGTACCAGGACACCAACCACGCCCAGTACGCGCTGGTAGCAGCGTTGGTGGGCAAGGGCGAGCTGGGCCCCGATGCCCCAGAGCTGTGCGTAGTGGGCGATTCCGATCAGTCCATTTATGCCTTCCGCGGCGCCACCATCCGCAATATCGAGGAATTCGAGCGCGATTACCCGCAGGCGCACACCATCTTATTGGAGCAAAACTACCGCTCCACGCAGACCATTTTGAACGCGGCCAATGCCGTTATTGCGAAAAATGAGAATCGCCGGGAGAAAAACCTGTGGACCGCGCATGGCGATGGCGAATCCATCGTGGGGTATGTGGCGGATAATGAGCACGATGAAGCCCGCTTTATCGCTGCAGAGATTGACGCGCTGGCGGATAAGGGCCACAGCTATTCCGATATCGCCGTGATGTACCGGACCAATAATGCCTCCCGCGCGCTGGAGGATATCTTCATTCGCTCCGGCATTCCCTATAAGGTAGTTGGCGGAACGCGCTTTTATGAGCGCCGCGAAATCCGCGATATGGTGGCCTACCTGCGTATTATGGATAACCCGGACGATACGGTGAGCCTGCGCCGCATCATCAACGTTCCCAAGCGCGCCATTGGTGATAAAGCCCAGGGCCAGATTGCCCTGCACGCGGAAAACCAGGGGATAAGCTTTGGCAAGGCGCTTGCCGATGTCCCCCGGGGCGACGTCCCCGGCCTCGGCACCCGCGCCGTTAATGCCGTTACCAAGTTCAACGACATGATGGATGGCATCCGCTCACAAATCCCAGGCATGCGCGATGAGGTAACCGGCCAGCCCGATTTGGGCGAATTGCTCACCGCCATCCTGGATGCCACCGGCTACAAGGCGGAGTTAGAAAATTCCAACGATCCGCAGGACGGCGCGCGTCTTGATAACCTCAATGAGCTGGTCTCCGTGGCCCGCGAATTTACCTCGGAGGCCGCCAACCAGATGGCCGCCGCTGGTGCGGATGCCGTCGATCCCAATGAGCTATTAGAAGAAGGCGAAGCCGCGCCGGGCTCGTTGCAAGCCTTTTTGGAGAAGGTCTCCCTAGTTGCGGATGCGGATCAGATTCCGGATTCTGAAACCGGGGTAGTAACCATGATGACCCTGCATACGGCGAAGGGCTTGGAGTTTCCCGTCGTCTTTGTCGCCGGCTGGGAGGACGGCCAATTCCCGCACATGCGCTCGCTGGGTAACCCGAAGGAATTAAGCGAAGAGCGCCGCCTGGCCTATGTGGGCATTACTCGCGCCCGCGAAAAGTTGTACCTCACGCGCGCCATCTTGCGCTCTGCGTGGGGCAATCCGGTAACCAATCCCGCCAGTCGCTTCCTCGCCGAGATCCCAGAGGATCTCATCGACTGGCGGCGAGAGGATTCCGATAGTGACCTCACCGGTTCCTGGGGAGCCGATGACTATCAGTATGGCCGGAGCTATCGCCGCGGTTCTAGCGGCGGCTATTCCGGTGGTGGGGGTGCTGGGTTTGGCCAGCGCGCTACGTCTTCCCCTTCGCAACGCACTCGCCAGCCTGCAGCTAATTCCATGCCGAAGAATAAGAACCTCAACCTTGCGGTAGGAGACCGTGTCAACCACGCGAAGTACGGGCTCGGAACCGTGATTGAAACGGCCGGTTCCGGTGCCCGCGCCACGGTGACCGTGGACTTTGGTTCCTCCGGCAAGGTGCGGCTCATGCTCATCGGCGGCGTGCCGATGGAAAAGCTCTAGACCGAAATCCCGCGTTCGTCGAACCAGCCCACTGGGTCAACGGCTGCGCCGCCGCCTGGGTGAATTTCGAAGTGCAGGTGCGGGCCGGTGGAGTGGCCCTCACTGCCGATATCCGCAATGTGGTCGCCGGCCGAAACGTGGTCGCCCACGTTGACGCGCAGCGAGTTGGCGGGCATGTGGCCGTAGACAGAGATGCTGCCATCGACGTGCTGGATGCGAATCCAGTTGCCAAAGCCTTGTGCCGGGCCGGAGTTAATGACTGTGCCGTCCATGACGGAGTGGATCGGGGTGCCGACTGGGTTAGCTACGTCGATGCCGTTGTGCATCGCGCCCCAGCGCATGCCGAAGCCTGAAGTCAACGTGCCGGAGGTGGGGAAGACCACCGTATTACCAGCTGCGTCCTTGCCACGCTCAGGGGTGAGGCCGGAGCGGTCTCCTTCGGGAGTGAAGGCTTCTCCCAGGCCTGGAACGGAGGAGGGGTCTAAGACGATGTTGACCCCGCCGGAGTCATTCTGGCTAAGTTTCGGGGTGGCATCGCCGTTGAGTACACCAACGGCGGTATTTGCGAGGCCGACGGCGGCGTCGATAACGCCCGCGTTGTCGACGTTGGTGGCTTGGGGCTCAGAGGAGCCATTGGAAACGTCCACGCTGGCCACTGGATCAGCAGCAAAAGCGGAGGTGCCGGTAGCAAAAACGGTGCCAAGCGTGATGATGCTTAGCGCTACATTCCTGCGTGCACGGTTCATGCGCTTCATAAGTTTAAGTCCTTTTCATGGCTGTGCATGGTCTCGAGGCGTGCAAACCTTAAAGGTTTGGCGTCTTTCAACTGCCCCCTGCGACACGCCGGGGAATGGAAATACCCCATTTGACGTTCGCTTGTGGCAACGAGTTAAAAGTTAGCCTGCCCATGGGTGCCGCGCAATCTGGAAAAATGCTGGTAGAAACCACGATCATTCGAAAAGTTTCGAACATGCCAGCTTGTTGTGCGTGTTACGAAAGTGGCTAAAGTTGCAGGTTTGAAGTACTGGTTTAAGCTCTGGGGGTAGCTATCGGGGGGTAGGGTGGTTTGAGCGCTGGGGAAGGACCGTAAAAAGCCGTCTACCTGCGACAAGGCCCTGTACTGGACTCGGCTGAAAGCGTCTTGTGGCCCCGTCGGGCGGGGCCATCCCTAAGGGCGCTAGAAAGGGAGCTGACTGCTAAAATTCTGCAGTTGCTGTTGAATTTGTGGGCCGAAAGCGTTGACCGCACCGATTCCTATACCGATGGCCAGTGCGCCCGCAAGGGCACCGATGATCCCCCAGAACTGCGGCTTGGAAGAGAGGGAATCAGCAACCGGTGGTTGGTGATCTGTCGCGTCTTCAGCATCCATGAGGTGGGCTTGAGAGTGATCTGAGGTGGAGCCTAAGGGCAAGCAATCTGCCAGCTCTTCGATAGTATAAAAAGTTGAGTCGGCGGTAATGGGCTCACAGCCATCGTGGAATGGGATTTCCTTTTCGTTGTAGAGCATCCGCACGAGGGTCTCTCCGCGATCATTTTGGAATGCGTCCCATTGAATATTCGCGCCCATCGGCGAGACGGCATCACCACGCCATGCGGAGTTATCCCAGCTGTATAAATCTTCCTCTGGGACACCGTGCTCGGAACCGGGCAGCTTCAGTAACGCGGCAAGCGGGATGATGGTCTCGGCGTGGCCGAAGCGATAATTGGCGGCTACCTCGCCGCCAGCAGCGCGGTCCTCAACGTTTCTAATCATCTCTTCGAGCAGTGGTTCATAGTTGTCGTAGGCAACTGTCTGGCCCTGGATAGCCGGGCCTTTCTCGTAGAAGTCTTCTACGTCAAGCAGGTAAGCGAAGGTCGGCCCGTTAGTATCGTCCATGTACTCATCAAAGATCCACCCCTCCGCCGGGGCCTTTTCCTCGTGCTCCAAAGCTGGAGCGATGATGTATAGGTTGTAAAACTGCAAGGCCGCATCGACGATGCCTTCAACGGATTTATCTTCCTTTTCTCGGGCGGAAAAGTGAACGGAACCATCTGCTAAAGCATTGATAAATTCGGGCGCAAAAATCTTAGCCAGTAAGCTGCGTGCAGCCTGTTGTGACTCTGGCTTGGCGTAGGCCTGTTGTACTTTTTCCTGTAAAACCTGAGAGTCCTTCCACTCCGTATAGCGCTGATAGGATGCAGCGTTTTTATCCTTGTGTGCGTACATCAGGTCAGGGCGTGCGGCGATGTTGACGTGGCCGTCTGTCATTTCATCATCCAAGTGCTCAGTCAGTGCGGGAGACTGTTCCAGTAGACCTTCCCCGAAGTTCCACCCAGAGTCATTGGCGCGGTCCTCTCCTGAGGAAGTAAAGCTCACCTTGAGGTCTTCGGCAGCAATCGGTCCCAGTAGCTCCGCATTGCGTTGTGCATTGCGCTTGCCGATGCCCATGAGCTCTTCTCGTCCCACTTCCGTCAGATTTCCATAACCGGCTTCTTGGCCAGGTCCACCGGATAGCTCTTGGTTTACCGTTATCATGGCCTCCACTTGCGGGATGAGCTTTGTGCCGAGCTCGGTGAGCTGACCGCGTTGTTGGGCATACTCCAGCATCTGCTGCGCGAGGTCATCGTATTTAAAGCTTGATAGCCCGCGGGATCCGTGGCGATCTACCGTTGAGGTGTAAATCTGGTGAAACCCACTGGGGGCTTCGGCGTAGCTTGATCCCTGTGGCTGGTAATGCTGCTTGGTGGAGTAGTAGGTGGTGCCTTCGGAAGCTAGAGCTGGTGCGGGCGCGAGGGCACAGCTAAGGGCAGTGATGAGGGAGAGAGTGCGTGTCCGCATATGAGTATTCCTTGTGGAGGGCTGGATAAAAAGACAGCTGACAGCTTAAGGGCCGCATCTTGCAAACACATGGCATGTAGGTAAATTGCGGGAATACTTTTCGGCCCTAGGCGGTGTGTACGACGCGTTGGCGAACGGGGATTGATTTTTGCGGTTGCGAGCGAGCGGAGGTGGAAGGGTGCCGCTAGGTATAGCAAAAGCGCCGCAGGGGATATCTGCGGCGCTTGAACAAGAAGGAAAGAAGGCTCTTAGAGCTGGATGCCTCGCTCGGCCAGCCATGCCTGTGGGTCAACGGCGTCACCGGAGTTCGGGTGAACCTCGAAGTGGAGGTGGGAACCGGTGGAGAAGCCCATGGAACCCATGCCAGCGATCTTCTGGCCTGCGTGCACGTGTTCGCCCACGGCAACGTCGAGGGTCTGCATGTGGCCGTATACGGTCATGGTGCCGTCATCGTGGAGGATGCGGATCCACTGGCCGTAGCCGGAGGCTGGGCCGGAATCGATAACGGTGCCGTCCATGATGGAAAGGATGGGGGTTCCGATGGCGTTGGCGATGTCAACGCCGGAGTGGAACGAACCCCAGCGCGGGCCGAAGCCAGAGGTGAAGGCGCCTTCAGCGGGGCGGGCAATGGAAGGGGCGCGAGCTGCAAGGTCCTCGGCGGCGCGGTCAGCGGAAGCCTGGATGGACTTGCTCAGCTGGTCAACCAGGTTGGTGACCGGCTTTGCCTCAGCCACGTTGAGGATCTGCGGCGCAGCATCGGAGGAACCGGCTGGGGCGTCATTAACCTCGGAAGTATCAGCGGCAAGCTTGTAGTCGACAGACTGCGTCGTGGTGGTGGTAGATGCAGTGTTGTCGGACTCAACGTTTGCGGCAGCTGCGCCGCCTACGCCGGCGGTGGACACGGCACCGGCTGCAACGGTCATGACAGCGATACGACCCTTTGTGGTCTGCGAGGTGACAATCTTGCGATGGCGGCCGGCGCCACGCTGAACTTTGCTTCGCATTAAATCTTCTTTCGTGTCTTTCACAATCTTCAAAAAGAGCGTTACATCGTCTCTGGGTTAGTTACGAGATTGTGACCTTCTTGTTACCAACGAGATGTAACAGTAGCGTCTCAAAAAGATAACAGCAAGCCAAAAGTGAATATTTTCTCGCGCTGGTCTGGAATAAGCCTACATGCAGGCAACTTCTGGAGAATTTTACGCATAGTGCGATATAAATCTCTTAAAACCAAGCCCCCGTGGTAGCCCCGAAGCTGTAACAGTGCGCCTTCGGAGCCGGTTGCGGAGGCGCCGTGGCGTGAAATTACTGTGGCCAGTGGGGGATAAGGGGGAAAACTTCATTCCTTATATATATGTCTACAGTAGTTACTGAAGAACTCCACGGTGATTTTGGAAGTGCCTCGTCGCGCCACCCCGCTACCGCGCGCAAAAGGTGGCAAAGTGGACGCCGATGAACAAAAACACCAGCCCCCAATCTCGGTCAACGCCCCGCCCGCGTAGCCAGGCGCGGGGCCGGACAGTGCAGACAGAGCGCGCCCCTCGTGCGCCCCACGCCACAGCGACGCAAAAGCCGCACAATTCCGCAGAACGCGTCGCGCGCAAAGCTGGGTCGAAGGCGAAGGCCCGTCGCACTCCGGCCCCGCTGACGAAAGCGGGGCGCATCCGCCAATTATTCATGTCGGCGGCCCTGCCGAATATTATTGTTGTCCTTATTATTGTGGCGCTCGCTTTTGGCGCGCTCTTGCTCTTTGGATCGCCCCTCGCATGGTTGCCCACCATCGTGGCGGAAGCGTGGATGGTCTTTAACCTCGCGCCGGTATCGGCGGCCGGGGTGGACCTGTCGTTCTTGCCTGCCTTGCCCGCACTCATCCTCGCCACGGTGGTGGCGGTGCGCGTGCGCGCCGCGGTAAAACACAAAGTCAGCGTGAAGGACCTAGCCATACTCGTCGCCTGCGTGGTTGGCGTCCCCGTGGTGTTGACCTGCATTGCCTGGGTGATGCTGTGGGATGCCGGCAAGGTCTTTGACGTTTCCCCGCCCAACCTTGCTGCCGCGCTGGCCCGGGTTATCGTGGTGCACTTGACCGCGATGGCAGCGGGCATGGGTACCCGCTTGTGGCGCGCCTTGGCTAAGCGCTATGGCGCCCCGCCGCTGCTTGTCGATGCCGCCCTTATTGCCCTGCGCTACCTCGCCTACCTCGCCATTGGCGCGGCAGTAGTCTTCGTGCTGGTCTTCATCGTCAACTTCTCGCGCCAAGGGGAGATGATGGATGAGTACCCTTCCATATCCGGGCTGGGAATTTTCACCCTCATCTTGTTGAGTCTGCTGTATATTCCTAATGCCATCGTCAGCACCGGAGCAGTGCTGGTGGGGTCGGAGTTTTCGGCAGGAGAAGCGCAGGTAAGCCTTTTTAGCACCCACCTTGTTCCGCTGCCGCCGCTGCCGATTACCGGTGGCATTCCGGCCTCCTCGCCGGGGTGGGCGGTTGTGTTCATGGTGGTTCCCCTCATCGCGGCGACGCTGTCCTTGTATAAGAAGCGCCCATCCTTCCAGAAGGTGCTTGCAGCTACGGTGGCTACCGCGGTCATCATGTTCTTCGCGTGCTACCTGGTCAGCGGCACGCTGGGCTATTACGGCCACACCGGCCCGCACCTGTGGACCGCTGCCGGCCTTGCCGCGCTGTGGTTCGCCGTCGTCGGTTTGGCCGTCGCGGCAGCCTTTGCGTTCATGACTTGGCGGGACGCTCGTGCAGCCGAGGCGGAGGCTACCGAAGAGGATTCAGACGGTACCGAAGAGTCGGCAGAAGATTCGGCTGCAGAGGACACCGCTGACGCAGAGAGGTCTGATGTGGACACGGACGATGCAGAAAATGCTGAAGCCGACGATGCTGATGCCGAATCTGGGGAAAGCGAATCCGACGAGGATGAATCGGAGTCGAGTGACGGCGATGCCGCTGAGTCCGCTGCGGAAGAAACAGAGGATGCAGCCGACGACGATGACGCTGCCGCAGAATCCAAGGGCAGCGCAGACAGCACCGACGAGGTCATCGAAGGGGAGGTCGTTGAAGACAGCGACGACGACGATGACGCGGAAAGTACCGCGGGCGATGGTGGGGAAGAAGGGGCATCGGAAAGCAGCGAGCGCGAAGCGGCTGAAGACCCCGAGATCCTGGAAGGCGAGCTCGTGGAAGAGGACGCAGATGAGGGCAACCCTGACGCGGCAGATTCTACTGAAAGCGGTAGGAGGGACTAGGCTATAGCGCGTGACTTCACCGATGCCACCACGCGCTACTGCTGCCACTGATCGCCTACGAGTTGTCGTGCTTGTCTCTGGGACGGGCTCGCTTTTGCAAGCCATCTTGGATGCCCAAGATGGGCGCTACCGTGTGGTGAAAGTGGTGGCGGATAAGCCGTGTCGAGGTATTGACCGCGCCCGAGAACGCGATATCGATACCGAGATCGTGGAAATGGGCGCGGACCGTGCCGAATGGAATACATGTCTGGCTGATGCAGTAGCTGCTGCGCAGCCAGACATTGTTGTTTCTGCAGGCTTTATGAAGATTTTGGGGGAGGGCTTCCTCCGCCGCTTCGAAGGTCGCACCATCAATACCCACCCGGCGTTATTGCCCGCGTTTAAGGGCGCGCACGGGGTGCGCGATGCGTTGGAATACGGCGTGAAGGTCACAGGCTCTACCGTCCACTTCGTGGACGCGGGCGTGGATACCGGCTCCATCATTGCGCAGCGGCCGGTGGCCGTGCGGGTAGACGATGATGAGGCCAGCCTCCACGAGCGCATTAAAAAGGTAGAGCGCGAACTCATCGTCGATGTGCTGCGCGCGGCGCAGCCCCGCGGCGAGGAACTTTTTATTCAACTCGCAGACTAAGACTTTTCGAAAGGCTTAATCCTCCTCATGAGCGAAGACCGCAAGCAGGTAAAGCGCGCACTCATTAGCGTGTACGACAAGACGGGGCTGGAGGATCTGGCCCGCGCACTTGATAAGGCAGGCGTAGAGATCGTCTCTACCGGCTCCACCGCCAAGAAGATTGCAGACCTGGGAATCGAGGTCACCCCGGTTGAAAAGCTAACCGGCTTCCCCGAGTGCCTGGAAGGCCGCGTCAAGACGCTCCACCCGCGCGTGCACGCCGGGATTCTGGCCGATACCCGCAAGGAAGACCACCTAGCGCAGCTCAATGAGCTTGAGGTAGAGCCCTTCCAGCTCGTCGTGGTCAACCTGTACCCCTTCCAGGAAACCGTAGCCTCCGGCGCGGACTTCGATGGATGCGTGGAGCAGATCGACATCGGTGGGCCTTCCATGGTGCGCGCGGCGGCCAAGAATCACCCGTCCGTTGCCGTGGTCGTGGATCCGGCGCGCTATGGCGAGGTAACCCAGGCCGTTGAAGAGGGTGGATTTAGCCTTGACCAGCGCCGAGGGCTTGCCCGCGATGCCTTCCTCCACACCGCTAACTACGATGCGGCGGTTTCCGCATGGTTCGTTGACCAGCTCAGCGAAGGCGAGGAGACCACCTCGCTGCGCTACGGCGAGAACTCCCACCAGGCCGCCACCGTGACCCGGATTGGCACCAAGGGTTTGGCTAACGCCAAGCAGCTCAACGGCAAGGAAATGAGCTACAATAACTACCAGGACGCCGATGCTGCGTGGCGCGCGGCCTGGGACCACGAGCGGCCCTGCGTCGCGATCATCAAGCACACCAACCCGTGCGGCATTGCCGTATCGGACGAGTCCATCGCTGCAGCCCACCGCGCGGCGCATGCCTGCGACCCAATGTCCGCATTCGGCGGCGTCATCGCCGTCAACCGCGAGGTCAGCGTAGAGATGGCCGAGCAGGTCAAGGGCATTTTCACCGAGGTCATCGTCGCACCCGCCTATGAGGATAAGGCGCTGGAAATCCTGCAGAGCAAGAAGAACCTGCGCGTGCTTTTGGCCGAGCCAGAGGAACAGGGCGAGGAGCGCAAGTACATCTCCGGCGGCGTGCTGCGCCAAGAACCGGATACCTACCAGGCCGAGGGCGATAAGCCCGAAAACTGGACCCTGGCAGCGGGCGAGGCCCTGAGCGACGAGGACTTGGCCCAGCTCGAATTCGCTTGGCGCACGGTGCGCGCGGTTAAGTCCAATGCGATTCTGCTGGCCAAGGACAACGCTACCGTGGGCGTGGGCATGGGCCAAGTCAACCGCGTGGATTCCGCCAAGCTTGCGGTCGAGCGCGCCAATACGCTTGCCGATGCCACCAACCGCACCCAAGGCTCCTTCGCCGCCTCCGATGCCTTCTTCCCCTTCGCCGATGGCTTGCAGGTGCTTCTCGATGCCGGCGTCAAAGCCGTTGTCCAGCCCGGCGGCTCCATCCGCGATGAAGAAGTTATCGAGGCAGCTAAGGCCGCTGGTGTTACGATGTATCTCACTGGAACGCGCCACTTCGCTCACTAGCGATAGCGCCCGAGACCTAAGGAGCCTGGCCATGTTCGCACCAACCCACACCGCACCGAGGCGTACTACACCGAGACG
This sequence comes from Corynebacterium sp. KPL3927, assembly GCF_040225835.1. Taxonomy (NCBI): domain Bacteria; kingdom Bacillati; phylum Actinomycetota; class Actinomycetes; order Mycobacteriales; family Corynebacteriaceae; genus Corynebacterium; species Corynebacterium sp. KPL3927. Next base: position 26,683 of record NZ_JBEHGD010000008.1, read on the forward strand.
CATGGCGCTCGGCGGCCTAATGATCGCCGGGGCGCTGTGTCTTAGCGCGTGCGGGCAGGGCGAGCAGGAGCCGGAATCAGAGCCGGGCATCGCCAAGCAGGCGACGTCGCGCTCTACGGAGAGCACGGCGGATAGGGCGGATAGGGAGGATAGCCCTCGCGATGCCGCAGCGCAGGATGAGGCTGCGCCGGCTGATGCCCAATCCGATGCCGCGAAAGCTGCCGAAGATGGCGGGCCGGCTGTGGCTGGTGATTTGCAAAGCGAACTCGACCGCATCGCCGCCAACTACGGGAATGTGGGCATCGCGGTGTCGGATGGCACCACTACCGTTGCAGCCGGGCGCACCGCGCCCGAAACCGCCTGGTCCACCTCCAAGGTGCCGGTGCTCATCGCCGCGCATCGCGCAGGGCTCATTGGCCCGGACGTGGTCACGTCCGCGATTACCTATTCCAATAATGAGGCGGCGCAATCCGCCTGGGACGCCCTTGGCGGTGGCGCACAAGCCGCCCAGGCCGCGCAACAAGTACTTGCCGAGGCCGGCGATACCACCACCCAGGTACAAAGCCAGGTCACCCGCCCGGAATTTAGCGCCTTCGGGCAAACGCAGTGGAGCGTGGGCGACCAAGCCGCATTCATGGCGAAGCTGCGCTGCGTCAACGGTGCGGAGCCCATCCTCAGCGCGATGTCTACGCCCGACCCCGCCCAAAGCTATGGCCTGCGCAATCTAGAGGGTGCTGCCCTTAAAGGTGGCTGGGGCCCAGATACCGCCGGCGGCTATGATGTGCGGCAGATGGGTCTTGCCACCATCGGCGGCCGCGAGGTTGCGGTAGCACTCATCGCCTCGGCCCCCGATGGTCAATACGCCTCCGCCCAACCAATACTTTCGGGCATGGCGGTCGATCTTTCCAAGGCCGACGTTGCTTGGCCGAGCCCAGCTTGTTAGCCCTCACCCCGGCTTGTGAGAAAGGACTTATTATGCCGCACTTTAATCTAACTTCAGGTTTGCGTTGGGGACTGCGCCTCGGCGCGGTAGCGACTGCGGGCATCGTTTTAAGCGCCTGCAGCAATGGAACGGATGGGGAGCAGCCCGAATTTTCTGGTGACAGCGGCATGACCACCGTAGAGAGCACGACGGATATCTCCGCAGAAGAAACCTCGACGACCGAGTCCCCGGAAACCGAGGAGAAAGAACCACCCGTGGTGACGGTGACCGAAACCGAACAGGAACAGGCGCAGGCACAGCCACCGAAAAACAATAATGGTGGCGGAGGTGACCTCATCGATGGCCTGGGTGAGTACGGCTGGACCGATATTAATACCTACGCCGATTGCCATCGTTTTGAGCGCGTCGTCTTCGCGGGCAAAGGTCCAGACGGCAGAGCGATTGTCTGCGAAAACACGGGAGGAACGCTGACCTACCGGTCGACCATCTTCGGCGGCGAGTTTACCGGGCCAATCATTGGCCAAGATAGTGGCAACTACTACGTGGATGCCACGCCCTCGACCATTGTCGTAACCTCCAGCGGGATTAGCGTGCGCGAAGGCGGCGGACTGGCCGCCACTGCGGACTTTTCTGAATCCTGGCAACGTTAACCACTGGTAAGTGGTTAACGTCGCCACAAGGATGTGGTTAGCGAAGCCACAAGGAAACAGTTAGCGAGACTTTTTCTTCTTGCGATCAGCAGCGGCCGCCGCAGCCGCAGAGATCGAGTCATTGCGGTTCTTCAGTAGCTCAAGCGTCATGGCTTCGGCGTCCTCGGGGACTGTGGCGCCGAGGACGGCAAGGGCGGCATCGGCAAGCATGGCGGCAGTCTCCGGAACCGACTGGGCCGCGGCATAGGGAGGCGTGCCATCATTGGGGCGCATCTCGATGACGGATAGCGCGACGTGGAAGGGCAATTCGATGCGCGGATCCGCATCTCCCACAATCGCGGCGGCGGTGGTGCGGAAGTGGTTCTGCAGCCGCTCGCGGGAGCTGTGATACTCCGAGAATTCAGGCGAATTGGCCACCGGCAACTGGTACAACCGGCCGACGTTCCAACCGCTGGTGAGCAAAAGGCGCGATTCCGCGGCGACCAGCGACCACAGGCGCTGCTCGGGCTCGGCATCGGAATCTACCAGCTCATCGGCAAGCTCCAGCGAGGGCTCGATGGTGGAATTAAGCAGTGCGAGGAAAATCTCCGTCTTGGAGGGAAAATGGTAATACAGCGATGCCTGCCGGATGCCCACCGCGTCCGCGATTTGGTGGGTCGACGTCGTGGCAAAGCCCTGGGTGGTAAATAACTCTGAGGAGGCGTCCAGAATCTCTTCCCGGGCGCTATTGCCTCTGCGGCGGGGGCTATGTTTACGCGGCCTACCGACGTTTCCTGACATGCGGCGGACGCCTCCTTTCTCTCAGCAGAAAATGCTTTTACTCAACAACTCTACAGCCCCGCAGCCAGACGGCGCGGAGCGCATGCATGGTCACAGCATTTTGTGGCGATTTTAATGTGCGCCATCCGCGGCGCGTTGGGAGATGGATTCGAAGGTCGCAGACACCATGCGGCAAGCTGTGCCATAGGCCGTGCGCTCCAGCGGCGGGAGATCCTGCAGCGTGGATTCGCGGCCGTGCACATTGTCGAACCAGCGTCGCATTTCTACCGAATACCCTGTGCGCCACGCAAGATCCAAGGTCTCTGCGTCCTCCGCTGTGAGCATTCCGCGTTCTTGACCAATGGCGAGGCGATCGACCGTAGGTCGCGGCCCCGGTGCCGCCCACCGCGCAATGGCGGCGATGGGGGATAACAGCATGGATTTAATATCCACGGCCGCGCTGCGATCGGGCAAACCGCCAACGCGCTGGAGCAATGGCGGACGCTGGGCCAACGCCTCCTCCAACAACGCCTGCTCGCCGCCGTGGCCTAAAGGCAGGCCAGCATCGACGCGCGCTGCCATGGAATCGGCTGCTTGGTGCACCTCTAGGCCAACATCGCGAAAAACAGACTCCAAGTCGCTGTCTTCTCCCATCCACTCGATGGGCATGCTGGGCAGCTGATCCCCGCGCGCCGCCGCGCCGGTTAACCGGACATCCGCGTCCACGCCTGGGGTGCGCACGATGTCTGTCAGTAGCCGCGAAAACCAGGAGGCTAATTCAATCTCATCATCCTGGTGCGCTACCGCATTGCGCAAGACATCTTGTGCCTCCGCCAACAAGCCGCGAGCGGTTGCCCGGGATTGGCAATGGGGAGCAAGCTCCGAAAGATCGAGAAGGGATTGGTGCAGGGCCATACAGTCACTGCCTTTCACTCATTACAAAGCGGTGCGCTTCTAAAAGTTGTGCGGCGCAGGATTGCTATAAATGTAACACTTATGTGAAAGCGCAGTAGCGCTTGGGGGAGTGTGCAGCGGGTTCGTCGCGTCCGTGGCAGTGGGCGTTCGTGGACGAGTTTTGCGGCTGGTGTTGCCGCGGCGTGTGGCGTTTGCGGCGTAGCGAGACCCTAAAAACGACTTTCGCCGCCTCACCTCGAAAGGCGGGGCGGCGAAAGTTTATGGTTCTTTTACCGTGTCACACTTGCCAGCGGCAAAAGTGCGCTGTTGATACCCAGCTACTGTTTAGCGGGTGGTGAACGGCAGGAGAGCCATTTCGCGTGCGTTCTTGACTGCGGTAGCAACCTGACGCTGCTGCTGCGGGTTCAAGCCGGTGACGCGACGGGAACGGATCTTGTGGCGATCCGAGATGAATAGACGCAGAGTCTTGGTGTCCTTGTAGTCCACCTTCTCAATGCCCTCAGCCTTCAAAGGGTTCTTCTTCGGGCGACGGCTCTGCTCCATACGGAACTTCTTTTGGTTATTGCGCTTATTAGCCATTGTGCAATTACCCCTTTACCAGCTGGACTTGCGAACGCCCGGCAGCTCACCACGGTGAGCCATGCCGCGCATACGGACACGGGACAGGCCGAACTTGCGGAGGTAACCGCGTGGGCGGCCATCGGCTGCGTCGCGGTTACGAACGCGGGCTGGGGAAGCGTCACGAGGCTGGCGGTTCAGTTCGAACTGAGCCTCCAAACGCTCCTCATCCGGGGTGTTCGGGTTCTTGATGATCTTCTTGAGCTCAGCGCGACGCTCCGCGTAGCGGGCGACGATTTCCTTGCGCTGCTCGTTCTTAGCGATCTTGGACTTCTTAGCCATGAATTATCGCTCCTCGCGGAATTCGACGTGCTTGCGGGCGATCGGATCGAACTTCTTCAGGGAGATGCGATCCGGGTTATTGCGCTTGTTCTTACGGGTCACGTAGGTGTAACCGGTGCCCGCAGTGGACTTCAGCTTGATGATTGGGCGAATATCGTTACGTGCCATACTTAAATCTTCTCCCCACGTGCGCGGATCTTGGCAACAACGGACTCGATGCCGTCGCGGTCAATGATCTTCATACCCTTGGTGGAAACATTCAGAGTAATGGTACGGCCCTCAGAGGGCAGGTAGTAGCGACGACGCTGCACGTTGGGGTTCCAACGGCGCGAAGTGCGGCGGTGCGAGTGCGAGACCTGCTTGCCGAATTCCGGCTTGCGGCCCGTTACCTGGCAAATAGCCGACATGGGTCTTCTTTCTCCTAGCCGCCCACATCGTGGCTATAAACGACTACGTGCCGACTGCCGTGTGAGGGTGGCAGTGCTCAAAAAGTGAGGTGTGAGCAGGTGCGGCATCGTCGTCAAAAACCAGTAGACGGGGCGTAATACGTATATTTTGACAACAGCAAGAGCAAATCTTACAGCCTTACTCGCGATATACCTAATCGCTACCGCAATCGCCCCGTACTTAATGTTGTTCGCGTTGTGTTGGAGATCGAGCAACTGTAACCAAGGCATTGGGGGAGGTTCGAGGCCTTACTATAACGAATGAGGCGCATATGCGCGCCTGTGGCGACTGTGGTTGCCGCAGGTGAGCAATTTCGTATATATGGCCGTGGAATGTAGGATAATTCAGGTTATCGGTCGGCGCGCATTGTGGCGCCGGGCGAGCTGTAACTGTACATCCCAACTCGGGCACGATCCGTACCGGCATAGCAGCCCAGTGTGCGGAACCGACCCGTAGTCCAACCCTGAGGGAATATATATGAAGAAAGACATCCACCCGGATTACCACCCAGTGGTCTTCCGCGATGCTGGTACCGGTCACTCCTTTTTGACCAAGTCCACCGCTACCTCTTCTCGCACCGTTGAGTGGGAAGACGGCAACGAGTACCCGCTCATCGTCGTTGACGTTACTGCTGAGTCCCACCCGTTCTGGACTGGTGCACAGCGCGTTATGGATACCGCTGGCCGTGTCGAGCGCTTCAACCAGCGCTTCGGTGCCATGGCTCGCCGCAAGAAGAAGAACGCGTAAGGAGAAGAAAAGAAAATGGCAACTCCTAAGTTTAAGAAGTCCCGTGCGAACACCCACGCACGTCGTTCCCAGTGGAAGGCTGACAACGTCGCCCTCCAGGAAGTCACCATCGACGGTCAGACCGTGCGCATCCCGCGCCGTCTGGTCAAGGCCGCTAAGCTCGGCCTGGTTGACGTAGAGCAGTTCTAAGCCTGCATTCAATCCCACCCCCTCCCGGTTGCTTTTAGTGACTGCGAGGGGGTTGCGATGTTTTAGGCTCCTAGGTGGGGTATTAAAAAGGGGTTAAACGACAAAATGTGTTGTTTTCTGGCGTGTCGGGGTAAACGACATTTTGTGTTGGTGGACTGCGTGGTTTAGGGCATGTGGCCTTTGCGTATTCCCATAGAGTGGTTGTAGGCAACTGTCGAAAGTTGCTGGTCGGCCGTATTCACGGCCGATGGTGGCTTGTGTTTCTTGGTTGGCTAGGGTGTGTGCTTTGGCTCGTGGGTCTGCGCCCTGATTCGCCCACTTTCCTGGGTCGGCCTCTAGCGCGAGTGACAGTGGCTTTACAGGCGTTCCATCGCCATCGCTGGTGCATAGGTGCTTGTAGTCCCGTATTTTGGTGCACACCTCGCTACAGACGGGGCATCGAGGATGATTCTTACTCATCCATTCATCGTGAACCTCAGCGCTTAGCACATCAGCACGCCCCCGGCGGTATTTCAGGTCCGAGGCTGCGTTATGTCTCCGGATAAGTGAAATAATCCTAATACCAGCAGGCCAGACGGGCTAAACATATAACTTCACCAACACATCCTGTCGTTTAGGCCTTAAAAAGCGCCTTTCGGCCAGGGTGGCGCTAGGCCGTGGGGGAGGACTTGAGCCGTGACAGTGCTGTCTACTCCTTGGGCCTTAAAGACTTAGCGAAATCCACTTCAAATTAAAGCAAGGCTAGCCATAAAGTAAATATAAAAGTGCGCTAATCTGATGGTGGATCAGTCTTATTCCTCGGTGATTGTGTTCACGGCGGCTCGGGCACCAGAATGAAAAATGCTTAGTGGGGCGATGGTGGAGGCGTGTGCGAGCATGAAGGAGGCGACGGGTGCGGCGAGTTTAACCAGCTTATTGCCTACAGTAACTTCACAGGAACTTCTAGTACGTTGGCAGAGTAGTTTAAGTTGTGACTAAGCGAAGCGAGGCATAGTGTTCCTATGAACATGAGGAATGATGACAACCGCGGCAATAATGGCCAGTCGCACGGTGTCCCGCAGGAACCCTACGATACGAACAATGGACAAACGCCGTATAGCCAGCCGCGCGGTGGGCAGCAGGATTCTGGATCCGCTTATTCCAATGGAACCTATTCCCAGGGCTGGAACCAGCCGCGCATCAACGAGCAGGAGGCACGAGCTTCCGCACACGGGCAGCACACCCCGCCCAGCAATCGCCTTTTTGGTGGCGCTCAGCAGAGTGGTACCCGCGGGCAGGATGAAACATCTAGCTTCGCTAGCCAGTACAGCGAGTACTCCCAGCAGGGGCCTGCAAATAACCAACCCGGTCAGCCGCCTGTGCCTGGGGTAACGCCGTTGCCGCCGCAGCCAAAGGAGAAAAAGAAGATCGGGCTTGGCGTGGCGACGGCAATCGCTGCCGTAGCGGCAATCGCAGCAGGCTCCATTACCGGTGTGGTCGTGGGCAAGAACCAATCCAGCAGCGGCACGTCCGTGGTTAACGAGGCTCTTCATAGTCAACCGGCCGCCAATAGCATGGGTAAGGAGCCAGAGGAAGGTTCGGTGGAAGCGGTTTCCGCCAAGGTTTTGCCGGCCGTGGTATCCATTCAGACCGCCACTCGGACCTCGGCTGCCGAAGGTTCTGGCTCGATCATTTCTCCCGATGGTTACGTGTTAACCAACCACCACGTCATCGCCGGTGCGGAACAGGGCGGCATCATGCAGGTGACCTTGAACGATGGCAGCAAGCACGAAGCTGATCTCGTGGCTTCCGATGCCAATACGGATGTCGCCGTCATCAAAATCAAGGACGTGCAAGACCTACCGCACTTGCAATTCGGTAACTCGGATGCGGTAGCGGTCGGCCAAGAGGTAGTCGCCGTCGGTTCGCCGCTCGGCCTCAATGCCACGGTGACTTCTGGCATCGTATCCGCAAAGAACCGTCCGGTGCGTGCGTCCCAGGAGGGTGGCGAGTCTTCGCTTATCGATGCCATCCAGACTGACGCCGCCGTTAACCCCGGCAATTCCGGCGGCCCCTTGGTGGATATGGACGGCAATATCGTCGGTATGAATTCGATGATTGCCTCGTTGTCTGATAAAGCCACGGGCGAGGGCGGATCTATCGGCCTTGGATTTGCCATCCCTTCCAACTTTGCCAAGCGCATGGCGGATGAGCTCATCAATAAAGGCCAGGTAACTCACCCCACCTTGGGGGTTAAGGTCTTGGCGCGCGATGACGGTAATGGCGCGCGCATTGCCGAGGTCGAGCCGGGCAGCCCAGCGGAACAAGCAGGATTGAAGCAGGGCGATATCGTCACCCGCGTCAATGACCGGCTGATTGAAAACGCCGATGCGCTTATCGCGGCCGCTCGTTCCCAGGACTTCGGTGCGACCGTCACCTTGGAAGTATCCGATGGAAATTCGGATGATACTCGTCAGGTAGAGGTAACCCTGACGGGCGAGTAGATTAAAAGCCAGCCCGCGCCGTGTCCGCATTGCGCCCCCGACGTTTCTTTGAAGGAGAAAAATGGCAGACTCTCAGCAAGACTTGACCGATTCGACCAGGTTGGAGGATTCGGCTTCCACAGACGCTTTGCGGGATGTGGCGGAGCCGGATGATGCTTACCTCTTGGCCAGTGAGAAGGAGGACCGAGTGGCGGCGCCGCGCCGCGCGCTCGTTGTGATCGTCACGGATCACCCCGGCGAAAATTCAGATAGCACCTCCAAACTGGTTACTGAACTTTTAGCAGAGGCGGATTTCCGCATCGATGGTTCGGTGGTCGTGCGCTCGAAGAAATCCAAGATCCGGCAGGCTATTGAAACCGGCGTCGTCGGCGGTGTGGATCTCGTGCTCACCGTCGGCGGCACTGGCGTGGGCCCGCGTGATAAGACCCCGGAAGCTACCACTGGGGTCATCGATAAGATGGTGCCGGGCGTGGCCCAGGCATTGCGCTCTTCTGGTCAGGCCTGCGGCGCGGTCGATGCGTGTGCATCCCGCGGTATTTCGGGCGTTTCTGGTTCCACCGTCGTGGTCAACCTCGCACCGTCGCGCGCTGCCGTGCGCGATGGAATGGCTACATTGACCCCGCTGGTCCACCACCTCGTGGATCAATTGCAAGAATCCAGCGTGCAATAGCGCCAAGGAAAGGGGTGGAGATACTGCCATGACCTCTCAACCACGCCGCCAGCGCAGGCGCGTATTCAGGCAATCAGATGCGTCGGAATATGACCGCAGCGCGGACCGCCCAGTAGAGCAGGAATTAGCTAGTGGAGAAGGTGCCGATGCACAGCGCATCGTCACTCTCGATGATGCCGCGGCGGAAGGCGACGGTGCTCAAGCAGCCGAGCGCGGCGAAGAGTTTTACCGCGAGAACCAGCCGCCGCACCACGGCTAATAGTCTGCGCATCCTTGTCCCGAGCCAGGAAATGCTGAAACAGTCATAACAAAAGCCCGTGGCCTCCTTCATTGCGAAGGTGGACACGGGCTTAACTGCTTCTTAGCAAGGATTAGTCGTCGTGGCGGCTGTGCTTGCCCTCAGAAGTTGTGGAGTTATCGGTGTCCTCGGCTGCAGTGGCATCCCCAAGTGCCTTATCTGCGGCGGTGACAGCCTCAGCGTTCTGGGCCTGCAGAAGATCGCGGATTTCTGCCAAGAGTTCTTCCGAGGTCGGTGCCGGCGCCTCTGGGTCCACACCCTGGCGGCGCTTAGCGGCTTCAGTGAGCTTGTTCAGCGGCATCACAATGAGGAAGTACACCACTGCGGCGATGATCAGGAAGTTAATCGCGGCGGTAATGACGGCGCCAAAGTCTACGAGGGTGGACTTATTATCGGTGATTTGGAAGCCTAAACCATCGACCTCGGCGGAGCCGAGGGAGTTAATGATCGGCTGAATGATGGAATCCGTCACGGAAGTGACGATTGCCGTGAACGCGGAACCGATGATGACTGCGGTGGCAAGCTCAACCACGTTGCCGCGCATAATGAAGTCTTTAAAGCCCTTAAGCATGGGAGAAGACGAACCTTTCTGGGGGTAGATAAGGATGGGCGTGAACCATGAGCAAGCAGGGAGTTTAGTTCAAGCTAAAAGTATTCACAACTTGGAGGGATGGAGGCTGCAATATTGTTGCTTAGTTAACTAATGCACACCGGTTGCGGTATAGGTATTTGGTGTTAGTGTGAAAGCGGAATATAAAAAATATTGTTTGTCAAAATAACAGTATTCTAATGCGTGGGCAGAAGGGATCCCAGCATGAATATCGCACTTGCTCTATTTGCCTTGGCAGTCACCATTGGTGCAGGCTACCTCCTTGTTAAAGGTCATAAGCCGGTCATCATTTTATTGCTTGCCGGGTTTATTCTCATTGCAGTTTCTACCGCGGCCAAAGCTGGCTACGGAGTTTTAGATGAGGAAGACTCCACCGGATCTCGGTGGCTAGACATCATTGGCATATTCGAACAAGTTGCTGGTAGCCAATTAACAGGCGTCGGCCTAATCATTATGGCGGCCGGCGGCTTTTCGGCATATATGAACAAGATCGGCGCTTCACAGGCACTGGTCGAGGTGCTTGCCGCCCCAATCGCAAAGTTCAAACACCCCTACATCACGCTAATCCTCACGTATTTCCTCGGCGTGGTGCTTTTTATGTTTATCCCCAGCGCTGCTGGGCTCGCTATTTTGCTTCTAGTGCTATTGCTTCCAGTGCTGAAGGCGGTAGGGGTAAGCCCCGCAGCAGCAGGCGCGGTCATCGTGTCAGCCTCTGCATTGCCTATGGGGCCGGCATCGGGAACCTCGGTGCTGTCGGCGCGAACCATTGATTTATCCCCAGTCGTCTACTTTGTTCAGTACCAGCTGATCGTGGCCATTCCTACTGCTATTGCAATTGCTATCACTCACTATTTCGTGCAGCAGCATTACGATAAGCGGGATTTGGAAGACTACAAGGAAACCGACACCATGGGCGATGGTTCTGGCGAAGCAGGCCCGAAGTGGTATGGCTTATTTCTCGCACTGCCCATTATCTTGTTGATAATCTTCAGTCCCTTGGTCAATGACAGCATCGAGCTGAGCACAGTGGGAGCATTCGTAATTGTCTGGCTATTGGCCATGCTGTGCGAAATCATCCGCCATCGTTCTTTTGCTACCGCAACTGAACAAGCCACATCCTTTTTTACGGGTATGGGAAAGATGTTTGGTGGCATCGTCGCATTGATTATCGCAGCGCAAATCTTCGCCACCGGGTTGACGGCTACGGGCGCCATTTCCATGCTCATCGATGGAGGCCAGCAACTCGGTGCCGGCGCTATCGTCATCACCCTCATGTTCACCTTGATCGTGGGCCTAGTGACGTTCCTGACCGGTTCCGGTGTCGGCGCATTTTCTTCCTTTGCCAGCCTGGTGCCTGATGTCAGCCGTGGGCTCGGTGCTTCGGCAGCGGCAGTGATTACCCCAATGGAATTTGCCAGTGGTTTATTCCGCGCGGTTTCTCCGGTCTCCGGGGTAATCATTTCCGTCGCCGGTGGCGTAGGGATTTCTACCACCGAGCTTATTCGCCGCACCCTCCTTCCAATGGGGGTTGGCTTTGTCGTGATGATCGTATCCAGCCTGATCTTGCTCTAAGCACGTTCTGGGGTCACAACCTACATCTGAAAAAGTAAGGAATTTATCATGGGAATCGGCGCACTGAACTCGTCTTTTCAGAAGAAAGGCTATGTCACAGCGGACATGGAAGCCCACTGGGAAGAAGCACAACTTATCCGGAAGATTTTCGCTGTTGAAGCGGCAATGGCGCGGACGCAGGGACACATGGGAATCATCCCGCAGGAGGCTGCCGAGGCGATCTCAGATAATGCAGTCGCCAGTGATGAGCTGATTGAAAAAGCCCAAAGCGGCGGGGTTGGCAATCCTTCGGTCGCTGTCCTAGATGCGCTGCGGGAGGCGGTTCCGGAAGACCAACGCGGTTGGGTCCATTTCGGGGCGACGACTCAAGATATTTTGGATACCGCGCGGGCCCTGCAGATCAAGGCAGCGACTGACCTAATACTGGAACGCCTGAACGCTGTGATTGCAGCTACCGCCAAACTTGCTCACGAGCATGCCACGACGTTAATGGTTGCGCGCACCAATGGGCAGTATGCATTGCCGACGACACTGGGTACGCGCTTCGCGCGGTGGAATGCGGAACTGCGCCGGAGCAGGGAACGCTTGGAAGCGATGCGCGAGCGCACGGAACAGATTCAATTTACCGGTGCTGTAGGCACGCTGGCGTCCTTTGGAGAACAAGGCCCTGAGTTAAGTCGGCGCCTTGCCAAAGAATTGGAACTGGTTTATCAACCGGTTTCTTGGCATGCGAGCTCGGATACAATGACAGAGCTTGTGACGACCGTGGCTACCTTGGGGCAAAGTCTGGCCAAGATTGCAGAGGATCTCTTCGCTATGCAGCAATCCGATTTGGTCGAGGCCCGCGAGGAGATGGATGCACATACTTCCGGTTCGTCCACCATGCCGCAAAAACTTAATCCCTTTGCCACAATGAAAATTTCCGTGGGAGCCAGCATGGCTTGTGGCATGGCGGCAAACATGCTCACGCAAGCGCCGGCCACCTTTGAACGCGACCACCGCCAATCCGAGATCCACCGCAACCTGATTCCACAAATCTTTGTTGCCGTCGATGGAGCGCTGGAAAAGTTGGGCCAGCTCTTTCCTCGCTTGCGTTTTGATGCACAAGCATTAGAAGACAATGTAAAAAGCGCGGGTGTCTCATTGATGACTGAAGGGATCATGATGGAGTTGGCTCCGCATATTGGTCATAGTGCCGCACACGACGCTCTTCAGGAATTCGCCCGAGAAAATAGAGAGAACGGTACCAGCCTGGAAGAGTTTTGCGCGGCCCACTCTAAGCTTGCAGGTGTTTCGGAAAAGCTGGACTTTGATGCCTTGACAAACCCAGCCAATTACATCGGCCAAGCTGTTGAAATCGCGAAATCGGCGAAGGAATAGATCAGGAATAAGTACTGCAAAGACCACCACTACGCAAAAGGTTCAGGCTGTCTTTAAGTAGCAGCATCTGCGTCATCGACGGCTTGGGGCTGGGCGCGATCGCCCACGATGACCACGGTCAGCGGTTGGTTTAAAGAGGCCGCGGCCACGTCATTGGCATGCTCATTAGGAAGTGCGAGCAAGACGGTGGCAGAAGAAACTTCGCCCTCCGCGGTGGTGGTGGAGACCACCCGGGCGCCGGAGGCGATGACGCGGGCGGTCGCGGGCTGGGAATCGGTGGCATTGCTTGCCGTGACGATGTCGACGGTATCGCCGTGCTGTAGGTGGGGAATGATGTCTGGATCGGCAAGTTTTACAGGGATCATGCGGCCAGAGCTGCCTCCCGCAGAATCCTCCGATCCCGAGTTCGCGACGAGGCTAGACACCAACTCTTGGCCTAGGAGCCGCTTGCTGGTGACTACCTCACCCTTGCCCGCGGCGGCGGTGATGATGCGGCCGGCGAGGTCGGAGGGGGCATCGGCAAGCGCGCTGCTAGGTATGGAAGAAGAAGGCAGGCGCTCGAGGGAAACATCGGAGGCGGAAAGCTCCGCGCCGGCGGGCAGATCGTGGCTAAAGACCAGCACCTGCGGCAGTTCCTTCGCCCTGGAAATCGCGGAAACCAGCGCGGCAACGAGCAGGACCAGCGCGATGACGCGGCGCACGAGCACGCCGCGGCGGTGGCCAGGGGTGCGAAGAGTGCGAAAGAATTGAGAGATTCGCGGTGACGGAGAATGAGCCATGCACAATTAGACTGCGCTACCGCCTGCACGGTTCCCTGCGTTTAGGAAGAAAAGCGGTGGATTCCTGCGGCGGTAACCACGGCCTCGACGCGGCGATCGTGGGATGTGGCCGGGATAGAGTCAAGGAACTCGGTAGGGTAGACCATGGCGAGTACCGCGGGGTGGTTGCGCGGAACCCGGGAAAGCGCGCGGTCGTAGTAGCCGCCGCCCTTGCCCAGGCGGTTTCCGGCCGCATCGATGGCCATGGCGGGGGCCAAAATCAGATCGCAACCGCACAGCACGCGGCTATCAAAACGCGGGCCAGCCGGCTCAGAAATACCCAACTGACCAGGCTGCATGCTGTGCGGGCCCTTGTAATCTGCCCAGTTCAAAACGCCATTGCCGCAGGTGATGGGCAATAAAACGCGGTCGACGCGGCGGGAAAGCCACGGGATGAAATCCGCCCCGCCTGGTTCTGTGCCCAGCGGCCAATAGGCAGCGACGCTCGATACGCCGGAAAGCTCGGGCTCTAACTGCTCGCGCAGGGCAGTGGTCCATTCCGCGCGCTCATCTGCGGTGAGGCTGCGGCGCGCGCGAAGCAGGCGGGTGCGGAGTTGAGCTTTGATGTCGCTGGAAGAAGGCATAAATAAATAATAGCGTCCGTGGCGTAGCGCTACACAGGAAAATCGTGCGCCGTTGTACCCTAAGATCCATGGCTAATGAACGCGAAGATTCCGCCTCCGGAATCACCACGGTTGTAGTTCCAGCGGCTGGCATGGGCACCCGCTTTCTGCCCGCCACGAAAACCGTCCCCAAAGAATTGCTGCCCGTTGTGGATACTCCCGGCATTGAATTGATTGCTGAGGAGGCAGCTTCAGTGGGCGCGCGCCGGCTTGCGGTCATTACCGCACCTGAAAAGCAAGAAGTAATGCGCCATTTTGCGGAGTTTCCAGATCTGGTAGAAACCTTAGATTCCCGCGGCAAGGATGAGCAGGTGGCCAAGGTCAACCGCGCTCACCAGCTCATTGAGCCCATCGCGGTAGAGCAAGAAAAGCCCTTGGGCTTGGGTCATGCCGTGGGGCTGGCGGAAGAAGTCTTGGCAGAAGATGAGGACTCCTTTGCCGTCATGCTGCCGGATGACATCGTATTGCCGGCCACCGTTATGGCGGATATGGCGCGTGTTCGCGCCGAGCTCGGCGGCAGCGTGCTGTGCGCGTTTGCGGTGCCGCAGGAGCAGACGTTTAATTACGGCGTTTTTGACGTAGAAGATACTGACGCGCCGGGCGTGAAAAAGGTCGTCGGCATGGTGGAAAAGCCGGACCCAGAGGACGCGCCGTCCAACCTGGTTGCTACTGGGCGCTACCTTTTGGATCGCAAGATTTTTGATGCGCTGCGCCGGATCGAACCGGGCAAGGGTGGCGAATTGCAGCTGACCGATGCCATCGAGTTGCTCATTGAAGAAGGCGAGCCCGTCCACGTGGTGGTCCACGAGGGTAAGCGCCACGATTTGGGCAACCCCGGTGGCTATATCCCGGCCAACGTGGACTTTGGCCTGCGCGATGAAAAATACGGCCCAGCGCTGTATAAAGCTATTAAACAAATCATGTCCGATTTCGAGGCGGAACAAGGCCTTAACTAATTACCTTGCACCGCGCGCACGTGCGTTTAGGGCAGCAAGGTAAAAGGGCAATAAGAAAGGGCGGGCAGAGACCGTATGCGTTCAGTTGATGACCAGTTGGCGCTGGTTACTGATGCGGCGACGACCCCGGAGCCGGTGCGGATGAGCATTTCTAATGCACTGGGGTTAATGTGCGCCGAGCAGGTGCAGGCCAATCAGCCTTTACCGGGCTTTCCCCAGGCGGCCATCGATGGGTATGCGGTTCGCGCCGTTGATATCGGTGGCGAGCGCGGGTTGAAGGTTCGGCGCCCGAAGAATCAGGACCAAGAAGGCAGCGAGGGTGAGGATGCCCCCGAGCAGGCCGATGACGCCGCCGCGCAGCCCGCCCCACCAGAGGTTGAGCGTTCCTTGCCCGTGGTGGGCGAGGTGCCGGCCGGCTCGAAGCAGCCGTTGCGTTTGCAGCCCAAGCAAGCCGTGCGGGTCTATACGGGCGCGCCCTTGCCCACGCTTGCCGATGCCGTCCTACCCCTCGAGTGGACCGACCGCGGCCGCAAGCGCATCACGGCGCACAGGACGGTGCGCTCGGGCGACTTCGTCCGCCGCGTGGGCGATGATATCCAGCCCGGCGATGTCGCTGTGTCCTCCGGCACCGTCCTTGGCCCAGCGCAGATTGGCTTATTGGCCGCGGTGGGCCGCTCCAAAGTGCTGGTCTATCCGCGCCCGCGCGTGACCATCGTGTCCTTTGGCCGCGAGCTCGTTGATGTGGATAAGGAACCGGGCCTAGGCCAAGTCTTTGATGTGAACTCTTACTCCTTGGCCGCCGCCGCAAAAGAAGCGGGGGCGGACGTGGTCCGCGTAGGCATTGCCGAAGGCGAGCCGCGCCGCATCCGGGAAGTGCTAGAAACCCACATCACGCGCAGCGAGGCCCTCGTGATTACCGGTGCCGTTGGTGGCGCCGGTGCCGAACAGATCCGGGAGATTTTGGCGGAAATCGGCGATATCGATACCTCCCGCGTGGCCATGCACCCAGGATCCGTGCAAGGCTTTGGGCTAGTAGGAGATGAGCGCATCCCTACATTCCTTCTTCCTTCGAACCCGGTTTCGTCGCTGGTTATTTTCGAAATCTATATTCGTCCCTTGATTCGCCTGGCTTTGGGCAAGCGCAATGCCCACCGCCGAGTGGTGCGTGCCCGCGCACTGAACCACATTGATTCCCGCCCCGGACGCCGTGGCTTCATCCGCGCCCGCTTGATGCGCGATGCCGAGACCGCAGATTATTTGGTCGAGGGCCTTGGCGGAGCGACCGGTGCGCCGGCGCACCTTCTGGCGGGACTGTCCGAAGCCAATGCCATGATCCGCGTCCCTGAGGAAGTCACCGAGATTCGCCCGGGCGATGTCGTTGATGTCTTATTCCTTACCCAGCGCAGCTAATGCTTGACCCTTTCGGTACCGCTGCGGCGAAGCTGCGCCATCCAGTTACTGGGCCCACAGATGATCTGCACCCCGGTTGGCCAGAAGCGACGCCGACGGTGCAGCTTCCTGCCTCGGGGACACTGCCGTCTGGCGGACGATTGCGGCTGCGGCCTTTGCTGCGCTCGGATGGTCCCGAATGGCGGCGCCAGCGCATTGAGGACGAACCCTTGCTCCGGCCGGTAGAGCCGACCCAGGCGACCACTTGGGCAGCGGCCCATAGCTCGCAGGCCTGGTGGAATTACCTCATGTTTCTGCGCAACTCCGCGCGCGATGCGCAGGTAGTCCCCCTAGCCATTGAGCTCGAGGGAAAGTTCGCCGGCCAGGTAACACTAGGCAATATCCAGCACGGCAGCATCCAGGACTGTTGGATTGGCTATTGGGTTTATTCCGCCGTGCAGGGCGCGGGCGTTGCCACCGCGGCCACGGCCTTGGGCGTGGACCATGCCTTTGGGCGGGTAGGCCTGCACCGAGTGACCGCAACCTACTTGGAACAAAACCCCGCCTCCGGGCGCGTGCTGGAGGCCAACGGTTTTCGCTCCGAGGGATTTTTGCGCCGCAACCTGCATATCGATGGCGCCTGGCGGGATCACCATTTCGTGGCCCTAGTCAAGGAAGATTTTGCATCCACAGCGGTTGAGCGGCTGCGCCAAGCTGGGCGTTTGGTGTGAAAAGCATCCTTAATTCCGGGGAATGCTTTCTCAGTTTTCACATAAGCAACAACATTGTAATTTACGGCTTCTGTGGCCCCTAAAGTGCGGTTTTAGCGATTACAGTGGAGTAATCATATGCACCCCAAGGGAAGGTCCTTAAGTCGTGTCCACAGCTGTGCCAGTTATTGCAATCATCGTGGTGTGGCTCTTCGTGCTCGCGCCGTGGCTACTGGGCAGGAGCAATCGCCCGATGAGCCATACCGGCGAGGCCTTTGAGGATACCCGCGTGCTCTTTTCTGGTGATTCCGGCAATGTTGCCGGCCGCCGCCGCCCCCGCTTGCGGGCCGATGACGTCCACCGCAGTGCCGCGGATGAAGACCAAGACTACGAGGTCGTACCCGCTGCCGCTGAGGACCCAGACCGCGAAGCAGACGTCGAAGACGTGTTGATCGATGAAGAGGCAGAGGACCGCGCTTCCCGTGGACAGTCACGGACCATTGCCGGTGCTGCCCGCCGCGCCCGGGCGCAACCCTTTGGCGTGGGTGGTCGCGGATTCCGCTCCGCCGCCCATGAGGGCGAGGCAGACGCTCACGAGGAGCACGCCACCCCGGCGGAGGAGACGGCAGAGACCATCGAGGGTGAAGTCATTGAGGAATCCGCGGTTCCAGCCGCTGCCGCTGATACCACCGATGCGACCAATGCCACCACTCCCGCCGATAGCGCGCGTACGTCTAGGGACTCCGACGATGCAGATGTGAACACGGACGATGTCGATGATGTCTTGCTCGATGATGACGAGCGCGCCGGCGAGGAAGCAGGCGGTGCAAAGCGCAAGGGCCGCCGCGGCGATGTGGTTGCCAATTCCACCGAGTCCTTCACCGCGCCGGTGGCAGCGGACATTGCCGAGGACGCGTATGCCTACGACGAGACCTATACTTCCCCGGTTGACCTGATGTATCCGGGCGCGGTTGATCCCGCCCCAGTCATTGATGCAGAAGAAGCAGATACCGCAGAAACCGACTCCGCAGAGTCTGAATCCGAAGGTGCAGCAGAGGAATCGGCGGAAGCAGATGAGTACGGCGCCCGTGGCGCTGAGGACGCGGCGCTGAATACAGACCTTTCTGAGGACGAGGTGGCATTTGCTCAGCGGCGCCTTGGCCGCGGTGGTTGGGACCCAGTAGCGGAAAAGGAGAAGTCCGCTACCCGCTACCAGCGCCGCCAGCGCACGCTCATCGGCCTAGCCATCGCAGTGGTCCTCACCGTGGCCCTGGGCATTGTGGCCGGTGGATGGACTTGGTGGCTGGCAGGCATCGTCGGCATCCTGACTGGGACCTACCTGGTGGCGCTGCGCGCGCAAGTCCGGCAAGAACAAGCACTTTTGCGCCGCCGGGTAAAGCACCTGCGCCGGGCGCGGTTGGGCGTTCACAATACCGATGATGAGGCGTTGAAGATCCCCCGCAACCTGCGCCGCCCGGGTGCGGTCGTCGTCGAAATCGATGATGAAAGCCCCGACTTTGAGCACCTTCCCTTAAGCTACAGCGATGATGAGGACGGCGACTTTGATGGCCCGCACGCCGGGCCCGATGGGGTAGGGCGCCGCGATGACCTGGCCGCTCGCCGCGCGGGTTAATTAGACAGCTTCTCCCTCGCTTCCGTGGAGTTTTTCGGTTTCCTCCGGCCATACGCCGGAGGTAGCCCGGCGGTGGGAGCCCAAGAGATGGGTATCGACCATCCCTATTGCCTCCATGAGCGCAAAGCAGGTCACCGGCCCCACGAACTTAAAACCGGCCTTTTTCAATTCCCGCGACATGGCCTGCGATTCTGGGCTCTTGTTCGGAATATCCTCCATGACCTCGGGGTAGATATTTTCTGTGGGCTGAAAGCTCCAAATGAAATCCGCTAAGCCACCCTCTTCGCGCAGTTTAATGGTGGCCTTCGCATTATTAATGGTGGCGCGGATCTTGGTTTCGTTGCGGATAATGGTGGCATCGGCAAGCAAGTGCTCCACCTCGGCCTCGCCGAATTCCGCGACCTTTTCCGGATCGAAGTGGCAAAAGGCCTTGCGGAAGGCGGGGCGCTTTTTTAATACCACGGCCCAAGACAGCCCAGACTGGAAGGACTCCAGGCTCAGGCGCTCAAAAAGGCCGGCCTCGTCCCTAATGGGAAGGCCCCATTCGGTGTCGTAATAATCCGTCAATAGCGACGACGTCACGGCCCACGGCGTGCGGGCTACTCCGTGCTCGTCATAGGCCAGCGGGGTGCGTTCTTCGGTGGTGGTGTCAGTGTCCATGGATGGTTCTCCTATTGGTGTGTTGTGCCTATTTTCCTTGTCTTTCTCCATTGAAGCAGCGTTTGCGGGTGGGATGCAGCGTGTACCTCGCTAGATGGTGAAATTGCGAGCTCAGGGCGTGGGGCGGCGGTGTCTTCGCGTTGGGGTGGGCATTCGATGTAGTCTATTGACCATGAATAGACCTGCCGTTCGTGATGCCGCGTTGCTGCTTTTTCGGTTGGTCCTCGGGCTCATCTTTATTGCGCACGGCGTGGACAAGATGTTCATGGACGGAATGGATGAGACGGTGGGGCAGTTTTCTGCCCTCGGCATCCCGCAGCCACAGATAGCCGGTTATGCCGCCGCAATCGGGGAGATGGTGGGTGGCGCCTTCCTCGTCATTGGTTTGTTAACCACCTTTGCCGCTGCGGCGCTGGCCGTGGACATGGTGGGCGCGCTGTACTTCGTGCACTGGGGAAATGGCCTCTTTGCCGGCGACGGTGGCATCGAGTACCCCTTGGTGCTGTGCATGTCCCTCATAATGATCGTTATTTTTGGTTCTGGCCGGGCGAGCTTGGATAGGGCGTTAAGCAATGTTGACGCATAGCCAAGTGCAAGCGGCGATTTCCGCCCAGCTGGATGGCGAAGAAGCGGAGCTTTCCGCAGACGTCATCGACGCCCACCTAGAACACTGCGCGGAGTGCCGAGCGTTTCGCGATAAGGCAGCGGCGCTATCGCGTTCCTTAAGTTTCGTGGAACCGGCGGATTCCGGCATGTCGCCGCCGACGGATCTTTCTGAGGTGATCCTCGCCGGGGTAGAACCGGAGTGGAAGCGGGCATCGAGCGCCAGGCAGGCCAACCTCACGGTGGCACGCAGTGCCTTGGTAGTCATGGGACTCGTTTTTGCGGTGTGGGCCATCGTACAAGTGGTGCGTGCCTCCGGCCTAGTGCCGCTGGGCACAGAGGGTTCGGTGCTGGACCCTGCGGCCGATCCAGACCGCGCCAACCTGCTGATGGAAGGCGCGGCCGTGCGCTTTGGCATGGCGTGTGGCCTGCTGTGGAGCGCCTGGCGCCCAGCCTCTGTGACCGGGCTTTTCCCGGTATCCGCCACGATGTTTGCATTTCTTTTTGGCTTTGGCGTGCGCGATATTGCGCTCGGCACCGTCACCATGGAACAGGTCTATTTGCTCATCGCTACCGCGCTGTCGACCATTAGTCTGGCCTGGGCGTGGGCTGCCGAGAAGGGCTACCTGGTGCGCGCGTGGTGGAAATCCTTGAACGCGCAGCCGCACTAAGGCGAACGGGTTTCTGCCACCTATTTCCAGCTGGGCAGCCACATCATGGATTGATACCAAGACTCCGGGATGATGAAGCCGTATAAGATGGGCGCGAAGTAGAAGAACATTGCGACCACCAGCGCGAGGTAGCAGGCGGCTGCAAACGTTCCCCGCCGCATCGACCCGCCAGCGATGCGCCTAATCCACCGCCACCTGATGGGCTTACCGCGTCCGACCATTTGGCCTAGCGTGAGGGCGAGAAGCACGATGACAAACGGGATAAACGCGGTGGCATAAAAGAAGTACATCTGCCGGTCAAAGGCCGCCAGCCACGGGAGAAATCCGGCCGCAAAGCCCACGAGGGGAATGAGGAAGGCGCGGTTGCGGCGGATGATAAGCGACCACAGCCCCCAAAGTACTGCGGGGACTACCAGCCACCAGATCGCCGGGGTGCCAAAGAGGTAGAGCATCTTGCGGCATTCGCCACCGCCGCTGCATTCCAGGTCCGTACTTGAGTAATACAAAATGGGCCGAGTCCCGGCCAGCCATGCCCACGGCTTGGAATCCCACGGGTGGTGGTGGCCACCAGAAGAGGTCAAGCTGGCGTGAAAATCCAATACGGAGGAGTGGTAATAAAACCAGCCGGCCACAGGCTCCGGTAAGTGCATGAGCCAAGAGTCTTCCCCGATGGTCCCATCCACCTTGGCGTGCCGGTAGACCGCGGTCTCTGAGGCAAACCACGCGCGCCAGCTCCACACATAAATCATTATTGGCACGGCTACTAGGGAGGCAAGTGCCGCGGGCGTATCGCGAATGAGCGTGCCCACAATATAGCGGCGAATGCCATACTTGCGGCGCAGCGCGAGGTCACTAAAGACGCAGAGCAGGCCGAAAAACATGATGTAGTACAGCCCAGACCATTTCACGGCAAGTGATAGGCCTAAAAAGACTCCGGCGGTAAAGCGCCACCACCGGAAGCCAAAGCGTGGCCCGAATGGGGAGGTGCCCATCCCACCGCTCAACAGGGCGTGGTGGAGGCGCACGCGCATCTGCTGATGATCGCGGGCTAGTGCCCACGCTGCGGCCACGATGAAAAAGACCTGGAAGATATCCAGCATGCCGAATTTCGCAGAAACCAAGAGGACGCCATCGCAGACGGCCAGAATGCCGGCAAAGGTGGCCACTTGCCAGGAAAAGGACAACCGACGGGCCAGCGCCATGGTCATCAGCACGGTGCCGACGCCGAAGAGGGCCGTCATCAAGCGCCAGCCCAGCGGGGTATAACCAAAGACCCATTCCGAAATGGCAATGATCTGCTTGCCCAGCGGCGGGTGAACCACGAGCCCAAAGCCCGGGTTGGTCTCGATGCCGCCGATGAATAAGTTATCCCAGCTTTTGACCATGTCCCAGGCCTGGGGAACGTAGTGCTTTTCATCGAAGACAGGTGTGCCCTGTGATACCGGCGCGGTAAGGCCCACGAACCGCGTGATCAGTGCGAGAACGGCGATGATGCCGGTGCTTATCCAATCGGCCTTGCCCCACGTGTAGGTGCGCGGTGCCGGCGGCATCACGCGGTTATGCGGGGTGCGCGGTGAGCTAGAGGGGGCAGCGGTAGCAATAGTCACGAAAAAGAGTTTAGGCGACGAGCCTGCGCGCGGGTGCATAGGAGAATGTGGAATGCTAGAGGCATGTCAGCTTTAGGTCTGGAACCACTTCCGCGCGGCGTCATTCTTGCCGCCACGCCCTTGGGAAATGTCGGTGATACCTCGGCGCGCCTGATGCAGGCATTGGCGCATGCTGATGTCATCGCTGCCGAAGATACCCGCCGCGTGCGCAACCTGGCGCAGGCCCTGGGCATCGAGATTTCCGGTACCGTGGTGTCCAACTTCGACCACAATGAGCAGGCGCGTGCGCAGCAGCTTATCGATGCCGCCCAGCACGGCACCGTCCTCGTGGTCACCGACGCCGGCATGCCGATTATTTCCGATCCAGGCCTGTCTCTAGTGGCCGCGGCCGCCGAACGCGATATTCCCGTGACGTGTTTCCCAGGCCCCTCGGCGGTGCCTACGGCGCTCGCCCTCTCTGGCCTGGGCGTGGGCCACTTCCTCTTTGATGCATTTCCGCCGCGCAAGCCCGGCCCGCGAAAGGCGTGGCTGGAATCGCTGCGCAATGAAAAGCGCGCCATCGTATTTTTTGAATCGCCCCACCGCATCGCCGAGACGCTTGCCGATGCCACCCAGGTTCTCGGCGGCGATCGCCCCGCCGCGGTATGCCGCGAGCTGACCAAGACGTATGAGGAGGTGCGCCGCGGCCCGCTAGCTGAGCTGGCCGAGTGGGCGAGCGAGGGAGTCAAGGGCGAAATTACCGTGGTCATCGAAGGCGGAACCGGCGCTGCCGTGACCGCCGCTGACCTTGTCCCGCAGGCCTTGGAGTTGGCCGCGGCCGGCATGCGCTTGAAGGACGCGTGCAAGCAGGCCGCCAAGGGGACTGGGGTATCCAATCGGGAGTTATACGATGCCGCTTTGGATGCCCGCTGACTGCCCGCTAGTTGAGCACTTGTTGAATCGTACGCAGGTTATTTCTATGCGCTGTATAAACGGTCACAATTGGTCGTGCTAACAGTAGGTTTCACGCTTCTATATGTGTTATCGAATCGTTATCTTGCTCGGGCGTGTGGCGCCTAAAAGCCGTCTACGTGGGGATATGCGGCTTATAAGTGTGCAGGAAGCATTAAGGAAATGCTCAAAAATGTGCATAAGCTGGGGTTTTGGTAACAAAACGGTTTGAAAAATTGGGGGCATAACACCACTGTAGAGAGCATGACTAATACTGAAAATAACGGCACTGGCGTGCCCGAAGAAGGGAAGGGGCCCAGCGAAGCGCCTGCTGGGACCACTTCTACTGCTTCGAGCGAGCAGCCGATTGAGGATTATCAAACGGTAGAAGAGGCACTGGATGAACAGACGGCGACGAGCCAGATCCAGGACATGATCAACTCTGAGGGGTTCCACCCCGAAGAGTATGACGACCCGGAAATCGAAGTTGCTGCGGACCGCGATAATATCCCGATTGACTGGACCATCATGGGTATTGCGGGTGTTCTCGTTGCCGCCATCGTTATCTGGGGCCTTGCCGCCCCGGATAACTTCGCCGACTTTTCTTCCGCGGCCCTGACGTGGGTCGTCGATAAGTTCGGTTGGGCTTACGTGCTCTTTGGCACCGTCTTCGTGGCCTTCGTGATCTTTATTGCTTCCTCCAAGTTTGGCTCCATCAAGTTGGGCCACATTAACGAGGAACCGGAGTTTTCCACGCCTTCGTGGATCGCCATGATGTTCGCTGCGGGTATGGGCATTGGCCTCATGTTCTACGGTGCTTCCGAGCCGCTGGCGAACTACCGCGACGGTACGCCCGGCCGAGGAACGGAAAACGTGGGCTCATCCATGGCCTACGCCATGTTCCACTGGACGCTGCACCCCTGGGCTGTTTACGCCATTGTTGGTTTGGCCATCGCGTACTCGACCTACCGCATCGGCCGCAAGCAGCTGCTAAGTCAGACCTTCGTGCCGCTCATCGGTGAGCGCCGCGCCAACGGCGGATTGGGCAAGTTCATTGACATCCTGTCCATCTTCGCCACCGTCTTCGGTACCGCTTGTTCCCTGGGCTTGGGCGCGCTGCAGATTCAGGCAGGCCTGGAAGCTTCCGGCATCATCGATAACCCAACCCAGTCCGTGGTTATCGGCATTGTCTTGGTCTTGACCCTGGCCTTCTTGCTGTCCGCACTTTCCGGTGTGGGCAAGGGTATTCAGTACGTGTCCAATGCCAACATGGTCTTGGCTGCGGTGCTGGCCATCTTCGTCTTCATCTTGGGCCCAACCGTGACCATCCTGAACCAGATTCCGGGATCCATCGGTAACTACTTCAACTACTTCACCGAGATGATCGGCCGTACCGCAGAGTCCGAGAACGGTACCGCCGGTGAGTGGCTGTCTGGCTACACCATCTTCTACTGGGCATGGTGGGTCTCCTGGTCCCCATTCGTGGGCATGTTCTTGGCGCGCATTTCCCGCGGCCGCTCCGTCCGCGAGTTCTGCTTGGGCGTCCTGCTCATCCCAGCCGGCGTTTCCACCCTGTGGTTCGCCATCTTCGGCGGCACCGCAATCCACATGGAGCAAAACGGCGAATCCATCACCGGCGAATCCGCCGAGGTAGAGCTGTTTAACCTCCTGCACAACCTGCCTGGTGGCTTCATTGCCGGCGTTGTCGCCGTCATCTTGCTGGCCACCTTCTTCATTACCTCCGCGGACTCCGCGTCCACCGTGATGGGTTCGATGACACAAAATGGTGCCGCAACCGCGAAGCCGTGGCTATCCGCCCTGTGGGGTGCTCTGACCGCAGCCGTTGGTTTGACCCTGCTCTTGGTTAATGAGGATGCACTGTCCAACCTGCAGAACGTCACCATCGTGGCGGCGCTGCCGTTCTTGTTCATCGTCATTGGCTTGATGTTCGCCATCTACAAGGACTTGAGCCAGGACATCATTTACCTTGAGTACCGCGAGGCGCAACAGTTCCAGCGCAAGATGGCCCGCGAACGCCGCTTGCACCGCGACTACCAGCGCACGCAGGAGCTCAAGAAGCGCCGCAACGAGCGTTTGAAGAACCCGATGAAGCGCAAGTAGATTAAGTATCTACCGCTTTCGGTAGTAGCGCCCGCCGCTTTCCCAAACTAGGGAAGGAGGCGGGCGCTTTTCGGTGGTTGGGGTAATGTGCCCTCAACGTGTGTTCGTGCAGGTGCTTCGATAAACTGGACTCCATGACTGAGTCTTTAGTAGTAAATGTTGCCTGGCCATATGCCAATGGCCCGCGCCACATCGGTCACGTGGCTGGCTTTGGCGTTCCCTCTGACGTATTCGCCCGCTTCCAGCGAATGCGCGGCCGCAACGTACTCATGGTCTCCGGTACGGACGAGCACGGCACCCCGTTGCTGGTCCAAGCCGATAAGGAGGGCGTATCCGTCCGCGAACTCGCAGACCGCTATAACCGCCAAATCGTCAACGATCTGGCCAACCTCGGGTTGTCGTATGACCTTTTTACCCGCACCACCACCCGCAACCACTATTCGGTGGTACAGGAGCTGTTCAAGGGTCTCAATGAGAACGGCTACATGCTAAAAGAGACCACAAAGGGGGCAATCTCTCCGTCCACCGGCCGCACGCTGCCGGACCGCTATATCGAGGGCACGTGCCCCATTTGCGGTGCCGATGGCGCCCGCGGTGACCAGTGCGATAACTGCGGCAACCAGCTGGACCCGGTAGACCTGATTGACCCAGTGTCCAAGATCAACGGCGAAACACCGCAGTTCGTGGAGACCGAGCACTTCCTGCTGGATCTGCCGTCGCTTAAGGACGAGCTGCAAAAGTGGCTTTCCACCCGCGAGGATTGGCGCCCGAACGTGCTGAAGTTCTCTTTGAACCTGCTGGAGGATATGCGTCCGCGCACCATGACCCGCGATATTGACTGGGGCATTCCCATTCCGGTGGAAGGCTGGCAGGACAATAACGCGAAGAAGCTGTACGTGTGGTTCGATGCCGTCGTGGGTTACCTGTCCGCCTCCATCGAGTGGGCGCACCGCACCGGCCAGCCGGAGGCGTGGAAGGAATTTTGGCAGGACCCAGAAACCCGCCACTATTACTTCCAGGGCAAGGACAATATCACCTTCCACTCGCAGATCTGGCCGGCGGAACTGCTGGGCTATGCCGGCAAGGGCTCAAAGGGCGGCGAGCTGCACCAGTACGGTGAGTTGGACCTGCCAACGGAAATCGTGTCCTCGGAATACTTGACTATGTCCGGCTCAAAGTTCTCCTCGTCCAAGGGCGTGGTGATCTACGTTAAGGACTTCCTTGCGGAGTTCGGCCCGGATCCGCTGCGTTACTTTATTGCCGTAGCTGGCCCGGAAAACAACGACGCGGACTTTACGTGGGATGAATTCGTGCGCCGCGTGAATAATGAGCTGGCCAATGGCTGGGGCAATCTGGTCAACCGCACCGTATCCATGGCGCACAAGAACTTTGGCGAGGTTCCGGTTCCGGCGGCCCTGGAGGAGCGCGACGAGGCCATTTTGCAGCTGGCGGAGGAGACCTTCACCACCGCCGGTGACCTGCTGGAGCAATCCAAGTTCAAGCAGGCCATCGTCTCCATCATGCACGTGGTGGGCGAGGCGAATGCCTATATTGCCTCCCAAGAGCCGTGGAAGCTTGCCAAGGATGAAACCCAGCGCGAGCGCCTAGCTACCGTCTTGTGGACCGCCCTGCAGGTCGTGTCTGACTGCAATGTCATGCTCACCCCATTCCTGCCGTTTACCGCGCAAAGGGTGCACGAGACCTTGGGCCGCACCGGCGAATGGGCCGCGCAGCCTGAGGTGCGCGAGGTCAAGGACGATATCCCGGTTGAGCTCGTGGGCGCGGGGCTTCCCCCAGAAAACCACGAATATCCTGTCATTATGGGTGACTACACCCAGCAGCAGGCCAAGTGGGAGCGCATCCAGGTGGCACCAGGTACTACCTTGGCAAAACCGAAGCCGCTGATTTCCAAGCTGGATCCAGAGCTCGGCGAAACCGGCCCGGAATGGGCGCCGGTGATGAACTAGCGCGGTAACGTCCCGCTAGATACACACAGCGCGGTGGCCAGTCCCAATGAAAAGGGAAGGCCACCGCGCTTTTGCTATGCCTTAAAGGTTCTGCCTAGTGCTGGAAATCGCGCTGCAGGTGAACCAGGCCTAGGCGCACGCCGTCCTTGGTGTGGATATTGGGCATGCGGCCAGTTTCTGTGAACCCAAATTTCTTGTGCAGCGCAATGGAACCGGCATTGGTATCCACGATGTAGGTAATCATGGTTTCGATATAGGGATCGTCGGCGGCAATGTCCATGAGGGCATCGAGAAGCTCAGAGCCTACGCCCTTGCCCTGGGCGACGGGGGAGATGTATACGGAATCTTCGACGGTGCCGTAATAGATGGCGGGCGTGACGAATTGAAAGTAGGCGGCCCAGCCGATGATTTCATCATCGTCTACGGCAACGAGCACGGGCGAGCCCGCCTTGGACATGTCCTTCAGCCAATCTTCGCGGTCAGAGACCTCTTCTTGCCAGGTAATGAGGTTATTCGCCGGTTTAGCGGCGGAGGCAGCATTGTAGATGGCGGAAATGGAGGGGGCATCGGCAAGCTCGGCGGGGCGAATATGCATCAAAAGTCCTTTACACCAGAAGTTCTAAGTGGGTGAGGCTAAGCCAGTGATCGAATTTGTAGGTTACCTCTTTGAGAGTTCCCACGTTTTCAAACCCGAACTTTTCATGCAACTTTAATGATGCCGTATTAGTAGACACGATCAAGGCGAGCAGCGAATGCACCTTGTCATCCGCCCGGGCGCGGTCTACCAGCTCACCCATAAGGGCGGTGCCCACGCCTTGGCCCTGGGCATTGGGGGAAAGGTAAATCGTGGTTTCATAGCAGCCCTGCCAGATACGGGGATCGCGGTAGGGGTGGTAGAGCGCCCAGCCCAAGTATTCGCCAGCATCGGTTTCGGCAACGAGGAAGGGACAGTCCATGTCCTGGATGTGGCGCAGGTGTTCTTCGCGCTCAGCCACGGTGACTGGGGTGGAGTTAAAGATGACGTCGGTATGCTCGATGGCCCAGTTGAGGGTATCGGTTATGGCGGGGACATCGCTCAGGTCCGCTGGTCTGATCAACATAGCTGCCAATATTACAATTGCGGGTATGTCTAAAAAGAAGCCACGTCCTACTCCCATTCCGGCCCCAGGGCTCAGCGGGCTCAGTGATGCGCATACCCACCTTTTCTCGCATAAAGATACCGATGCGGTGCTGGTCAATCGCGCCCGCGCAGCCGGGGTATCCCGCCTGGTAACGGTAGGCGATGACCGCCGCGAATCCGAAGCGGCTCTTGCCACCGCGCGCGCATTTCCCAATGTCTACGCTGCCTGCGCCATCCATCCAGTGCGGGCAAATGAGTTAGATACACCCACCAAGGCCGCTTTGGAGGACATGGTGGCGGATCCGCAGTGCGTGGCGGTGGGGGAGACCGGCATGGACGCCTACTGGGTTCACCACGAACCGGAGACCACCGCGAGCTTGATCCAGCAAGAAGAATCCCTGCGCTGGCATATCGATCTGGCGGTGCGCACCGGCAAGACGCTTATGATCCATAACCGCGAGGCGGATGAGGATTTGCTGCGCATTCTTGCCGATGCCCCCGCGCCCGCCACCGTCATGCTCCACTGCTTCTCCTCGCCGCTGCGGGTAGCAGAAGAAGCACTCGAGCGAGGCTACGTGTTGTCCTTTGCTGGCAATGTCACCTTCAAGCGCAATGCGGAACTGCGCCAGGCGGCGGCGCTGGCCCCGGCGGGACAATTGCTGGTGGAAACCGATGCGCCGTTTATGACCCCAGAGCCGTTCCGCGGGCAGCGCAATGAGCCTTCCCTGATCGGACACACCTATGACTGCATTGCCCGGGCGCGCCACCAGACCACTCAGGCTTTGGCGGCGGAGGTCAACGAGACTTTTTATCGCGTGTATGGGATTAACACGGAAGATGAGTGAGGAGTGTCACAAAATTAAACCCGCTGGTCGCTGGTGGTATGGGTGCTTGATGTGACAACTGTTTTCGCCAGTTATAGCTGTGGCGCAACGTTTCTCGACTTTCCTTACTCGTTATCGTATTGTTATTGATTGTTCGTTGAGGCTTTATGTCTCTACCTTCCCACCGCGCTGCTCCACAGTCGGGGCAGTAGCGGGCACCGCCGCTGGTTTCCCTAGCCAGCGGTAACAATTCTGATACTGGATAGACAGCACTACCGGAGATTAACTACACATGGCACCTCACCACATTAAGCGCATTAATAATTCACGTTCCCTGCCGCTGCGCCTGGCAACGGGTGGCGTATTGAGCACCCTCGCTGTAGGCGGTGTCGTGGCGATTGCTGCGCAGAAAGACCTGGTCGTAGACGTCAACGGCGACAAGGTGGAGCTGGCTACCTTTGCCAAGGACGTGGACGGCGCCCTGCAGGCCGCCGGCGTTCAGGTGGGCGAAGAGGACATCGTCTCGCCCGCACCATCTGAGTCCGTGACCGATGGCGATGAGATCTCCGTGCGCACCGCCAAGCCAGTCGCCGTATCCATCGATGGTGAACAGCAGCAGCTTTCCACTACCGATCTCACCGTTTCTGATCTGCTCAATAACCTGCAGGGCGTAAACCCGGGAGCTGCCGTGAAGTCTGGCGAGGATGACGTGGACAAAGATACCCAGCTAAAAGATGGCATGGATCTAGAGGTCGTTTCCCCCAAGATCATCAAGATTAACGATGGCGGCAAGAATACCTACACCAAGATTGCCGCCAAGACCGTGGGCGATGTGCTCAAGGAGCGCGGTATCAAGCTCGGTGAGGATGACCGCGTCTTCCCAGCCAAGGAAGAAAAAGTCACCGAGGGCATGTCTATCAAGGTTGAGCGGATAGACATTCAGACCGAGAATGCCACCGAGGAATTCGACGCCGAGCCGCATTTCGTGGATGACCCTGAGCTGGAAGCCGGCGCCGAAGAGGTGCGCGAGCAGGGCGAAAAGGGCAAGCGCGAAATCACCCGCAAGGTGGTTATGAAGAACGGCAAGAAGGAATCCGAAGAGGTCATCAAGGATGAGGTCGTTGTAGGGCCAAAGCCCGCGACCATCGCCCGCGGTACCAAGCAGGCGGAGCCGGAGCCGCAAGGCGGTAACTCGGGCGCGGCTGCCCCCGCCGTGGCCGATGGCTCCGTCTGGGATTCCATCGCGCAGTGCGAATCCACCGGTAACTGGTCCATCAATACCGGCAACGGTTTCTCCGGTGGCCTGCAATTCACGCCGTCCACCTGGGCTGGCTTCGGCGGCACCGAATACGCGCCTGAGGCATGGCAGGCCACCCGCGAGCAGCAAATCGCCGTGGCACAAAAGGTACAAGCCTCCCAGGGCTGGGGCGCATGGCCGGCATGTACCTCTAAGTTGGGCCTGCGTTAAAAAGCATAAAGCACCCGCAGCACCGCGCATTCTGCACCGCACCCCGCGTCACCACGGCGCGGGGTGCGACTTTCTGCATTCTTCAACTAGGTTAGAGAGCATGACTGATTCCCCGGGCGCCGCGCTTTTAGGCCCAGTAGAAATCCGAGCTTTAGCGGAGAAACTGGATATCACGCCCACCAAGAAATTGGGGCAGAATTTCCTCCATGATCCCAATACCATTCGCCGCATCATCGCGGCCGCGGATCTGGATCCCGCAGACCGCGTCGTGGAGGTCGGCCCCGGATTGGGGTCGCTGACCCTAGGGCTGGTGGAGATCGTTGAAGATCTCACCGCGGTGGAGATCGATCCGCGCTTGGCTGCGCAGCTGCCGGTAACGGTGGGCGAGCGCGCCGCGGACTACGCCGAGCGCCTGCGTGTGGTGGAAAAGGACGCGCTGCGCGTGACCAGCGAGGATGTAGCGGCTCCTACGGCGCTGGTGGCCAACCTGCCCTATAACGTGGCGGTGCCAGTGCTCTTGCACTTTTTGGAGACGTTTCCTTCCATCCGCCGCGTGCTCGTCATGGTGCAGCTGGAGGTGGCGCAGCGCCTCGCCGCGGAGCCCGGCAGCAAGATCTACGGCGTGCCTTCCGTGAAGGCCGGATTTTATGGCACGGTGAGCCAAGCTGGGACCATTGGCAAGAATGTCTTTTGGCCCGCGCCCAATATTGCCTCCGGCTTGGTGCGCATCGATGTCTTCGATACCCCGCCTTGGCCGGTTGACGATGCCGCGCGCGCTGCGGTCTGGCCGCTTGTCGATGCCGCCTTTGCCCAACGCCGCAAAACCCTCCGCGCCGCGCTATCGGGCCACTACGGCTCCGGCGCGGCCGCCGAGGAGGCCTTGCGCGCGGCCGGAATCGATCCGAAGCAGCGCGGGGAAAAGCTCGCTGTTGCAGACTTTGTACGATTGGCAGGACTACAGTGAGCGCACCACACGAAAGCGAGCCGATCACCTATACCGCACATGCGCACGCCAAGGTCAATGTGCACCTTGGCGTGGCGGAACCGCGGGAGGATGGCTTTCATGAGCTAGTCACGGTCTTTCAGTCCCTGAGCCTGCACGATACGGTAACGCTGACTGATTTAGGCAACCCCGAAGTGGATAAGCCCCGCGTGCAGCACCTCAATGTATCCGGTCCGCACGCGGCGGGCGTGCCCGAGGACGATACGAACCTGGCCTGGACTGCGGTAGACCGCATCATGCAGCACCTGTATGTCACCCGCGGCGGCATCAAGATTCCAGAGGTGGGCCTTGAGATTCACAAGGCGATTCCCACCGCCGGCGGCATGGCGGGCGGTTCTGCGGATGCCGCGGCGGCGCTGCGCCTTGCCGAGCGCTGCTACGGCCGTTATTACGGGATTGATTCGGTAGGAGATCACATTCTGAATGCCTTGGGCGCCGCCCTCGGCTCCGATGTGCCGTTTACCTTGCTGGGCGGCACAGCGCTTGGTACTGGGCGCGGGGAGCAGTTGACCTCCATGATGACCAGGGGCACCTATCACTGGGCGCTGATCGCTTCTGACCGTGGGCTCTCAACACCAAGTGTGTTCAGCAAACTCGATGAATTGCGTGATGCAGGGCGGGTAACCGCGCCGGCGCTCGATACGACGGAGGTTTCCCAGGCGCTTATCTCCGGCGATGCCCACCGTGTGGCGGCGCACCTACACAATGATCTACAGCCCGCCGCGCTATCCCTGCGCCCAGATCTCCGCAAGACGTTGGAGGCGGGCATGGATGCGGGCGCGCTCAACGGTATCGTCTCCGGCAGCGGTCCCACCTGCGCGTTCTTATGCGCTACCCGCAAAGATGCGGAGGAAGTCGCAGCACAGGTCAGCATAGAAATACCGGGCACCAAGGGCGTTGTAGCCCAGGGCCCGGCTGCGGGTGCGGAGGTGCTCTAGCTTGGGGCGAGTGGGGGCATCGCCAAGCACGAGCACTAGAGCGCTGGAGACTTAGAGCACGGCCATTTCGGTGGGCTCGAAGTCCAGCTCGTAGCGGTCGGTTTCCTTACCGCGCAGGAGGTCGATGACGACGAGTTCCTTCTTCTGAGCGTCCGTGATGTAGGCATAGCCATTGGCGGCCTTCAGGATTGGGCCCGGCTGCTGCCATTCCTCGTTTTCCTTCCACTGGGAAATCGCGTCGATCTGCTTGGTGATTTCGCCGGAGTCTGGGTCGATGACATTGAGCTTGCCGTCGGTGGTCAGCACCAGAGCCTCGCCCATCGGGCCGCGTGCCAGGGAGCGGAACCAGTAGGAGCCGTCCAAGTCCACCTTCTTGGCGGAGTAGTCCTCGGTATTGATCAGCGTCGCGGAGGTGGGGTGCTCGGACTCGGCGTCCTTGTCGGTCTTATTATCGGCCAGGATGACGTTCGATTCCTCAGAACCCGCGGCGTTTCCGGAGCGCTGGTAGCCATCGGCACCGGCATAGCCGGAGACGTCTACCTTGTGGAACTTGGAGCCATCAAAGACTACGGGGCCGTCTTCGCAGCCAAAGAAGAGCTTTCCATTTCCAGCGGCTGCTTCGCCGTGGACGCCGGGGCACTTGGTGGTCTCATCCAAGACCTTGCCGTCCTTGTCCAGGTGCTGGATGGTGTGGCGCTCGTCCTCGGTACCCTTGGTGATGACCACGGAGCCATCCTCAAGCGGGACGGCCACGCCGTGGTGCGCCTCGCCCGTCTTGACGGTGTTGACGGGCTTGGCGTCCTTGGAGCCGATGTCCTCGGTCTTATAAATCTTGGCTACGCCATCCCCATCAGAAAATAGGGCGGTAAAACCATCGTGGTGGACCACGTGGCCAGCGTGGGGCGCCTTAATCTTGTCATCGCCCAGCTCTGGATCCGCAGTGTAGTAGTGGTTGTGGTCGCCGTGAGCCTTGGTGATGAGTCCGGTGTCGTAGGTGAGGAAGTTATCGCCCTTGGTTACCATGACGTGGCGGTCGTTGTCGGCGTCATTGAGGCGAAGGAAGGCATTCATCTCTTCTTCATCGAGGACGTCTCCAGATTTGGCATCGTAGGTGGTCAGACCATCAGCGTGGGAGAAGACGATGCGCGTGGGAAGCTGGGCTACCTCGGTCTGTCCTTCTTCTGCCTCCATGCCGTCGTGGGAGTGGCCCTCGTGATCATGATCGTGGTCATGGTCATGTTCGTGGCTTTCCGCGGTGGTGGATTCGCTGGTGTTTTGGGCGTCGGTGTCTTCTTCCGGCGCCGAGCAGGAAGCGATGGTGAGCGCTGAGGCAGAGAGGATAGTGCAGAGGGTAAGTGTGTGCTTCTTCATACACACGCAGAGTATTGCAAGTGAAATTCGGTAGCAACATGTTTGGGAATGCGGGGGTGGCGGTAGGGAGGTATTAAGATGAGTCCCTGTTATGGCAAACCTGATTAACCTCGAGCAAGTCACCAAGTCCTATGGCTTAAAAACTCTCCTTGATGGGGTATCCCTCGGCGTACAAACCGGGGACCGCATCGGCATCGTGGGCGTCAACGGCGGCGGCAAGACCACCCTGCTGGAAGTACTCACCGGCATCGAGCCGCCAGATTCCGGCCGCGTTTCCCACACCTCGGATCTGCGCATGGCCGTGGTGACGCAGCGCTTTGATCTGCCCGAAGAGCTCACCATCGCTCAGGCGATCATTGAACCCCTCGAGCTCGAGACCTACGAATGGGCCTCCAATGCCAAGGTGCGCGATGTGCTCGGTGGACTCGGCATCGTGGACCTAGGGCTGGATACTCCCGTGAGCTCCCTGTCCGGTGGCGAGCGCCGCCGCGTGAACCTCGCGGCCGCGCTGGTGCAGGATTTAGACCTGGTGGTGCTCGATGAGCCCACGAACCACCTTGACGTGGAAGGTGTGCAGTGGCTGGCGGATCACCTGCTCAAGCGCAACCTTGCCGTAATCGTGGTCACCCACGATCGCTGGTTCCTCGATACCATTGCCACGTGGACGTGGGAGGTCCACGACGGCACGGTCGATGCATATGAGGGCGGATACAACGACTGGACGTTCGCCCGCGCCGAGCGCGCCCGCCAGGCCGATGCGATGGAGCAACGCCGCAAAAACTTAGCTCGCAAGGAATTGGCGTGGTTGCGCCGCGGGGCACCGGCGCGTACCTCGAAACCGCGCTACCGGATTGAGGCTGCGGAAGCGCTGATTTCTGATGTCCCCGAGCCGCGCAACAAGGTCGAGCTCATGTCCTTTTCCAAGCAGCGTCAGGGCCGCGTGGTCATCGAGCTAGAAGATGCCACCGTGAAGTCCCCGGATGGCCGCACCTTGGTCGATCACCTCACTTGGCGCCTGGCCCCAGGCGAGCGCATCGGCCTCGTGGGTGTTAATGGCTCCGGAAAGACCACGCTGCTGCGCACACTGGCTGGCGAATACGAGCTCGCAGCCGGAAAGCGCATCGAGGGCCAAACCGTGCGCTTAGGTTGGCTGCGCCAGGAACTCGATGACTTGGATCCGCAGCGCCGGCTTCTCGATGCCGTCGAGGATGTTGCCACCTACGTGCAGCTAGGCAAAAAGGAGCTCAGCGCCTCTCAGCTGGCCGAGCGCCTCGGCTTTTCCGCCAAGCGCCAGCGCACCCCGGTCGGGGATCTTTCCGGTGGCGAGCGCCGCCGCCTCCAGCTCACCCGCGTGCTCATGGCAGAACCCAATGTTTTACTCCTCGATGAGCCCACCAACGACCTGGATATCGATACGCTCCAGGAACTGGAATCCCTACTCGATTCGTGGCCGGGTACCCTGGTGGTCATTTCGCACGATCGCTACCTGATCGAGCGCATTGCGGATAATACGTATGCGCTCTTTGGGGATGGCAACCTGACGAACCTTCCCGGTGGCATCGACGAGTACCTGCGCAAGCGCGAAGAAATCGAGGCTGGCAAAAACACCGGCGTGTTAAACCTGGGAGAAAAGAAGACGGATGCGCCGGCCCCGAAGCCGGAAAAGAAGCTTTCTTCCCAGCAAGAGCGCGAAATCACCAAGAAGATGAATGCCCTCGAGCGGAAGATGCAAAAGCTGGAAAAAACTGCTACGCAGATCAATGAGAAATTGGCCGCGGCGGCAGAAGAAGTCGATACCGAAGCGATGACCCGCCTTGATGCGGAATTAAAGGACAACCGCAGCGCCTATGAGGATTTGGAGATGGAATGGCTGGAGTTAGCGGAGAAGCTCGAGCAGTAGAAGTTCGCATCGCCGATATCGTCCGCCACCTCGATCCGTGGGGCATTATCGGCGCCGCCATTTTGTCTACCCTGGGCCTTACTCCTTCCATTTTGCCGCGCGATTGGCCCTATCAAGGCCTAGTCTCGGGCCTGGCCGCCGGGTTCGGTTACGTGGTGGGCATCGGCGTGAAGCTGGTGTGGTACCGCTTCGTCGTGAGCAAATGGGCGGATAAGTATCCCTGGCTTGCCGCCTCTGAATGGGAACCAAAGCGTTACCGGCTGGTGGCGCGCATCGCCACAGGTGCGTTTATTGCCTGGCTGGTTGGTTTCGTAATCATCGCCGTGCGGTGGCAGCACCAGCTCGCACGCGTATTTTCCGTGCCCTCGCCGTCCATGTCCAGCTACCTGTTGGTAGTGCCTTTGGCGCTGGCGGTATTTACCGTCTTCCTGCTCATCCTGCGCTCCATTATCTTTCTGGTGCGCTGGTTAGCGCGGCGCTTCCCGCAGCGGTTCCGCTCCACATACCGCCGCCTCGGGGCAGTACTCATCGTTGCGGTCATCGCTATCTACACCGTTGAAAACATCATTCCCGGTGCCATCGTGAGCTTGGGCGATAGGGTATTTACCGCCCAGAACGCCGACCCCGATCCGGACACTCAGCGCCCCACCCTGAGTGAGCGCTCCGG
This sequence comes from Corynebacterium sp. KPL3927, assembly GCF_040225835.1. Classification (NCBI taxonomy): domain Bacteria; kingdom Bacillati; phylum Actinomycetota; class Actinomycetes; order Mycobacteriales; family Corynebacteriaceae; genus Corynebacterium; species Corynebacterium sp. KPL3927. The sequence goes on from NZ_JBEHGD010000008.1 coordinate 63,225, forward strand.
ATCGCCTACTTCCGATGTCGATTGGCACGGCGTCGGCCTGCAAGGCTCCCGGTTCCTCAGCTCCGGCGCGCATAAGGCCGAGCTAGAACAGGTGACCGGGAAACCTGCCAAAGAACCCATCCGCGCCTACGCCGGCCTAGGTAACCGCGACTCCAATGAGGGGCGGGCGCAGCTGCTTATCGATGAACTCGAGCGCACCCACGCCCAAGACCGCAAGGCCCTCCTGTTGACCATGACTACCGGCACCGGCTGGGTATCGTCCTATTCCGCGCAAGCCTTCGAACTACTCTATGGTGGGGATACCGCCATTGCCGCGGCGCAGTATTCCGCCATGCCGTCTGTATTCCACTTCCTTGGCGGCGGCGGCCAAGTAGAGCGCGCCGGGGAAGAGTTCATCAACCCCATCGTGGACTGGTGGAATTCACTGCCAGAAGATGACCGGCCCAAGCTCTACCTCTACGGTGAGTCCTTAGGCACAACCGGCATCGAGGCCGCCTTTTCCGGGGTGCGCGATATTGCCAATTCCGTCGATGGCATCTTATTGACTGGCCCGCCGCACTTTAACCAGTTGCGCTCGCAGTTTGTGGAGCGCCGTGATCCCGGGTCCACAGAAATCTCGCCGGTCTACGCCGGCGGCCTCGTGGTTCGCTTTGCCAACGACGTGGACCAGGTTCGCCGCTGGGGACGCGTTCCGGAAGAGGAGTGGGGCAGGACCCGCATGCTGTATATTCAGCATCCTTCCGATCCAGTGAGCTGGTGGTCGCCCGAATTGGCCTTCAAAGAGCCGGATTGGATGAAAGAAGATACCCCCTATTCCCGTGAACGCGTGATGCAGTGGATGCCTATTATTACCTACCTACAAGTTGCCGCGGATCTACCCGGAGCCAAGGATGTTCCCGATGGTGTGGGCCATAATTACGGGAACTCTGTCCTCGATGGCTTTGCGGCCATCGCCGGGCCCGATGTTGCCCGCTCCATTGATTCGGAGGAGCTGCAGCGGCAATTCGATGAACTCGATGTAGGTATTTATTAGGCCTCCTGGAGGCTTCTTCACTACCGCGAGGTAGCCGAGAACTCACCGAGCGCCGTTTCTATAACAAAGCCATATCGAAGTGCGGTGGAACCGGCGATATGCTTTCGCCCTCTGAAAAGTTATGACAGGCTGAAAATTATGAAGCCGATTCGAAGCGCCACCGCAGCAGTCCTGACCACCGTACTCGCCCTGTCCGGCACCACGGCAGTGGCTTCTGCGGAGCTTAACGCGGCCCCGCAGGTTCAGCAGGTGTCTACCTTTGCTGAAAAATACAACGTTACTTTGCCCAGCTTTCTAAAGGCCGCACCCGAAGCTGAACCGGAAGTAGCAGCGGAAGAAGCGCCTACGGCTGAAGCCGCACCGGAGCCTGAAGCCTTCGAAGCCCCGCAGGTTGCCGCTGACTTGCAGGTAGCCACCGCTGATCACCTAGCCCAGGCTGGCCACCACCCGGATGAGACCGCAAGCGCTATCGCGCAGGAATGGGCAAACCAGGGTGCAAACGGTGAGCTAAAGTACTACGGCGATGTGGCAAGCGGCGTGACCCACACTGAAGAAGGGCAGGGCAATGTTTACCGTCTGTCCGAAGAGCAAGCCCAGGAGCGCCTCAACTGGTTTAACCGGGGCCTCGAGGTAACCCCCGGACCTGAGTACGGTTATGGCGTCGCCACCGCCTTTGACGGCGAGTTCATCTACATCGCGGAGTACTTCCTCAACTAGTTCTTAGCTTCCGCGGAACCTGCCCCCGATTCTTCCGAGGTCCGCGTGCATGGCAGAACAGCCATGACGTAGTGGACACATCATTGGTAGAATCGGGGGCATGATTTTGATTAACGTACAGTTCCACGTAAAGCCTGAATACGCCGATACCTTCCTTGATGAGATCAACTGGTACACCGAGGCTTGCAACGCCGAGCCTGGCTGCATCGACTTCAAGTGGTACCGCGATCCGGAAGACTCTCAGCGCTTCCTGCTGCTCGAGTCCTACGCAGATGGCAAGGACGTAGAGCACGTTCAGGGCGAGCACTTCAAGCGCGCCTGCGACGAATTCCCTAAGTACCTCGTAGAGACCCCAGACATCATCAACGTCCACATCGATGGACGCACCGGGTGGGACAAGATGGGCGAGTTCGCCGTCGATTAATTACGCTGCCTTATACTAAAGACCGCACTCATGTGAACCATAGGTGCGGTCTTCATTTATGCGTTCACCTGCGAGTCGGAGCTTATAACCCCGCCCTTCGCGGTCACGGGCGGGGAACCCGCCCGGTGAGATCGAACCACCCCGCGAGCGCGAAGGGGCGGGCGAGGGTGGGGCCAAGGTAGGAAGCCGGCGCACATGCGCTAACTGCCTACCGCCGCGCTCTCCGTTAAGCCTGGCATTGTGAGGACACGCTCTTGTCGTATTTGGAATATTGCTTCAGAGCGTCATAGAAGGCGTCGGAATAGCCGGTGGCGCCTTCGGGAAGCGGGTGGACGCCATCGGAGTAGAGCATGTCCGGATTATTTTCGGCGTAGCCACACCAGTCAGCGATATAGGCATTGTCGTATTCCTTGGCGGCGTCGATGACGTCCTGCTGGGACTGCGCCATCCACTCGCGGTCACCGTAGGGAACCACCATTACCACGGTATGGTCTTTGCCGATGATGTCCATGGCCTGGCTGATTTGATTTGGCTGGGCGGCGCCGTTGGTACCGAATCCCAAGAATACGGTATCGCGCAACGTACCGGCATCCTTCATTTGCTGAAGGATTTGGATACCCACCGTGTAGTGGCGGGATTCCTGGGCGTCGATATAAATGCCAGGGAACCGTTGGCTGAGGGCATCACTAGCCGCCAGCATCACCGAATCACCGATCGCGGTAATGTCCGTTCCCTTCGGGATGGGGCGGGTCTTGGCGTCGTCCTTTTCCTTCGCCCCGTCTTTATCGTCTTCAGTCGATGCTGTCGATGGCGCGGATGCCTCCGGTGGAGGTGGGTTATTGCTTTCGTTTTGCTGCTGGAGCTGGTCGAGCTGCTGCTCCAATTCGGTCTTGTCGCTGGAATTGACCACGCCGTAGACAACACCAACCAGAGAGGCGACAACCAAGAATGGGACCACTGGCCACATGGCCTTGCCAAAACCATCCTTGAGTTCGCTGAAGCTCGGGCGCGAGGCCCAGTAGTTCTTCCACGTCTTCTTGTATCCGCCGCGGCGAAAAGGATTCTCGATGAACTGATAAGAGATCTCCGAGAGGATCAGGGAGATGGGGATGGCGATCAAGCCTAGAATCCAGGAGTCCTCAGAGTTCTGATTGCCGTGGAATAGCGCCTGCAAAATCATGATGACCGGCCAGTGCCAGAGGTACAGCGAGAAGGAACGCTGACCGAACCATCGCATGACTTTGGTTCTAAATAGCGGCGTCATCGGGCCGTACTCGTGAATGACACCCCACACCATGAGGGCACCAAGGATGCTGGTGAGGAAGAGTCCGCCGCGGTAGGTAAATTCGGCATCGTCAGGCATGAGGAATAGTTGCGCAACGTAGCCGATAAGTGCCAAGAAGCCAATGATGCCGGCGGCGCGGGTTTCTACCCTGCCGGTGGTGGCCCAGGAATCCGCGTTGGGATCGGACTTCGTAGAGGTCATCAACAAGGAGAGGACTGCACCGGTCAACAGGCCGAAAGCGTGGGTATCCGTGCCGTAGTACACGCGGGTGGGATCTTCGCCTGGGGTGAAGATAAACCACATGGTCGCGAAGGAGGCAAGCCCCAGCACGCTGGCGACCACGACTGGAAGGCGGCGCGGCTGGCGCGATGAGATGCGGAAAATACCCAGCATGAGCAGCGGCCAAATGAGGTAGAACTGCTCTTCTACGGCGAGTGACCAGTAGTGGGCGAATACCTGGATCTCGTTATCAGCAAAATAGGATTGCGAGGTGGCAATCTGTGTCCAGTTATTGACAAAGAACAGAGTGCCGAAGAATTGCTGACGCAGGCCGACGGCCAAATCTCCGCCAATCCACGCAACGATTGCCGTACAGAAAACGAGCACGGCGACGGCGGCCGGCAGGATGCGCCTAAAGCGTCGGACCCAAAAGTCCTTCAGGCTAATCGTCCCGGATGTGCGGTATTCGCGCACGAGGAGCGATGTAATAAGGAAGCCGGAGAGGACGAAGAACATGTCCACGCCCAAGTAGCCGCCGGGTAGGGCGTCACCGAAAAAGTGGTATAAGACCACAGCGACAACGGCTAGGCCGCGCAGGCCATCGAGGCCCTTGACTTGGCGTAGCCGCGCGTGCCGCTTCTTGCGCACGTTTTTATCCTCTGGCGGTATTGCTAGTACTTCAGAGTCGTTTTGTTGATTCTGCAAGGCATATTTCGATTTATTGGCGCCCTGCTTGCCCTGCGAAGATGACTTCTCTGCAGAGTGATCGGTTGCAGGCTGTTGTTCTCGCGCGTTCTCTTCGGCAGGAATGCGCTGAGGCTGAGCGGCCCTCGTGGGTGCGGTCTTTTCTCCACCCGGGTTCCTAGTCTTTTGTTCTTGCGCAGAGGCAGGCTCCTGGACAGAGGCGGGCCCTTGGGCAGCGGCAGATTCTTGTGCGGTTTGGCGCTGCTCTGGTCGCTGCCGACTAGATGCGCGCTGTTCAGGCTTGTGCTGCTTGGGCTTTGCTTGCTCTGGCTTGTGTTGTTTGGGCTTTTGGGCGGGCCAAGACTGCTGGGTAGGAAATTCAGGGGTTCCTTGCGTGGCGCTCGCCGAATCATCGGCGGGCTTCGTAGGGCCAGAAGGCTTAGCCGTGCCCGAAGGACGAGCAGCGTCGGAGGACCGAGTAGTGCCGGAAGATTGGGATGCGCGAGCGGAGTTTTTAGGGCGGGAAGTATTAGGACTGCTGGACGTACCGGCGGGGCTCGCTGGGAATTCCTTCGTCTCGGTCGCGGGTTGCTGCGGTTTTTTAGATCCTTTGGCCGTGGCTGGCTTTATCGGTTGGCGCTTTTTCGCTTCGGTCTTTTTCTGCGCGGCACCGTTCTGCTTGTTTTGGGTAGTGCCCTTAGTCGGAGCGGATTTGGCAGCCTTCGCATTTTGAGCGCGGGTAGCCTGCTTTTGTTGCGGCGTGGGCGTACCTATCTGGCGCGACTGGCGCGCGAGACCACGGTCGATGTCCGTAGGCTTTGTTTGTGCAGCTTTCTTACTGTCCTGTTTGCCTTTGGACTGTGGTGTTGACTTGCTGTTTTGCCCACTCGAGCTGGGAGCCTGTTGTTGCTTCCGCGCGCCTTTATCAGTGTGGCTTTCCGCATTCGGTTCGGCGGGTGCGGTGGATTTAGGCGTGGAAGCCTCAGTGGAGGAATCACCTGTCGGCCCATCTTTTTGCCGCGTCGAAGGCGGCGTGGCCTCATTACGCTCGGAATCTTTCTTCCCCAGCAGCGAGCGCAGAAAACGATTCACATGAACTCCCATTGCACTACGAAAATGTACTAATCGGCCAATTTTAGACCGCGAGCAGCGCCATTACCCTAAGTAGAGAGCACGGCGTGGCGCGGGAAATTGGCAATATTTTACGGATAGATGGTGAAAGAGAAGAGTCTAATCCTGTTCGCTGGCAAAAAGCTGATTCAGCACTGTCAGCACCCCATACTCGGTATTGGGTGGGGCGATTGTATCTGCAATGGCCTTGAGCTTAGGGTGCGCATTGTCCATGGCAATGGCGGTTCCAGCGGCTTGGAGGAGTTCGAAATCGTTGAGGAAGTCCCCAAACGCCGCGGTGCGGGACTGGGGGACCTCGAGCAAGGACGCCATAGTTTCTAGCGCCACCCCCTTATTGACCCCGGCCGCCATCACATCGAGCCACACTGCCCCAGATACCGCAATATTGTGTTCGGGCACGGCCTCGCGCAGCGGATCGTGAAGGTGTTTTTCGCTGCCATCGGCGCAGAAGGCCGCGATTTTGATAATTTCCTCATCGAGCAGATCGTGTAAGTCATCTACCCAGCTGATGGATTTATAGTACTTGGAGATCTCGGCGGAAGCTTGCTTGTCGATGCCCCTTTCCACAAACGCCGTAGCCGGTGTGCACAGCACCACGGTGTGCGGTTGAGCGACCGCGTCGAGCGCAGTTACCGCGGCGTGGACGTCCGGTGATGGGAGGGGAGTGGTGCTCAGCAGCTCATCATTGTGCACAACCACGGAGCCATTTTCCGCAATAAAGGTCTCCCCATGAGGAAACATCTCTTGCAGGGTGGCGAGCTGGCGCCCCGATGCCGGAACGAGGGTGACGCCAAGCTCGGTTGCGCGCTGGCTGGTCTCCGCGAATCCTGGCGGCAAGTCGCCGTTTCCATCGAGCAGGGTGCCATCCATGTCTAGGGCGATAAGCTGTGGGAGCAAAATTAAGACCAATCTGTGAAGTCGCAAATTGTAGCTAGGTATATGAGTTGTGTGTCACAATAGAGGATATGACTAATGATGCACCTATCGTGTCCTCAATCCGCAACCATACCGGAGTCATTGAGCTCAACCGCCCAAAGGCTCTCAACTCGCTGAGCCCAGAGATGATCGATCTCATCGCCGCCGCTTTGGAGAAGTGGCGGGGTGATGACGAGGTGGAGCAGGTTCTTCTGACTTCTACTAACCCCAAGGCCTATTGCGCGGGCGGCGATGTCCGCTTGGCTCGCGATGGCATCGTCGACGGCAACTACGACGAGGTGGATGACTTCTTTGCCTCGGAATACACCCTCAATGGGGATATCGCGGAGTACCCCAAGCCGGTCATCGCGCTGGTTGATGGCATCGCTATGGGCGGTGGGCTTGGCGTGTCTGCGCACGGCTCGCACTGCGTGGTCACGGACAAGACCTTTGCCTCCATGCCGGAGATGAATATCGGCTACGTCACGGATGTGGGCATGGCCTATGCCTCCCAAAATGCCGTGGGCACGCGCGGCAAGGCTTCGCCAGAACTCGCGAAGTTCTGGGGCATTACCGGCTACCGCATGTACGCCGCAGACCTCGTATGGAGCGGGCTGGCCACGGACTACGTCAAAGACGGCGATGCCTTTGCCAACGACGTCATTGACAAAGGTATTGATGCCGCGCTGGAACAGCACTCCGTGCAGCCGGAAGACGAGGCCCCGCTTGCGGAGCTCATCGGGGGAATCGAGGCTAGCTTCCGCCACGATTCCTGGCAGGACATCACCGCGGCCGCAGAGGAATACCCGGAACTAAAGGAGCTGGTGGAGAAGCTCACCGCGCAGGCCTGCCCAACCTCCATCGTGGCCGCGCTGGAGCTCTACCGGGCAGAGGCGCAGTGCTCGAGCATTCGCGATGCCCTCGAGCTGGAAAAGAAACTCGGCGCTTATATGTATCGCCGCGATGACTTTTCCGATGGCGTGCGCGCGGTATTGGTGGATAAATCCAATGACGCGGCATTTAACCCCGCAAGCGTCGCGGAGGTGGATGTAGACGCTATCCGTGACGTATTAGTTAAAGGCTAATCCCGCGGAAAGAGGCGTAGGCCGATCGGGCCTGCGCCTCATTGATCTCTCGGGGTGGGGTAGCCGCCAGCGTGGCCTCCGTGGCCGCGGAGGTAGGTTGCGGTAAATGCAGGGCTTCGGAATCGAGGAGGACGAGGCCGACGCGGCCATCGGCAAGCGTGGTGCCCACCAGCGTCCACATGCCCAGGATGGGCAGGGCTAGCTGCGGTACCTGCCGGGCGCGCGCGTAGTCCAAGGGCAGCGCGGGCCTGATCAAGGCTGGGACTTGGTGATCGATGCCGAAGCGGTACAGGTTCGCGGCGGCCTGCGCGGCCGCGGTGTCCTTGACCGCGGGATCGGCCCACGCCCACAGGAATTGTTCCTCCGAAATGGTGGCGATGAGTACCGCCATGGCCTCGGATTTCCCGCCGGAATAGCGGATTTCCGCCGTAGCCTCGTCCGCATTGAGGTGCACCGTGGACTCGGGGAAATTGCCCTGGAAGTACATCTGGTGCTCCATACCGTAATAAAAGGCATCCTCGATGATGCGGGTATCCTTCATGCCCGGCTCGATGGCCGTGATCTGCGGCGCGCCTAGTGCGCTAGAAAAATGCAGCGTCGTTCCATCGGAGAAATGCTCGGCGGTCTCCGTAGCAGCATCCGCGGCAGATTCCGCGAGCGTAATGCCCAAGTGGTGGGCGAGTTCGTGCACCGCGCGCTGCTCATCAATGTCTGGGGCGCTGCGGCGAATGCCTGCTGCAATGCTGGTGGGAAAGTCGAGGCGAGGGTGAAAATCCACGGCGATGATCGCCTCGTGATCGCCTTGTTGTGCCCGCAGTACCGGGGCATTGCCGGCCAGGAGGCGGGCGAGGGGAATAAACTTCGCCGGGTCATCCCCACCCTGCGGCAGGTCGGCCTCCGCCTGCAATGCCCACCGCCAAGCGGGCGAGCCGGCGCGATCAATAACGGCGATGCGCGTGCCCCGGAAGTCTGTGACGCCGGAGGACGAGCTACAGCGGATCTCCACGGGCTGATTGTGGCTAAGGTGCCCCTCGGCATCCGTTGAGGGGGTAAGGAAATTAAATTCCACGTCGGTGGTATCGCCCAGGCGGGCCCGGAAGGCGGCATCAAGGCCTGCCTGAATGAAGCAGGCATCGCGGGTGGCCTGGGCAAGCGAATTCGAAGTATCCATAATTACCTACGAGGATACTGAAACCTCATACAAGGCCGCGCAGGGTGGCAAAGGCGTGGTGAACCAGCTCATCGCGTTCCTGTTTGCTGGGGGCCTTGCCCATTTCGCAGCGCCTTTTCAGTTCTTGCTGGCAGGCATTGCCGGTGCTGCCACACGCATTCAAGATGATGGTGAGCTCGAAGGCCGAATATTCGGGGTAGCGCTCTTGAAAGGCGACGATGACACGGTGCGTGACGCTATCGAATTTCTTCTTTTCCTCGGCGGTGTGGCTGAGATTTTCCATCGCCTCGCCGATTTTGAACAGGCTGTGCAGCGAGCGCAGCTCCATGTCTTCATTGTTGAGGGCATCAATGAGCGTGTATTCCAAGACCGTAGAGATGGGCTCGCCGGGAAATGCGGTGGGGATATCCTCTGCGAATGCCTCGAGGACATCCGCGGTGTAGTGCAAGAGGGAATCGGCCACGGAAGAAAAATAGTTGTGGAACGTGCGCGGGGAGACCCCGACGGCGCTGGTGATATTTGAGACCGTGACTGCCTCAGCGCCGCCGTCCAAGGCGAGGCGGGCCGCGGCATCAGACATGGCCTGGCGCGTTGCTCGCTTCTTGGATTCGCGCAAACTAGTCACGATGAACCTTTCTTACCTTGTCGTGCTGAAAGCGCATGAGTGTCTCGCGCTCCTTGTGCAGGGCCTCGCCTTCGATATCCATATTAGGCACGATCTTATTCAACCACTTGGGGAACCACCACGCCTTGTCTCCTAAGAGGAACATGGTGGCGGGGATGACCATCATGCGGATGATGAAGGCATCGATAAGCACGCCCATCGCTAGGGCAAAGCCCATGGTCTTAATGAATGGCTCATCCATCAGGATGAATGCCGCGAAGACCGAAATCATGATGAGCGCTGCGGCCGTGACCACGCGCGCGCCGTGCTTGAAGCCATTCGAGGTCGCGTTGGCGGCGGTCTTGCCGCTGACGTAACCCTCGCGCATGCGGGTGACCAAGAAGACTTGGTAGTCCATGGCCAGGCCAAAGGTCAGGCCGATGAGCATGATGGGCAGGAAGGATAGCAGCGGCTGCGGGTCGTTGACGAGGCCGAACATGCCCTCTTGCCAGATGCCAACGGTGATGCCGAAGGTAGCGGCCACGGACAGTCCGTAGCCCGCGGCGGCAATGAGCGGCACCCAAATGGAGCGGAAGACCAGCATCAAGACGATGAAGGCAAGGCCCAAGACAATGGCAACATAGGGTACGAGCACGCTACTCAGGCGCTCAGAAATATCGTCGAAAATCGGGGTGATGCCGGTAATGTCGTAGGAGCCGCCGTCTTTAGAAAATTCGCCCTGGTACTCGCGCAGGCGCTCCAAGGTCTCGGTGGTTTTCTCATCGGTTGCGCCGGTGGTCGGCGTGATCATGATCTGGGCGGCATCGCCGTTGTCCGTGGTTTGGATGATTTGGGCGTTTTCCACGCCTTCGGTGTCGTTGAACTTGTGGAGCAGATCCTGGAAGGCCGGCATGCGGTCTTGTTCGGAGACGTCTTCCACATTGACAAAGGCGATCATCGGGGCATTGCGGCCTGGGCCAAAGGCCTCCTCGGACATTTCGTAGGCCTCACGCTGTGGGGTGCCGGGTTTAGCGGAGCCATCGGTAGGCATGGCCAGGCGCATACTTGCAAATGGGATGGCCAGGATGGCAAGCACGATGACGCCTACGCCTAGGTGTAGCCACGGGTGAGCGCGCACGCGGCGGACCCAGCGCAGCCCCATGGTTGGCTTCTCGTCTTCGGGGTCTGGAACCTTTGGGCCGGGCACGCGTCCGGCGAAGATCTTGGTGCCCAGCAGGCCCAGCACGGCGGGAATAAAGGTATTGGCCACTAGCACGGCGATGACCACGGTGCCCGCAGCGGCGATAGCCATGGTGGATAGGAACGGGATGCCGATAATGGTCAGGGCTGCTAGGGCGATGACCACGGTGGTACCGGCAAAGACGACGGAGCCGCCGGCGGTGCCCAGCGCCATGCCCATGGCGTGGGCGCGGGTTCCCTTATCCATCTTCTTCAGCTCCTTGGCCAGTTCCTTTGGCGTCAGGTTATTCAGGCCCGAGGAGGTGATGAGCTCATTGCGGAAGCGGTTGACAATGAACAGGGCGTAGTCGATGCCCACGGCGAGGCCGATCATGGAGGCCAGCGTCGGGGTCATATCGGAGACGGTATCGGTAAAAATGGTGGCCAGCTGCACGCCGAGGATGCCGATGCCCACGCCGATGACGGCGGAAATCAGCGGCATGCCAGCAGCTACGAAGGAGCCGAAGGTCACCAGCAATACGAGGGCGGCAACGACCATGCCGATGAGCTCGGCACTGCCGTTCATGCCGGCCTCGGCCATTGAAAAGGCATTGCCCTGGTACTTAACGGAGAGGCCGTCGCCGTCATGCTCGTGCAGGACATCCGTTACCGCAGCCATTTCGTCATCGTTGATGTCCATGACATCCGCGGCATCGAAGGCGATGGTGACGGTGCCGGTGGTCTTATCTTCGCTCAGCGGGGAAAGCTGCTGCAGGTTCTTCGCAACCTGCTCTTCGGGCATGCCCTGGGCCCGCATCTGCTCGCCCATCTGCTTTTCCATGCCGGCGGCGGCGAGGACTGGGCTGACCAGCTCTTCTTGGTTCTTCAGCGCACCGGTGTCCTTGAGGTCCTGGAGCAGCTTATCGATGTCCCCTGCAACGGCATCATCGCTTAGCTCCTTGCCCGCAGGGGCCTGGATGACCACGGTGCCTTCTGGGGCGCTCATGGCATCGGTATCTTGCTCGAAGTGCTCCATCATCTCTTCTTGAGTGGTGGTGGAGTCCATCTCCGGCATGGCGAAGTTGGGGTTCGGGGTTTTGGCAAAGCCGGCGGTGAGGCCGACCATCGCCACCAAGACGATGAGCCAGAAGGCGAGGAAGGGCCATACCGTGCGGTAGGACCAGCTTCCCAGCCGGTAGAGGAATCTGGACATGGGGTGAGCTCCTTAATGAGTGAGAGAGTGGGCGCTGCTTCTAAATTCGTGCATAGTCTATGCAATCTTGCGGAAATGGTGCAAAGTAAGGTGCAGGTGGGCATAGTGTCGTAATAATGTGACCTATAACCCAGGCCTGCCCAGAGCGCACAGGGTGGCGCGAAGGATAGGTAGACTATCGCGCATGATTCACGCGGTAAGTTTCGCCCTCTTGGATTCGGTCAATGCTTTGCTCATTGGCATCCTCGTGGCCATCGGCATCATGCTCCCGCGCGGGAAGTACCGCTGGATTGCCGGCCTAGTCATCCTGGGAGATTGGTTGGGAGTTCTTACCGCCGCGGCCGTGGTCATGTTCGTGCTTTTGGGCGTGCGCGAACAGATAGCGGCCATCTTGGAGTCACCAATTGCCGGCGGCATCCTCATCATCGTCGGTATCGCCCTGGCCTTCGCCGCCTGGCATTCCCAGGGAAAACCCAATGCCTTGATCGGGCGCATGCTGCAACCGCTGCGCAGGCCTTCCATCACCACCGTGCTTATCGGGTTTGTGATGGGTGTGGTGCAATCGCTGACCTCCGTGCCGTTTTATTTCGGCCTCATGTTCTTGGCCACCGAGGATTTGTCGCTCGCCGGCCAATACGGCGGCCTCTTGTGGTACGCCACCCTGGCGCTTTCCCTGCCGGTGGTGTGCGGCCTCTTCATCGCCGTGGTGCGCGCCCACCCAGACTCAGCTGCTGGTCGTGTCTTTGCAGCGGCGCGCGAAAACAGCACGCGGGTTGCGCTCATCAGCGGCTATGTCGTTGCCGCCTTCCTCATCATTATGGGTGTCGTGAACCTATAGGGATGCGCTAGTCAAAGTAGACATCATCAAGCGCGAGCTCAGAGCCAGACTGCTGCTGTGCAAGTTCCACGTAGCGCGCGGCGTGCGGGATAAACGCCGCGGACTGCTCGGCGGAAAGCTCGCGGCGCACGGTGGCCGGGACGCCGGCGGCCAAGGAACGCGCCGGGATATCCGCACCCTCGCGCACCAGTGCGCCGGCTGCGATGAGCGAACCGGGCCCGATGGTGGAGCGAGATAGCAGGGTAGCGGACATGCCCACCAGGCTGCCAGCGCCCACATGGGTGCCGTGGAGCATGGCCATGTGGCCTACCGTGACATCGTCTTCAAGGATGCACGGCGCCTCCCGCTCCACGTGGATAACGCTATTGTCCTGAACATTGCACCGGCTGCCAATGCGGATTGGGCCGACATCCCCGCGCAGCACGCAGCCATAAAAGACGGAAGAATCCGAGCCGATTTCCACATCACCAATGATGGTGGCATTCGGTGCGATCCAAGCGCTGCGGTGGATGCGCGGTCGCTTGCCCTGGAAAGGATAAATAGGCATTATTCCACCACCACCGCGAGGCTGGGGGAAAGCTCGTACTCGCCGGAGATGGGGGCATCGGCAAGCGGAGCACCTGCAATCTCTGCCTGAGAAAGCGCGCTCGCCAGCGACGGCGTGATGGGGATGATCCAGCCGTGTTTGGGGTCTTTGACCGGCAGCGCATCCTTCGTTAAGGCGGGAAAATGCGCCGTGGTGGTGGGGGAGATAAGGGTTGCGGACTCGCGCGAGCCGGCGAGTTCGGCAAGGGCCCGCGCGCCCTGCTGACCGGTGATAATGATGATCAGCTGGTCGGCGGTCCTAATATCCAACCGGTCCACCTGCATGGTCGTCGCCGCGGAATCGGGCCGCGCCAAGTGCGGCGCCCCGTTCCCGGTGAGCTTGGCAAGAGCGTCCAATAGTCCCATAACCCTTTAGTTTAGCCGCGTAGCTAGGAAGCGGGGTTGACCGCCGTAACATCGCCGCGCGTATTATGGGAGACCATGATTGATGCCAGCAATACCGCCCTTGTTATCGAAGGCGGCGGAATGCGCAATTCCTATACCGCCGCCTGCATAGTCAAACTCATCCAAGAAAACGTCACCTTTGGATGGGTAGGCGGGGTATCTGCCGGCGCCTCCCACACAGTCAATTACCTCTCGCACGATGCCAAGCGCGCGGAGGAATCCTTCACGGATTTTGTCAATAACCCCAGCTTCGGTGGCGTGGGCTCGCTGGTGCGCGGCAATGGCTATTTCAATGCGGAATATATTTATGAGCGTTCCGCGGATAAGGATATGCCTTTTGACTGGGAAGCGTACCGCAAGCACCCCGCAGATATGGTGCTCGCCGCCGCGCGGGCCGATACCGGCGAATCCGTGTATTGGACCCGCGATGATGTGAAGGAACCAGAAGATCTGTATGTGCGGGTGCGCGCCTCCTCTACGCTGCCGCTGCTTATGCCCATTCGCATCATCGATGGCTCGCCCTATGTGGATGGCGCCTTGGGCTCGTCCGGCGGCATTACCATCGAGCAGGCGGAAGAGGCTGGCTACGAAAAATTCCTTTTCATCGGCTCCAAGCCGCGCGGGTATGTCCGCCCCGAGGTGGCGCGCCCGACGATCACCCGCCGCATCTTCCGCAAGTACCCCGCTATTGCCGATGCCCTCATTGGCCGCCCACCCATCTATAACGCGGCCAAGGACCGGCTCCTCGAGCTAGAGCGCCAAGGAAAGGCGCAGCTGTTTTTCCCAGAAGACATGCAGGTGACCTCCACCGAGCGCAACGTGGATAAGCTGCGCGCGAATTACCAGGCAGGCAAGGCACAAACCCATGCCGAGTGGCCAAAGTGGAAAGAATTCCTGCTGGACTAGCTCACCTCTACTCGGTGGTGTGAGATCGCCCTCCTGATTCTTGACAGCATTAGGAGGAATAAACGCGTGCGCTGCACTAATGGCGGTAATCGGTGCAAAGCGCCAAGCCTTCTCAGCTAGCTAAATCGCGCCAAGCTCCTAAGATTGCACAGCGTGTTAGCGATTTTTGATGGACATATTTGGCTGAGCATTTTCTTCATGATCGTGCTCGGCACGCTATTTGGCATGATTCCCTTTGGCCCGCTGCGCTTCGGTGCGGCGGGTACGCTTTTTGTTGGCTTAGCCTTCGGATCCTTTATTGATCTGGATGACAATATCCTCAGCTCCTTGCAGGAGCTGGGCTTGGGCCTCTTTATCTATATGCAAGGGCTCTCTGCCGGCGAGGCTTTCTTCAAGGGCTTTTCCACCCAGCTAAAGCATATGCTGCTCGCCACGGTGGCGGTAATCGCCGCGGCGGCCGCGGCATTGGGCATCGGCAGCCTCATGGGGCTATCGCCGCTGGCGGTGACCGGCGTATTTTCCGGTGCGACGACGTCCACGGCGTCCCTAGCCGTGGCCCAGCAGCAATCCGGCGAGGAGCTGCCCGCCGTGGGTTATTCCTTGGCCTATCCAGTCGGCGTGGCCGTGGCCATCCTCCTCGTGGCATTCGTCCTGCGGCATAGCTGGCCAGCGCAGAAGGACCAAGACCACTCGGAGGAAAAGATTTTCCGCTCGCGGACGATTAAGGTTACCCACGATATTTCCTATGCCGAGCTGCGCGAGAAATTCGCAGATCATTTCGTCATCGCCACCATCCGCCGCGGCCGCGATATCGACGTGCCGGGCGATAACCCGGAGTTGCACTGCGGCGATGTCCTGCGCGTTTTGGTGACCAAGGCAAAGGCCAAGGAGCTTACCGATGCCCTGGGAAAGCGCCAGCCCCAAACCCCGTTTGTGGATAAGCGCCTAGTCAATGAGACCGTGGCCATTTCCAACGAGGACATCGAGGGCCGCAAGGTCAAGGAGCTCAACCTCTTTTCGCGCTACGGCGCGCGTATCGTGCGGGTGCGCCGCGGCGATGAGGAATTCCTTGCCACCAATGAAACCCACCTTGAATCCGGCGATGACCTTGAGATCGTGGTCAAACACGACCGCTTGGGCGATGTCCGCGATTACTTCGGCGATTCCGTGACCGCATACTCGCAGCTTAACTGGGTAGCACTCGGCGGTGGGCTGACCATCGGCTACCTCATTTCCCTCATCGTCGTCCCGCTGCCCGGTGGCGCGTCCTTCGAGCTCGGGTTCGCGCTGGGCCCACTCATCACCGGCCTAGTCCTCGGCGCCCTGCACCGCACCAGCCGCATTCCGTGGCAGATTCCCTCCCCGATCAATACGGCATTCCAGCAGTGGGGCCTTGCCATCTTCTTAGCCTCGGTGGGCCTGTCCTCCGGCGAGGCCTTTGTCTCCACCGCTTTTTCCTGGATGGGCCTGAAATCCATGGTGCTGGCCGCGATCATCGCCGTTATCATCATCGGGATTTTCGCGGTGGCCAGCCGCTTTATGGGGCAATCCGAAACCCGCACCTCAGGCGGCATTTCCGGCCTCTTTGGCCAGCCCGCGGTGGTCAATTACGCCACGGGAGCCAGCTCGGATTCGCGCATCCTCACCGGCTATACCTCCACCATTGTGGTGGCGCAGTTCATGAAGATCGTGGTCATCCCGGTCATGCTGCTCTTTTAGGCTCTCCTGGCAAGTGTTTCGGACTTGAAAATGGCGGACGGGTATTAATCTGCGACCAACGTCTCCGTAGTCAGCTCTGGGTGTTCCTTTTCAATGAAGGCGAGCTTCCACTTATCGCCGAAGAGAGCGATGAGCTCGCCGTCCTGGCGGGTGAAGATCTCCACGCCGCGCTGGCGGCCGAGTTCCGGTGCGGATTCGGCATCGGTGCGCCGCGCCACGGAGTAGGGGATGGGCTCGGTGACGGTTTCGACGTTGTACTCGAATTCCATGCGGGCCTGCATGACCTCGAACTGCATGGGGCCGACCGCGGCCATGACCGGAGAGGCATCACCGCGCGCATCGTTGCGCAGGACCTGCACCACGCCTTCGGCCGAGAGCTGCTCCAAGCCCTTGCGGAAGGCCTTGTACTTGCCCAGCGATTTCGCGCGTAGGATGCGGAAGGCCTCCGGGGCGAATTGGGGCATGGGCTTAAACTGCACCTTTTTGCCGGAATAGATGGTGTCACCGGGTGCTAGCGCGCCTGCGTTGACGAGGCCCACGATATCGCCCGGGTAAGCGGTATCTACGGTATCGCGGGTGCGGCCAAAAACCGTCAGCGCATACTTGGTTGAGAAACTGCGCCCGGATTGGGCGTGGTTGACCTGCATGCCGCGCTCGAATTCGCCTGAGACCACGCGCATAAACGCCAGGTTATCGCGGTGCTTTTGGTCCATGCCCGCCTGCACCTTGAAGACGACGCCGGAAAAGTCATCGGCGACCTCGCGCACCTCATCGATGGCGCTGGTGGCCGCTTCCACGGCCTTGGGATCGGATTCGCGGGAATGCGGGGCCGGGGCGATGGCGCACAAGGTATCCAAAATTTGGTGGACACCGAAGTTCAACATCGCTGAGGCGAAGATGAGAGGGGAGGTCACGCACTGCTCAAAGAGCTCTTGATCGTGCAGGGCACCATCGGCGGCAAGCAGCTCGGCTTCCTCTACCGCGGTTTCCCACACATCTTCTTCCTTTTCTTCTGCGGCCACCGGATCGTAGTGTTCCTCCGGTGCGATGGTGGAACCACCGGCGGTGCGGATGAAGTGGATGTAATTATCGGCCTCGCCGTCCTCATTGATGTGGGCTAGGCCGCGGAAATCGCCCGCGATGCCCACCGGCCAATACAGCGGGGTGGGCTGCAGCTGGATTTCGTTCACGATCTCATCAACGAGTTCGAGCGGCTCGCGGCCCACGCGGTCCCACTTGTTGATCACCGTGACGATGGGCAGGCCACGCGCCTTACAGACGCGGAAGAGCTTGAGGGTTTGTGGCTCGAGGCCCTTGGCGGCATCGATAAGCATCACTGCGGCATCCACGGCGGTGAGCACGCGGTAGGTATCCTCAGAAAAGTCCGCGTGACCTGGGGTATCGACCAGGTTGATCATATAAGGCTCGCCCTCGTGTCCCTCCGGGGCGTATTCAAACTGCAGCGCGGACGAAGCCACGGAGATACCGCGGTTTTTCTCCATATCCATCCAGTCAGACACGGTGGACTTGCGGTTGCCCTTGCCGTGGACCGCGCCGGCCTCATTAATCACGTGCGCATGCAGCGCCAGCGCCTCCGTCAGCGTGGACTTACCGGCATCCGGGTGGGCGATAACTGCGAACGTGCGGCGGCGCGAGGCCTCAAAAGCGACAGAACTCATGCGCCATAGTCTAGTGGTTTCCCTCTACCACTCCACATTGAGGCGACGGCCCAGATCCTCAAAGACGCGGTGGGCCACGGAGGTGTTCTTCGCAATCGGGCGCTGCAGGCCCAGCGAACGCCTATTATTGTAATATTCCCCGGACTGGAAATGGATGCCCTCGGTGCCGGTGAGGAAGTAAGCCAAGTTCTCGCCGCCGGCCTCTGCGGTGCCAAAGGCTTTGCCGATGACCCCGGAGTACACCTTGCCCGTAAGCCCCTTGGAGGACTTGCCAAACTCGGTGGCTAAAACGCCCGGGTGAAAGGACACCGCATTGATGCCGTGGGCATCGATAAAGCGGGCGAGCAAGATATCCGCCAGCTTGGCATTGCCGTATGCGCGCTCTGGGCTGAAATGCTCCAGCGTATTGGGATCTGCCGGATCGAAATTCGAGATCAGCATATTAGCTAATGACGCTGTGTTGACCACGGTGGCGTTACTATCGCGCAGCTTTTCTTGCAGCAGGGACGTCAGCAGGAACGGCGCGACGACGTTGACTTGCCACGTGCGCTCGAAACCATCGGCGGTCATGGTGGGCCCATCGAAAATGCCTCCGGCATTATTGCCCAGGGCATCGATGTGCTCCAGTTGTTGCAGGTCATCGGCCAGCTGGCGGACCTGAACAAGCGATTCGAAATCGGCGAGGAAATACTGCCCACCTACTTTCTGAGCAACGGCCTTGGTCTTGTCCGGGTTGCGGCCGATGATGACGAGCTTATCCTGCGGGCGGGTGCGGTGAATCTGCCGGGCGGCCGCGGCACCAATGCCTGACGATGCCCCGGTAATCACGATGGTCCTAGCTGCGGAGTACGGCGAAGTCATAGGCCCGATTTTAGCCGCGGACGTGATATCCGTCCGCGACATTCGTTCGTGATATTTGTCCACTGGGTACCGCCTAGCAGTTCCGCTTGGGGCTGGACAGGTCTATACTTTCGGCTTGTGAAGCGCCTGCTTTTTCTGCGGCAGTGGGGGCCAGCGCGGCTAACCGCCACCGGTTTTCTACTGCTCATCCTGATAGGAACGGTTCTGCTCTTACTGCCGTTCGCCGAGGCCGGAGATTCCCGCGCCTCGTTTTTATCTGCCCTTTTTACCGCGACCTCCGCAGTCTCGCTGACCGGCCTGGTCGTGGTCGATACCGGCAGCTTCTGGAGCCCGGCCGGGCAGGTCGTCATTTTGGCCCTGATCCAACTGGGCGGTTTGGGGATTATGTCGCTGGCCTCGCTATCTGGCTGGCTTTTAACCGGCCGGATTAGCTTTAAGGCGCGCAAGACCGGTGCCTATGAAAGCCGGCCCATCCTTGCCGGTGGCATCCGCCGCACCCTGATTTTTACCTTTGCCTTTACCGCGCTGGTAGAAAGCATTATCGCGGCGGCGGTCACCGCGCGCCTGATGGTGGGCTACGGGCATTCCTTCCCGCGGGCGTTATGGGAGGGCATCTTCCACGCCATTTCGGCGTTCAACAATGCCGGGTTTAGCACCAATAGTGATAACCTCGTGCCGTTTGTGGGCGATGCCTGGATCCTCCTGCCGCTGGCCGGAGCGGTCATCGGCGGCGGGCTGGGTTTCCCGGTCTGGGCGGAATTGATGCGTCACATGCGGCGCGGGTCGGAGGCGATGCGTCGCATCTCTATTACCGCGCGGATGACGCTGGCGGCCACCGGCGTGCTCATTGTGGCCGGCACGATATTTTTTGCCTTGACGGAGTGGAGTGGCGTACTGGCACCGATGACGTGGGGCGACAAGCTCCTCAACGCGTTCTTTGCCAGCGTGTCCCCGCGCACGGCCGGTTTTAATACCTTCGACTACGGTGAGGCTCACCCGGTAACGCTCATGGGTACCGATATCTTGATGTTTATCGGTGGCGGCTCGGCCGGTACCGCCGGCGGCATCAAGGTCACCACGGCGTGCGTGCTATTAGCCGCCATGGCCGCGGAGTTCTTGGGCAAGGAAAAGACTTCCATCTACCACCGCAGCCTTCCCCACAGTGTGACCCGGCAGGCGCTAGCATTGAGCTTTGCCGGGGTGCTGGTGGTGACCCTCGGCGTGGCGGCGCTGCGCTTTTTCGACCCGCAATTCAGCGGCGATCAGGTCTCCTTTGAGGTCATGTCCGCCTTTGCCACCGTGGGCCTATCCACCGGGATTACCGCCAGCTTGTCTGCACCCTCACAAATCGTGTTGTGCTTCATCATGTACTTGGGCCGCGTTGGCCCAACCACCCTGGTAGCAGCGTTGGCGGCCAAGAACCTCAGCCGCCGCTATAGCTACCCCGAAGAAAGGCCCTTCATTGGCTAGCATTTTTAAGGCGTTGGGCCACTCCCGCGCCACCCTGGACATTGCCCCGGTCGTCGTCATTGGCTTGGGGCGGTTTGGTTGCTCCCTGGCTGGCGAGCTCATGGGCCATGGGGTAGAGGTCCTCGGCATCGATTCCGACGAGAAGATTGTGCGTGAACGAGCGCCCCATTTAACCGAGGCCATTTCGGCGGATACCACCGATCCGGCGGCGCTGCGCCAGTTGGGCATCGACGAGGTGGAGCGGGTCATCGTGGGCATCGGCTCGCACCTAGAGGCATCCATCCTCACCGTATCCAATTTGGTGGAGCTGGGGGTCAAAGATATTTGGGCCAAGGCCAATTCGGAGGCCCACGAGCGCATCCTGCGACAGATCGGCGCCCACCACGTCATCCGCCCCGAGCGCGATACCGGCCGCCGCGTGGCCTACCTTTTGGGCGGGCGCTTCCGCGATTTTGCAGAGATCGCCCCGTACTATGGCGTGACGCAGATGGCCGCGCCCTCCTCGGTTACGGGTCGCCCGCTCGATTTGGGCGAGGTTTGGCGCACCCACCACGTGCAGTTGGTGTCGGTCTGCCAGGCGGAGGGTGCTTGGGCCCCGCTTGCCGATGCCACCCAGCTCGCCCCCACCGACTTCATCGTTGCCGCCGGCAGCCCGCAGGCGCTGGAGAAATTCTCCCAGTCCTAGCGCGAGTGAATGCGGTTTTGGGCTTGTACGAGCCCTTGCGTGGCGATGAGCTGGGCGGCTTCGGCGGCGGTGGCGATGGCGGTATCGAAGCCGGGGCCGGCATCGACAGGTGCTAAGACGTAATCCGGAATCGATGAGCCCTTGGGCGGGCGCGCGATGCCAATGCGCACGCGCAGGTAGTCCCGCGTGCCCAGGTTGTGCGTGAGCGATTTCAGCCCGTTGTGCCCATTTTCATTGCCGCCCTGCTTCAGACGAATTTTATTGGCCGGCAGGTCGAGCTCATCGTGGATGACGATGATGTGGTCTGCCGCAATGCCCAAAGCCTGCGCCAGCGGGGCAATCGGATCGCCGGAGAGGTTCATAAACGTTGTCGTGCGCACCGCCAGCGCGCGGGTATCGCCCCAGCGCAGCGGGGCTGCCTCGAGGTCCATTCCGCGCACCGGCTCAAGCACGTCGCCGCCTTGGGCCAGTACATCGTCGACGGCCATGTATCCCACGTTATGGCGAGTGGCTGCGTACTTCGCGCCGGGATTGCCCAGGCCAATGATGAGCCAGTCTGCCTCTAACTCGGCCGGGTCCAGCCCCTGCTGCGCTGGCGAGGGACCGCCGAAAAACCGGGCAATAAAATCTTTCAAAGCTGCCACGAATGCGCCTTTCTAGCTCGGTACAGTAGTGTCCTATGAGCCAGGTTATTCAATCTTTGCGCCGAACCGTAATGCCAGCGCCCATGGCGGGCGGGCCTACCACCGTGCATCTGGTGCGCGCCGCGCATGCGGCCGGCTCCTTTGGCACCCTGGGGCTTGGGTCTGCCAGCGTGGATTCTGCCCGCAGCCAGATCGATGCCTGCGCCGGCATCCCCTTTGGGGTGAACCTGTTTTGCCCGCAGGATCCGTTAACTCCTGAGCAGTTGGCCGCCGCCGCGGATCTGGCCACGGCCGAAGGTACCCCGCTGCCGGATCCCGATTATTCCTTCGGCTTCCACGACAAGCTCGAGCTGGCGCTTCAGGGCGGCGCCCGCGTCGTGTGGTCCATGTTCGGTACCTTTGATTCTGAGCAGCTTGCCCGCATCCACGCCGCGGGTGCCGAGGCCTGGACCACCGTCACCACACCCGATGAGGCCCGCGCTGCCGCCAAACTGGGAGTGGACGCGCTGTGCGTACAAGGGCCCGCTGCCGGCGGGCACCGCGGCACGTGGGACCGCACCGCGCTTCCCGATGATCGGCCACTGCCAGAGCTCATCGCCGCCGTTCACGAAGCCGTCCACGCCGTCGCACCGAACATCCCGCTGATTGCCGCGGGCGGGCTGCGCACGGCAGGAGAGGTAACCCAGGTATTAAGCCTGCCCGGCGTGGCCGCCGCATCGTGCGGCTCTGCCTTTTTGCTGAGTAAAGAAGCCGGAACCAGTGACTACAACCGCAAGCTTCTCCAGCGCGGCGGGGCCACCGTAGCCACCCGCGCCTTTTCCGGGCGGCATGCGCGCGGTTTAGAGACCGACTACACCCGCGCCCACCCCGATATACCCCCGATATATCCCATGCTTAATTCCGTGCTCAAGGAACGCCGAGCGCAGCACGATGGCGCCGTAGCCTACTGTCTCGTAGGTGAGCCGGCGGCCAAAATCCGCGGGGGTAGTGTCGCAGACATTCTGGACTCCCTATGCCAAAACAAACACTGATACACGCTAAAATTTGGGGCGAAGATTGCTAGCCACCCCCGAAATAGAAATGGATGGAGCCTCGTGACTGCGAACGCACATATTGGACATGATGACTGGAACGAGCGCCTCGAATTGGCGCAACAGATGATTCCCCTCATCCACCAACTGCACCGCAACAACAACGTCGTCGCCACCATCTTCGGCCGCCCGCTGGTGGGGCAGACCGATATCGACATCATCAAGTCCCACCGCTACGGACGCCGCATTGCCCAGCGCCAGCTCTCCACGGCAGAAACCCTGCCCATCCTGTCCGAGTTAGCGGATATGAACCTGAGCTCCGCGTCCATCGACGTCGGACGCCTCCTCTTGGGCTTTGAAGAGTCGGGCGAAGATGACCTGCGCCGCTACCTCGAAGATGAACTCACGGAAATAGTCGGTGCCGGCGAGGACATCGACCCCACCGATGTCGTGCTCTACGGCTTTGGCCGCATCGGCCGCCTCCTTGCCCGCATCCTTGTTGCCCGCGAGGCAGCTTACGGCGGCGTGCGCCTGCGCGCGATTGTGGTGCGCAATAAGGGCGAAGGGGACATCATCAAGCGCGCCAGCCTCCTGCGCCGCGACTCTGTCCACGGTGCCTTCAACGGCACCATCAGCGTGGACGAGGAAGAACAGGTTATCTGGGCCAATGGCACCAAGATCCAGATGATCTACGCCAACGACCCAGCCACGATCGATTACACCGAATACGGCATCAACAACGCCGTGCTGGTAGATAACACCGGTGTTTGGCGCGATAAGGAAGGCCTGTCCCAGCACCTGGAGGCCAAAGGCGTGGCCCGCGTGCTGCTGACCGCGCCGGGCAAGGGCGATATTAAAAACATCGTCTTTGGCATCAACGATTCCGCCATTACCGATGACGATAAGATCCTCTCCGCCGCATCGTGCACCACCAATGGCATTACCCCAGTGCTCAAGGTCATCAATGACCGCTACGGCGTGGCCCACGGTCACGTGGAAACAGCGCACTCGTTTACCAATGACCAAAACCTCATTGATAACTACCACAAGGGCGAGCGCCGCGGCCGCGCCGCCGGCCTGAACATGGTGCTTGCTGCCACCGGTGCCGCTAAGGCCGTGGCCAAGGCCCTGCCGGAGTTCGAAGGCAAGCTGACCGGTAACGCCATCCGCGTTCCTACCCCGGATGTGTCCATGGCGGTGCTTAACTTGGAGCTGGAGCAAGAAGTCGACCGCGATGAGGTCAATGACTTCCTGCGCAACGTTTCCCTGCACTCGGATCTGCGCCAGCAGATTTCCTACATCGCCTCCCCAGAGGTCGTCTCTAGCGACTTCGTGGGCAATACCAATGCCGGCATCGTCGATGGCATCGCCACCATCGCCTCCGGCAAGCACTTGGTGCTCTACGTCTGGTACGACAACGAGTTTGGTTACTCCAACCAGGTCATCCGCGTGGTGGAGGGGCTTTCTAATGCCCGCCCGGTGGTCCTGCCCAAGCGCGTATCTCCCTCTGAGCTTTAAGCTCGCATAGTTTAAGGCCCGCGGAGTCCCCGCGGGCCTTAGTTATTTAATCGGTAGGGCGAAGTGCTCGTGTGCGCAGCAACCGCCTGGCGGCCCACGAAGTAATGGCGGCGAAAAGCAGGGTCATTATCGCAGCACAGGCGTAGCGGCCAGGAGAATCCGCATTCATCGGCCAGGCGGGGAAGGCAACGAGCCAGAGGACGGTCTTCGCGAGGACATCGCCGCCTACCGTCACGGAGACAATGGTGCCGACGATTGTCAGAGCAAGTGAGCTCCAGATACCAAAGCGGATGACGACGATGAGCGATATCACCGTGAGGACGTACCCCACGCCGACCGCTAGGGGCAGTTGCGCTAGTACGGTTAGGGCAGCACCACCGGCGAAGATAACCGCGACTGAAGCACACGTGCACACCACTGCGATGATGCCCAGTAACCACAGGAGAAGTGCAGTAGAACAGTGGCGAGATTCTGTATAAACAATCGGCCACGCGCCCGAGAACCCCGGCCAGACCAGCACAGGAAGTACACCGGCCCCCACGGGGAGAAGCAGAAATACGAAGAATCCCTGTACATAACGTGGTGGGTAGTAAAGGGCAATAAAGATCAGCGCTAAGGCGCTTAATACCAAGCACGTAATGACCGCTGGCGTCATGATGGCCCGGTGAAAGCCACACAGCGCATCGGCACGGCGCGAGCGGGCAGCGGCACGAGAGACAGTGGCAGGCTGCCATCCCTGAGCCGGAGTGGCGGCAGCACTGACCGTGGGCGCCGTCACGCGCCGGGGTCGGGAAAGCGGCCGTAATCGGCGAGGCTTCATGGTTGCGGTCAAAGAGCCTGCTACAGCGAGGATGAGGCACAACGCCAGTGCAGGAAGCGGGCTTTCCTGCAGGAGTGGATCGCCAGGCTCGAGCGGAACCGAATTCTGGTGGATGCGCAGCGCAGGCAATAGTAACCGCAGCGGCCAGGCGGGCGGAAAGGCCCACCATAAAGGCCCCTCGACAACGCGAGGAAGCACGCTAATGACCTGCCAGATAACCGCGAGGATAAGCGTAACGGCAAGGCCCAGCCTGCGGGCGCATGCGGTCGCAAGCCCCGCGATGCCGATGGCTCCGAGGAAAGAATAAGCCCCAGCGTTGATGAGCAGCTGGTGGTCTGCACGCCCTTGCGCTGCAACCGCCGCCCAGGACAGACCGAAATTAAGTAGGTGAAAAACTGCGAGGCTTGCCACGACGATGAGGAACCGGGAGGCGTGCTCGTAGCGAGGATGAAGCCGGCGCCATAGGGTGCCGCCGCCGCGGCTGAGCACCTCGCGGCGCTCTGGAACGCCAGCAAAAAGCGCAGTGAGCGGCGCGTACATGCCGGTGATAAACATGGACTGCCAGCCAAGAACCCCGGTAGCGTCCTCAGCGGAGGACGCGAAGGCAGAAAATAACACCGTCATTAACACCAGAGGCAGGGCGAGCAATGGTAACCACTGCAGGGCGCTGCCGCGGCTGCGCAGTAGTTCTGCTGAGAGATACCGTCGATACTGGTTACTCATCGGTCTCACCACCTGCAGAAGTCAGGCGGAAGAATTCGGCTTCCAATTCACCGCTGGGGGCCAGTTCCTGCAGGGAGCCGGAGTACCGGATGGTGCCTTGGGACAAAATAGTGATGTCGTGGGCTAGGTGAAGGACTTCACCGAGTTGATGGGAGCTGACCACGACGGTATGCCCAGCGGCGGCGAGCTGCTGGAGGAGCTTTCGCAGCTCCGCGATGCCCTGTGGATCGAGTCCATTTTGCGGTTCATCGAGCAATAAGATTTCTGGATCACCAAGCAAGGCCTGGGCTAAGGCCGGTCAAGTCCCGTGTAGTGGTGTAGCCGTTTGTGCTTTCGGCTCGGTATGAAGTTCGGGGTTTGGTTAGGCGGTTA
>NZ_JBEHGD010000009.1:0-84438 GCF_040225835.1 Corynebacterium sp. KPL3927
AACCACCAGCAGAAAAGAAATCGCTGCCTAACCACTAGGTAGCTCCACTACGTGTCCACGATTTGCGGGCAACCCCACAATGGCATTGTTTGTTTGATCCATG
The DNA here is from genome assembly GCF_040225835.1 of Corynebacterium sp. KPL3927. Taxonomy (NCBI): domain Bacteria; kingdom Bacillati; phylum Actinomycetota; class Actinomycetes; order Mycobacteriales; family Corynebacteriaceae; genus Corynebacterium; species Corynebacterium sp. KPL3927. The sequence goes on from NZ_JBEHGD010000009.1 coordinate 104, forward strand.
TGCCCAGCTTCAGGAGAACCAGGATGGTCTGTTTCGTGGGCATCGCCAATTTTTCGTGCAAAATCTGCGTTAGCCCGGATCGTTGTCAGCGCCTGCCATACACAATGCCTATCAGCGTCCTGAATGTTATCGTTCGTTACTTTGTTTGGAAACGTTTGCGAGGAAATACGTTCCGCGTCCTTGATTGCTGATTTCGCGCGCTTACAATCATAAGGATTGGTCGCGCAGGCTGCCGCTTCATGCCTACCGATGTTGGTTCCATAATTGTCGCCGGAGTCTCGAAGGCCTGTTTTATCCCCTGCAGAGCCGGATTCATTTAAAACTTGCTGTACGATATGGTCTGGAGTCTCAGCCTTCGGATCAATGTGCTCTTTCTCACGCAGTTCAATCGTCGTCTGAGCGATGCGCTCGTAAGAGTCAGTTTCTGCTGGTGTGGCATGTGCTGGCGATGCTGCCAAAGCATTCGCCGTGACGCCAATCGATAGTAGTGCTACTACACCCAAAGCCTTCATAGCCTTCATATTTAGGCCTTTCTCGAATCTTGATGGACTCGGCTAGTGCACCACACCCAAAGCTCCAATATAACCGATAATCATTATTGTTACGGTACCTTTATGTGATCTTATATATCTGTTCACCTTCCACCATCCCGAACTACGGGGCCTGCCCCCGGAAAGTAGACACGTCGGAGGGTCGCTATGCTACTTGGCTCAATGTAGCTGAATTAAGTGCTTCGAAGTCATCGGGGGCTTGAAGGTTACACCAGGAGTGTCGTCTGCGCGTGTTGTAGCGTATGCACCACCGGAAGACTTCTTGGCGGCAGACAATGGGATTGTCAAAGACTTTCCGGTCACGCAGGACTTCACGCTTTAAGGCGGCATTAAAGGATTCTGCCAGGGCATTATCGGCACTTGTACCCACTGCTCCCATGGACTGGCGCACACCAAGATGGGCGCAGTGGTCCCTAAATACCTGTGAGGTATACACACTGCCGTGATCAGAATGGAAAATTGCCCCAGTAAGGCTTCCGCGGACTTTCCTGGCATGGGACAAAGCTTCGATAACCAGCGATACCCGCATGTGATCGGCCAGTGCATGGCCAACGAGTTTGCGCGAGTAGACGTCGATGACCGTAGCTAGGTACATATTCTTGCCGCCCTTACACGGCAGGTAGGTGATGTCGCCTACGTACACGTGGTTCGGCCTGTCAGCGCTGAATTTACGGCCTACTAAATCTGGCATGACGCGGTGGCCAGGCTTGCGCCTGGTGGTGATACACCGACGCCGCTTAGTAAAGCCTTTCAGCCCCATGGATTTCATGATGCGTGCGACCTTCTTGTGATTGATCGGAGGAAAGCCCGTATCGTCGTTGAGGCTTGCAGCGATGCGTTTAGCACCATAAAGCCCGTGCTCATCATCAAAAATGGTCTTAATTCTTGCACCAATAAGAGCATCGGAACACGTCTTTAACCTGCGATTTTCGCGGGTGTTGAGCCATTTGTAGAATGAGGATCGATTGAGCTTTAACACGTGGCACATCCGTGTGAGCCGAGTACTCGGTTCGGTGGTCATAGACAAACTGGAAGCGGATTACCAGCGTGTCTCTTCGGCAAAATATTTCGCGGCCTTGCGCAGGATATCGCGTTCTTCGCGCAGCTTAGAGACTTCTTTTTCTAGCTGGCGGATCCGTTCGGAATCAGTCGTCGCCTGGGCCTTGTCACGCAGGGTCTTCGTGCGGGCGCGTTTGCCGGTGCCGTACTGCTTGATCCAGGAATAAAGTGAGGAACGATTGACTCCAAGCTCTGCTGAAGCCACGTGAAGTGAGAGGTCCTCATTATTTTCGTAGAGGGCCACAGCATCACGTTTGAACTGTTCGGAGTACCTAGGCATGGTGGTAGATTACCTTTCTTCCCAACCCAACCGGGCTGGATATCAGGTGTCTACCAAACAGGGGTCAGGTCCTTTGCTACTTTTTGCCGCAATGGGGTTCCTTTCTAACTTTGGATGTTTTTATCAGTATTGGTTTTGTGAGATTTTTGGGTATTGGCGTTGTCAAATCGTTGTCGCAAAACGTGGCAACATAAATTACTCCCTGGTCAGACCCTTACATTACGTTAGTTGGTGTGAGTTCGAGTCTCACCAGGGGCACATTTTAACCCCGCTTCCTTCCGGATAAATATCCACGGAGGAAGCGGGTTTCGTCATGCCACCTTGTTTATCTTCCTGCTTCGATTCTACGTATATCCTTCCGCGAATTGCATATTTACACAACGCCCGAGAAGCAAGATCGCTGCAAAATAATACCTTCTTACCTCGAGACTTTAAGCAGCAGCCCATCTCATATAAGGTAGATAACCGTTAAAGTAATGAAAGATATGCAGGATTAAGCCACCACGGGCGGTGTTCCATCACGCCGTTCGGTCTTGAGCAACGAGCTTTTTGGCACCCCGAGTGGCTCGTCAACCGCAGTCATGTCTTATACCCAGGTAGATTTTTAATTTATGCAGTATATTTTGAATGCCATTCGTGGCGCCCTCATCGGTATGGCCGAACTGGTTCCCGGCATCTCCGGCGGAACCGTCGCCCTCATCGTGGGGATTTATGAGCGCGCCGTCCGCAATGCAAACGACCTCATCTCCGGCAACTTTAAAAAGGTCGAGTGGTCTTTTCTAGCCTCCGTCGCCGTCGGCATGTTCATCGCCGTCTTCGGCTTTTCCACCCTCCTGTCCAACTTCGTCGACAACAACGTCTCTACCTCCAGCGCCCTCTTTTTAGGCATGGTGGTCGTCTCCATCATCGTTCCGCTTTCCATGTTGTCCAAGGCAGAGCGCACCGCCCCCTCCTCCATCATCGCGTTTATCGTAGCTACCATCGTGATTTTCATCGTCACGGGCTTTACCTCCGAGCCGCAAGATGACCCGAGCCTCATCGTGGTCTTCTTTGCCGCGGCGATTGCTGTATGTGCGCTCATCCTGCCGGGTATTTCCGGCTCGCTTATCTTGCTGACCATGGGGCTATACCAGCCGATCATCGGCGCGGTATCGGACCGCGAGTTGGGCACCATGGGCGTCTTTGCACTCGGTGCCCTGTGCGGCCTTGCCGCATTTATCAAATTGCTCAACTATTTGCTCAGCACCCACCGCGCTCCCACCCTGGCCGCCATGGCGGGCTTCATGCTGGGATCCCTGCGCGCCCTTTGGCCGTGGGGTGCAGACCAGGACGCCTCTTCGGGCGCCATCATCGGATACTTCATCCTCGGTGCCATCATCGTGTCCATCTTCATCTACGTCGACCGCAGGAACGCGCAAGCCATCGAGGAAAGGACGGCGGAATATTAATGCCCTGGGCGATTAATCATCGACCACTAACGGCCGCCGTGGTGGCGTGCGCACTCCCCTTGAGCGCGTGCGTGGTCAACGAGGAGGATTCCACTCCGCAGGGTTGGGAGGAACCAAAAACCACCGAGGTCCCAGAGATCGCCGCGATGTACCACGACGATGACGGCGTGCTCACGGCAGGGACGAACCCGCCCTATGCCCCGTTTCAGCTCAAGGACTCCCACGGCGATCTGCAGGGCGTAGAGCTCGACCTTGCCCGCGCCGTCGCAGGCGTGTTGGGCCTGAAATTCCAGGCCCTGGAGCAAGACTTCTCCATGATCTTGCCGGCGGTACAGTCCGGCCAGATAGACATGGGCGCCTCCGGGTTTACGGATACGGCCGATCGCCGCGATGAATTCGACTTCGTGGACCACCTCTATGCGGGCATCCAGTGGGCAGAGCTTGTCGATGGCCCCAATAGGGTCGATCCCCAAAACCCTTGCGGTCTGACCGTCGCCGTGCAGCGCACCACCGTGTCCGAGACCGACGATGTGCGCCCCAAGCAAGAAGCCTGCGATGGCGATCTCACCGTCTTGTCCTATGACACCGGGGATAATGCCGCGCTCGCCGTCCTTATGGGCCGCGCCGATGCCCTATCCGCAGACTCGCCGGTAACGGCTTGGGCGGTCAATCGTTCCGAGGGAAAGATGCGAGCTGTGGGCGATATGTTCCAGGCCTCCCCTTACGGGTTCGCGGTTCCAAAGGACTCGGACTTGGCCAAAGCCTCAGCCGCTGCCCTCCAGCACCTCATCGATACCGGTGAGTACGCGGAGATCTTGGCCCGCTGGGGAATTGAAGATGGATTAGTAGACCAGGCGATGATTAATGAAAGGCCCATCAATGGTTAACGAGCACAAAGAGGCAGCCGGCCCCACGGCGCAGCAGGAGGCACCAGCCAAGATCGAAGCCCGGCCACTGCGCCACCCCTGGCGGTGGCTCTGCGCAGCCGTGCTACTTATTCTTGGCCTGTGGTTTGTCATTGCCTCCGCGCGCAATGAGGCCTTTGGGTGGGATACGTACTTCCAGTATCTCTTTGATCAGCGCATCGCTATCGCCTCCCTGCACACGATTGCGATCACCATCTTGTCCATGATCATTGGTGTGGTAGGCGGCGCCATCCTCGCAGTGATGCGCATGTCGCCCAACCCTATCCTGCGCGCCATTTCCTGGATCTTTCTGTGGATCTTTCGCGGCACCCCGATTTATGTCCAGCTGGTCTTCTGGGGCTTGCTTTCTGCGATTTACCAGTCCATCAACTTGGGCTTTACAGAGATCTCCCTGCAAAGCGTGTTGACCAATGCCTTCTTCTTGGCTGTCATGGGCTTGGGCCTCAATGAGGCCGCCTATATGGCAGAAATCGTGCGATCGGGCATTTCCTCGGTGCCAGAAGGCCAAAAAGAAGCATCCAAGGCCCTCGGCATGTCTTGGTGGATGACCATGCGGCGCACCGTGTTGCCGCAGGCGATGCGCATTATCATCCCGCCGACAGGCAATGAGTTCATTTCCTTGCTCAAGACCTCGTCACTGGTGGTTGCCATCCCCTATACCCACGAGATCTTCGGCCGCGCTACGGACATTTCCGCAGCCCTCTTCCAGCCCATTCCGCTCTTGATGGTCGCTGCCTCGTGGTACTTGGTCATTACTTCCCTGCTCATGGTGGGCCAGTACTTCCTCGAGCGCCACTTTGAGCGCGGCGCCACCCGCGAGCTCACCGGGCGCCAACTTGCCTCGCTTGCCGATGCCGAAGGTACTATCCCCCGCAACGTCTCCGTAATCCAGGAGGGTAAAAACTAATGACTATTCCCATGATCTCCGCGCAAAATGTGCACAAATCCTTCGGTCAATTCGAGGTGCTCAAGGGCATCGACTTAGAGGTCCAGCCCGGCGAGGTTGCCTGCCTATTGGGCCCATCTGGTTCCGGTAAGTCAACATTCCTGCGCTGCGTTAACCACCTGGATAAGGCCACGGCAGGCCGCCTTTATGTCGATGGTGAACTCATTGGCTACCGCGAAAAGAACGGAATTCTGTACGAAATTAGCGAGAAGCAAGCTGCGCAGCAGCGCTCCGATATCGGCATGGTTTTCCAATCTTTCAACCTCTTCCCCCACCGCACGGTGATTGAAAACATCATTGAAGCACCAATACAGGTCAAGAAGGTGCCGGAGGATAAGGCGCGGAAGCGTGCCATGGAGCTGTTGGACGAGGTGGGACTTGCTTCCAAGGCCGATAACTTCCCGGTTCAGCTGTCCGGGGGCCAGCAGCAGCGCGTTGCCATCGCCCGCGCCGTGGCGATGGAGCCCAAGCTCATGCTTTTCGATGAACCCACCTCCGCCCTCGATCCCGAGCTCGTCGGCGAGGTTCTCCGCGTCATGAAGGATCTCGCCGCCCAGGGTATGACCATGCTCGTGGTCACCCACGAGATGGGCTTTGCGCGCGAGGTCGCCGATAGAATCTTCTTCATGGACGGCGGAGTAGTCCTTGAATCCGGTACCCCGGCTGAAGTGCTCGACAATCCACAGCAGCCGCGCACCAAAGAGTTCTTGTCCTCGCTTCTTTAGGTAAACCTCGTGCGGTGCCAGCCGCGCCCTAGGCACCGTAGGTGACGATACCGCGAATCAGTGCGCTGAGAGCGCCGAGGCTAGCGACCGATAGCGACAGTGCGCGCGCGATATCCCTGGACACCACGTGCGCGATGCGCGATCCCAGCCAGATGCCGATGAACATGCCTGCAACGCCTGCGGGCCAAATGATCCAGGGCAAGCCATCAAATGTCGCGGCACCGAGCGCGGTCTTGGTGATAACGGAAAAGATTCCGCCCACCACAAAAATCGGTTGCAGGGTCGCCGTGTACATGGCTTGCGGCCATTTGGCTGCCTGAGCGTAGACGGTAATGACCGGGCCGGCCACTCCCGCCAGAGTATTGGTAAATCCGCCAAGAATGCCCGCGGAGATGGCGGGTCCCTTGCCTTCCATCGGCGGGATGAATCTACCGCCATAGGTCACTACTGCCAAGGCGATAAGAAGCGCTGCACCCACCACTATCAATAGTCCTGCGGTATCGATCTTGCTAATCAACGCTGCCGCTGCGAGAGAACCGATAATCATCACTGGCGCGATGAGTCCAAACATTCTCCAGCTCACATTGCGGCGGACAGTAACCGTGGTGAGCAGCGCATTGACCGCCGCCAAGACATTGATCACGAGGATGCCTTCTACCGGGCCCATGACCAGCATGAGAATGGGGCCGCCAATAAGGCCAAGCCCCATGCCGGAGACGCGTTGCAGGGTGGATCCCGCGACAACGACGGCAAAAATAATCAGCGCCAATATCATCGGCGGTATTTTTCCTTGACCGCTTGTACTACCGGATCAGGAAGCATGCCGGTGACCTCGCCGCCAAATTGCGCGACCTGTTTGCACAGCGAAGAGCTGATGTAGCCGTACTTTTCATCGGTAAGCAAAAAGACCGTATCGATGCCAGACAAGCGCCGGTTCATCTGCGCCATCGGCAGTTCGTATTCATAGTCCAGGGAAGAACGCAGTCCCTTGACCAAAACGTCAACGCCGTGCTGCGAGGTATAGTCCACGAGCAAGCCGGACCAATAATCCACGTTAATGCGCGAATCCACGCTCTGGCGGATAAGGTCCATGCGCTCGTGCACGCTAAATAATCCGGAAGGCTTTTCTGGGTTGCCAGTAACAAGCACCGTAACCTCATCAAACATCTGGCTGGCGCGTTCAAAAATATTCACGTGGCCAAGAGTGATGGGGTCAAAAGACCCAGGACACACGGCTGTGGTCATAAAATATCGCTTTCTCTAGTTATCTAAGGTGTCATCGGCATCGTCGGTACCGGGACGGGTATAGACTGCCATATCCATGCGCGCGATGCCGAAGGTACGCTTCTTTAATTTCTGCCCCGTCGGTTCAAACCCTTCGGGCCATTCGGTCTCGGGCGACTCGACGTGGCGTTCAATGACCACCATCGCGCTATCTGTAAGCACTGGCTCTATTGCGGCGATAAGCCCTGCGACATCGTCAAACGCATAGGGCGGATCCGCTAAAACCAGATCGAAGTAGCCGCGCGGGGCGCTGGCCAGGTACGTAGATACCTTCCTCTCCTCCACGCGGGCACCAGGATGTTTCACCACGCCTATGTTGTGCTTGATGATGGATACCGCCGCAGGGTTGGATTCCACCAGCACTGCCTCGTCTGCCCCACGGCTTAATGCTTCCAACCCCAAGGCGCCGGATCCAGCGAATAGGTCAAGCACCTTGGAACCCGGGAACCCCCAGCGGGCATTCAACGAGGAAAACAGGCCTTCCCTCGCGCGATCGGCGGTCGGGCGCGTTCCCTCTGCCGGAACTTTAATAGTCCGCCCCCGCGCTTCGCCTGCAATAATCCGCGTCATTTACGTTTCTCCAATCTCCATAATTAAGTCTCCGCCAATAACATCGCTAAAATCTGCCACCGCTATGCGAGTAATCGTCCCCGGGCCTGGGGACACGACGGGCGATTCCAGCTTCGTCGCCTCAACGGTAGCTAGCTCTTGACCAGTGCTGATCTTCTCGCCTACATCGACATGGCAGCGAACGATGCCCGCGAAGGGGGCGTAGATTTTCATACCTATAGCCTATCCCCTCTTAATTTTTCTCCAAGTATTCCTGCTCGCTTTGACTCAAATTCCGCGTCAACTCTTCGGCCAACTGGGGATTGCGCTGGACCATGGCATACGCATCCGCGTGAGTGCGCTCAACGATATCTTGGTCATCGGCAAGGTTGAGCAACCGCAGCGTCCGGTGCGTACCAGATTGCACCGCACCCAGGATATCGCCCTCGTGGCGTTGCCGAAGGTCTAATTCCGCAAGGTCAAACCCAGACGAGGTCTGGGCAATCTGGGTAATGCGCCGATACGAGGCCGAGTTATCCTCCGCTTTCGTATGCATCAGGCAAATGGACGCGTTGCCACCGCGGCCTACGCGCCCGCGCAATTGGTGTAGCTGGGAGACGCCGAAATTCTCCGCCTCGCGGATGAGCATGACCGTGGCGTTGGGAACATCGACGCCCACCTCGATGACCGTGGTGGATACCAAGATATCGATCTCGCCCCGGGCAAATGAGGTCATGACCTCATCCTTATTCGGCATCTTGCCGTGCAAGATATCTACCCTCAGCCCCTTAAACGGGCCAGCAGCAAGCTGTTCCGCCAGTTCAAGCACGCCGCCCTCGCCTTCGATGCGCGGGCAGACGATATAGGCCTGGTGGCCATGCGCCACTTCCTCGCGGATGCGCTCGAGCGCCCGCGCCACCCATATGGGCCGCCACTCCGCCACCACTGCGGATTGAATCGGCTTTCTCCCGCCGGGCAGCTCAGCGAGCGTCGATACCGCGAGATCACCGAAAATCGTCATGGCGATGGTGCGCGGGATGGGGGTTGCCGTCATGACCAAAACGTGGGGGCTTATCCCCTCGCGCGTCTTAGAGCGCAGGCTATCGCGTTGCTCTACGCCAAAGCGGTGCTGCTCATCCACGATCACCAACCCCAAATCGAAGAACTCGACCGATTCTTGAATGATGGCATGCGTGCCGATGACGATATTCGCCTCACCCGAGACGATATCCAGGAGGGCTTGGCGCTTCTCGGCGGTCCGCATGGAGCCGGTTAAGAGCACAACCTTGACACCTTCTGGCACCGACGTACCAATAGAGGCCGCGTGCTGGGAAGCCAAAACCTCGGTGGGAGCAAGCAGCGCCGCCTGGCTCCCAGCATCGACGGCCTGCAGCATGGCGCAGGTGGCGACCATCGTTTTCCCCGAGCCCACCTCGCCCTGCAACAAGCGCATCATGGGTAAGGAACCAGACAGGTCATCATCGATCTCAGTGATGACCCGTCGCTGGCCCCGTGTGAGCTCAAAGGGTAGGTGGGTCAATAACTCTTCGCGGAAGCCGCCCAAAATGGCGGGCATCGTCGGGGCCGTGTGCGCGTGCGCATCGCGCTGGCGCAGCGCCATGACCAGGCCAATGGAGAGCGCCTCGTTGTATTTGAGGCGCTGGATCGCGCGCTGCGGGCCAGCCGCGCCGGGCTCATGGATTTCGCGCACCGCTTGGTCCAGGCTGATAATCATCTGCTGGTCTAAAGGTTCCCGGATGGTTGGGGTATGCGCGAGCACGTAGTGGATGGCCCCCATGAGGTACCACGAGGTGATCTTTGCCGTGGCGGGATAAACTGGGATCCATTCCCGCTCGAGCAATAATTTATCGAGTCGGCCGAATTGGGACAGGTTGCGCAGGGACCCAGTTGCCTTTTGGGGCTTCTTCTTTCCCGCCGCAGGCGCCTGGTAGGCGGCAAGTTCTCCGTCTGGGCGCCCGAAGGCATCGATTTCTACGAAATCCGGTTGTTGTAGCTGGGGCTGCTGGCGGAAATATTTCAATTTTCCACTCATCATCACCCGCTGCCCGCGATGGAGCATGCGCAAGACATACATGGCATTAAAAAACGTGGCGATGATATGGCCATCGAGTTGGACGTTAATGATGGTCGTCTTGCCCGTATCGCGAGTCGTTATTCCCGTTACGGTTCCGGTAACGGTGACGATATCGCCCTCGGCGGCATCGCCAAGCCCCACGTCTTGATTGTGGCGAATGTAGTCGCGCGGGTAGTGCGCTAAGAGTTCCCCGCAGGTCTTATAACCTAGCGCTTTGTTGATCTTCGTGGCGTCTTTTTTATCCAGCACATCGGTCAATGGGCGGTCATCCTGCCAGCCAAGCATCGCTATTCCACCCCAATCTCAGTGGGAATATCCGGTACCTGCAAGGCCACCACGTCGACGCCGAGCTCTGCTGCCAAAGCTTCTTGCGAGATATTAAGCGGACTAATGACCGTGACCTGTTCCCCGCCTGCGGCAAGCAGCTGGCGGCACATCTGCGCGATGGCGGCCTCGGTCTCTTCTGCTGGGTGTGCCACCCGCATCGATTGCGCCGCATCGCACATGGATTCTACGACCGCGGCGGTATCCGCATTATCCGGCTCATAGACGGAGATGGCGGCCAGCCCCGCCGCGAGCGAAGAAATGTCCACGGTATGCTCTGCAGTTGCGTACTCTTCTAGCCCGCTGGATAAAACGATGTCCTCGCCCGCCGCGTGGAAGGTTTCTCCTGGTTCGACCACCGTAACCCCAGCGGACTGTACTAACTCGGCCATAGGGCCGGCGGGCACCGCGGCATAGACTGTGCGCGTCTGACCGGCTTCAGTGTCTCCGCGTGGGGCCGAGGTTTCCGGAAGTGCCTCGAGGCGCAAGTTGCTGACCGATCCTTCAGCAAAGGCGGTTTCGATGACCTTGCCGGCCTGGGTGGAATGGATGTGGATCGAGGCGCTATCGTCGCCTGCCTGCGCGATGACCAAGCTCGTGCCCAAGGGGGCAATCTTCTCTTTCAGTGCCGCGCTATTGCCTTCGAAAAAGAACACAACCTCAAGTTCAGTGACGGTTTCCTGCATGGATTCGGGTGCGTGGCTCGTCGTGCCCTCAATTTCTGCAAGGAGGGCTTCTAAGAGGATGACCAAGCCGGCACCGCCCGCATCCACCACCCCGGCCGCGCGCAGTTCTGGCAGCTGCGAGGGCGTTTCCGCGAGAGCTGTGCGGGCAGAAGAAATCGTCTCTGATACGACGCCGTGAAAACTATAATCGGGTTGCCGAGCGGTGCTCTCCGCCCTTTCTGCGGCACACCGCAATACGGTAATGACCGTTCCTTCCACCGGTTCCGCAATCGCGAGGTCCACGAGCTCAACCGCGTGCATAAGCGAAGCTGCAAAAATGGCGCCATCGATGGTGGAATCCACGGTGGCCTCCGCGACCCCGCGCAGGACCTGCGAGAGCACCATCCCGGAATTTCCCCGCGCCCCGCGCACGGCCCCCATGGCTAGCGCCGCCGCAACGTCGCCGTCGCCCTTTTCCACCTCGGCGACGGCGGCTTCCATGGTGTGCGCCATATTTGAGCCAGTATCTGAATCCGGAACCGGAAAAACATTGAGCGCGTTAATCTCGGCGCGCCGATGGGAAAGCTCGCCTACAGCGCGGTGCGCCCAATTGCGCAATCCGCGAGCGTCCAGCGTGCTGGGGTATGACATGCACAATAGTTTACAAGTCCCACGCTATCTCTCGCGCGCCTTGGTCGCGCAAATGGGCGTTTGCCCGGGAAAATGGGCGGGAGCCAAAGAACCCGCGGCTGGCGGAAAGCGGCGACGGGTGCGGGGAGGTAATGCAGGGCACATCGGGGAGGAAGCGCTCGCAGGTTTGGGCATCGCGGCCCCATAAAAGGGCGACCATCGGCGTGCGGTTGAGGGCGCGGATAGCGGCCTCGGTCACTTCTTCCCAACCAATGCGCCGGTGCGATCCCGCCTGCCCCGGCGCCACGGTCAGCACCCTGTTGAGGAGCAATACCCCCTGGTCGGCCCAGGCGCTCAGATCACCGTCTTCGCGCCCGCGAACGCCCACATCGTCATTAAGCTCGCGATAAATATTAACCAAGGAGCGTGGGGGCTTGACCCCAGGTTTGGTGGAAAAGGCCATCCCCATGGCGTGGCCCGGGGTGGGATAGGGGTCTTGGCCAACGATGAGCACGCGGACATCGTCAAGCGGCATCTGCAATGCCCTGCATACATCTTCTGCCGGGGGCAGGTAATCCTGGCCTTCCAGCGCCTGAGAAATCCGTGGCCACTGGCGCTCCAGCACCGGTGCGAGAACCGGTTCCCACGAGGGATGATAGGTCGGGTGCATATTTAAAATCCTGCCCACCCTTCTGCATAACGGGGACGTGTGCCATCTACTGTAACGCCGCTTCCGCGCGAGACGGTGCCGATTTCCCGGAAACCTGAAGGCGCCTGCTTTGCGGTGGTTCCGATCAGCGTATGGTCCTCGCCGCCGGCAAGGACCCACTGCCACGGATCGCAATCGAGGACGGCGGCCGCGGCGTGCAGGAGCGGATCGGGCTGGATGGCATCGGCATCCAAATCAATGTGCACACCAGAGCGCTCCGCCATGGTTCCGCAGTCTTGGATGAGGCCATCGGAATTATCGGTCATGGCCGTAACCTCGGCGGCGCGGGCGATAACGCCGCGGCCGGGGCTGAGCCAGGGGGCGCATTGGGCATCAATGAGCGGGTACAAATCCGCATGCTCTGCCGGCAGATCGCGGCCAAAGCGCTGCAGCAGGGACAGCCCCGCCGCGGCGTGGCCAATCTCGCCGTGGGCTACGACTTTCTGGCCCGCGCGCGCCGCATCAAGGGTCAACGCTGCCCGGCTGCCGCCCAAAAAGCCTATGGCGGTGATGTTGATGACCAGCAGGTCTGATTTCGTAATATCCCCGCCCACCAGCTCGGCGTTGTAGAAAGAGCAATGCTCGGCGATGCCCTTGGCCACGTCCCTGACAAAACTCACCGGCGTGTCGCTCGGTGCAGCGATGGCTAAAAGGGCCGCCACTGGGCGCGCACCCATGGCTTCGATATCGGCAAAGTTACGCAGGATGGCCTTTTTGCCAATTTCGCGCGGAGTGGACCATTCCCGGAGGAAGTGCCGGCCATCTACCATCAGGTCGGTAGAGGCCACCGTGCGTGAATTAGGTGGTGCCGCGAAAAGCACAGCAGCATCATCACCATTCAAGCTACTGGGAGCGGCCGCGGTAATTTCTCGAATCACCGCCTGCTCCCCCACGTCCGCGAGAGTCTGACTTAAGTTCACCGGCATCCTTTCGATAAAATGAGCCCCTATGACATCCCAATTTAACCGCACCGCGATCTTCATTTCACTTGGGTTGTCCATAGTGATGGTTCTAGCGGTCCTTTTCGGCGCGAAATACGTATTCACAAACACGGCCAAGGCCCCCGTGGCGGTCTCCCCGGTGGATTCCCCGGAGGCCAACTCGCAGGCGTGCACGGACTTTGTGCATGCGCTTCCCGATGAAGCCATGGGTCAACCGCGCGCCGATGTTGCGGAACCCGTTCCCGCCGGCGTTGCCGCCTGGGCCGCCAATTCCCAGGAAAAGGTAACGGCGCGCTGTGGTGTTGCCATGCCCTTCCAGTACACCGATTACTCCACCACGCAAGATATCGATGGTGAGCAGTGGTTCAAGGTCAAGGACGCAACCTCTGGCTCCAACCTTTCTACCTGGTATTCGACCCAACGCTTTCCCGTCGTGGCGGTAACCACCTTTAATGACGAAGAGCCGAAGGACCTCAACGAGGCCGTTTCTACCCTGGAGAATAAGCCAGCGGAGACCCACCCAGCCCCATTGCGCGATCTGAAACCGGCAAAAAATGACCGCTGCGCTGCGGTAGAAAAGGCGCTACCGGATGAGATTGCGGATGGCTACCACCGCCGCGATGTAGACGATAAGGACACCTACGTATGGAGCTCTGAGGGGCACGAGGACATCGTCGCGCGCTGTGGCGTCGCCCAGCCGGAAAATTACGAGGCGGGCGTGCAGCTCCAACAGGTTAACGACATCGCCTGGTTTGAGGACACGACCTTGGCGCAAGGCACTACTGCTGGAACCTGGTTTGCGCTAGGCCGCGAGAATTACCTGGCGTTACATGCCCCGCAGGATTCCGCGCAGGCAGCATTGGTGGCCCTAAGCGATATCACCGCGAAGCACATTCCAGAAAGGTAAAGCCGGCCCGCGGACCTACGCAGTGCGGGCTTGGGCGCTGGCGATGAGCACCTCAAGCAGCGTGGGATAATCCACGCCAGAGGCCGCCAGCACCTGCGGGTACATGGAAATCGGGGTAAATCCCGGCAGGGTATTGACCTCGTTGATGTACAGGCCTTCTTCGGTGACAAAGAAATCCACCCGGGAAAGGCCGGCGCAGTTGAGCGCCTTAAAGGCCCGAATCGCCATATCGCGCAATTGCGCCGTGAGCTCTTCCGAGAAACGCGCGGGAATCTGGGCCGTGACCACGTTATCTAGGTATTTGGTCTCAAAGCCGTAGAAGCCCTCATCGGAGTCATCAATGCCCTTGAGCAGGGCCGGCACCGAGGCAATAAGCTTGCCATCCGGGTATTGCAGCACGCCGACCTCTACCTCACGGCCGACGATTTCTGGCTCGACCAGAATCTTGTCATCGTCTTCCAAGGCAATGCGCACGGCTGCTGGGAAATCCGCCCAGTCGCTCACCTTGGATACCCCAATCGAAGAGCCCCCGCGGGCAGGCTTAACAAAGACCGGAAGGCCAAGCCGCTCCTTTTCCTCCGCGGTTAATTCCTTGCGCCCTTGGACAATGACCTCTGGTGCCACCGGCAGGCCCGCTGCGGAAAGAATCTTCTTGGTAAATTCCTTGTCCATTCCTACCGAGGACGCCAATACGCCAGGGCCCACATATGGGATACCGGAGAGCTCAAAAAGCCCCTGCATTGTGCCGTCTTCACCATAGGGACCGTGGAGAATGGGAAAAATAACGTCGACCTGGGCATACAACGATCCATTATTAATCGCGCGGATTTCGCCCTTGCGCGAAGGATCGGCAGCCAAAGCCAGTTCCGTGCCGTACTTGACCTCCGGCATGACGCCATCGACGATTTCTAGCCCCTCGGTATCACCGGGTGTCCACGCACCCTCGCGCGTAATGCCAATAGGCACCACCTCGAAATTTTCCGGATCGAGGTGCTTCATGATTGCGCCTGCGGATACGCAGGACACGGAGTGCTCGGTACTGCGGCCACCGTAAAGGACGGCCACGCGGGTCTTTTCAGTCATGGGCGATGATTTTACCTTTTTGCTACTCCGACTTCTTGGAGCGACCCATAAGGGCGATGATCATATCGTCTACCGCCATGCCCTGATGGCACACTCCGTAGACGGCTTCCGTAATGGGCATCTCTACACCAGCCTGCTGGGCTAAGCGGAAGATGGAATCCGAAGAAAACACACCTTCTGCCACCTGGCCATTGGTAGCCGCTTTCGCTTCTTCTAGGCTGCCGCCTTGACCAAGGCGGTAACCGAAGGTCCTGTTGCGCGAAAGCGTTGAGTTACACGTAGCAACCAAATCGCCCAAACCTGCCAAGCCGGAAAAGGTGAAAGGCTCCGCGCCCAACGCCGTGCCAAGGCGCGTAATTTCCGCCAAGCCGCGGGTAATCATCGTAGCCATGGTGTTATTGCCCAGCCCCTTGCCTGAGGCCATGCCGCAGGCTAAGGCGATGACGTTTTTGCAAGCACCACCGATTTCAGCGCCGATGACATCGGTATTTGTATAGGGCCGCAAGTAGGGCGCTGCGATAGCCGCCTGCACTGCCTTGGCACGCTCTTCGTCGGTGCACGCGATGACCGTGGCCGCAACCTGCCCCTGCGCCACTTCCTTAGCCAAGTTGGGCCCAGAAAGTACCGCCACGCGCTGTGGATCCACGCCTGCCGCATCCACGATGACTTCGCTCATGCGCTTGAGCGTGCTGGTCTCTACGCCCTTGGAAATGGAGACCAGGGTGGAATCTTCAGGTAGTGCGGGCGCCCAGCGCTCCACGTTGGCGCGCAGGGACTGCGACGGCACACCGAATACCACGATATCCGCGCCGGAGAGCGCCTCTGCCTCATCGTGTGTAGCGCGCAGCGCTGCGGGAAGGTGAATATCCGGCAAATAATCCGGGTTGGTGTGCGTTTTATTGATCGCGTCCGCCAATTCGGTCCGTCGCGCCCACAGGGTGACATCATTTCCTGCGTCCGCGAATACCTTGGCTAGGGTGGTGCCCCAGGAACCGGCACCCATCACCGCTACATTTACCATGGCTTCCTCCAAACGTTTTTCCTATTATTTCCACCTTAAGGCATTTATCATTCTGGGCGTGGCAAGGATGCGGCAGGGATCTCCCCCGTGGAACAATGATCATGAGGTTAACGCCAATTTTTTACTTACCGAAGGAAGGCACAAAGAGCTATGCCGAGCGCGAAGAAGATGCACGAGACCGATAAAGATAAAAAGTCCGAAAAATTCATTTCCGGCCGGCACCAAGAAATTCCGGTGGAGCCCGCTAAGGAATTTCCCCGCACTACCCTTGCCGCTGGCGCCGTCGTCTGGCGCGGCGAGCCTGCGAACCCAGAAATCGCACTCATCCATCGCCCGCATTATGACGATTGGTCCCTGCCCAAGGGAAAGGTGGACCCAGGCGAATCGCTACCTACTACCGCGGCGCGGGAAATCGAGGAAGAAACCGGCTTTCACGTGCGCCTTGGCAAGTTGATTGGCAAGGTTACCTACCCCGTACAGGGTCGCACCAAGGTGGTCTATTACTGGGCGGCGTTCTACCTCAACGGCACCTATACGCCCAACGATGAGACTGATGAGCTGCGTTGGGTGCCCATAGGCCAAGCGCAACAGCTTTTGTCTTATGACGTTGACACCGACGTCGTTGCAAAGGCACAAAAGCGGCTGCAGCTCGCCCCCACGACGCGCGTATTGTACGTTCGCCACGCTCACGCCCATGACCGTAAGAAGTGGGAGGGCGATGACAATCTGCGACCTTTGGATAAGAAGGGGCGCCGCCAGGCGGAAATGCTCGTGCCCATGCTGGCCGCATACCACCCCACCGCGATCTATTCTGCTCGCCCGCACCGCTGCCAGCAAACCGCCGCACCGCTTGCCGATGAACTGGGTAAAGACATTGCCATTAATAAGGACTTTGGCGATGAGGTGTGGGAAAAGAACCCGGCGGCCGCCAAGAAAGCTTTCCTCCGCGTTGTAAAAGATGGCGGGGTGCCTGTCATTATCAGCCAGGGACAAACCATCCCTGGCATCATTGAGGACTTAGCACCGCAATTCCTCAAGAAGCCGCAGGAGGAATTGAAGTTTAAAAAGGCCTCGGTGTGGGTTTTGTCCTTCAATAACGGTGAATTAACTGGCGCCGATTATCTTCCCAGCCCCCTGCCTGTGCGCTAGTTAGCCTGGGACGCACGAGTCCCTACCCGCCTAGCCGTGCATGCCGAGGTTGCGGCGCACGAAAAGGATGGGGGCTAAGGCCATGAGTCCCGGCAGCACGACAAAACCCACCACGGTTGAGCCTAGCGCCATGTGGAGAATGATGAGCGCGATACCGACCAGCAAGGTGGTACCGACGTTCTTCTTTGCGATCTCTGCGGAAAGCTTGAAGCAGGCCCCTAAGGATAGGTCGGGGCGCGCCGCCTTGACGGCTGGGACCCACCACCAGAAGAACAGGGCGAAAAGTCCGGGAATTACCAGCAGGACTAAGCCGATGCCGATGACCACGCTGGTTACGAGGTAGGCCAGCATGATGCCACCCATGCCTTTGAACGTGAAGAAATCACCGAATGTTAAATCCTGGCCATTGACCTGCTTATTAGCGGCTTGGCACCAGATTGCAGTTGCCCACAGACAGACAATTATCAGGGCTACTACCGCGAGGGCGAGTAACAGCACGCCCAGCACGCCGAGGGAACCGTCCAAGGCTGTTCCCTCGGTCGCCGCCTCGATGGAAAGGGAGCCGCCACCGGCGGCAAAGATGACGGCGATGATGAGGTATGCGACGAAAAGGACGACCATTTGCACCAGCGGGGCAACAAGCCACGGTACCCAATTGCGGCCGAAATAGCGGAAACTATCGCCAATAATGCTGACGGTATCAATATCGCCTGGAGCGGGCGACTCACGAAAATATCCCGGTTGCCCACCTGAGTAGGCCTGTTGGGAGTGGTGGTTGTAACCATCATGGTCGCGTGATCCGGAATAAGGCGAAGTCATACCGCAGAGAATAATAGATAAACCCAGCTGCACGCTTGCAAAGTTAGTATTGTTATTCGACCGTTACCCCACCACTGCCCCGGATCATGGCGACGGTGGTGTGCGCTCCCCGCCACAGCGTGGGGCGCACCTGCTAGATTAGTCCGCGTGAACCGCGGGTTTAAAGCTGGCGCGGGAGTGCTCGAAGCTCGTGATCGCTTCTTCATTGCGCAGAGTGATGCCGATGTCATCGAGGCCTTCCATCAGGCGCCAGCGCGTATAGTCATCAATATCGAATGAGTAGGTGTTTTCACCAACCTGAACGGTGCGCGCCTCCAGATCGACAGTGACTTGGGTTTCCCCTGCCTCCAACTGCTTCCAAATAAGCTCGATGTCCTCTTGTTCCATCAGCCCTGTAAGCAAACCAGACTTTCCTGAGTTACCACGGAAGATATCCGCAAAACGCGAGGAGAATACTGCTTTGAAGCCGTATTCGCGCAGGGCCCATACTGCGTGCTCGCGAGAGGAACCGGTGCCAAAGTCGCGCCCGGCAAAGAGAACGGAGCCGTCCTTGAACTGCTCTTGGTTAAGTACGAAGGTGGAATCAGAGCGCCAGTTGGAAAACAGGCCCTCCGCAAAGCCCGTACGCTTGACCGATTTGAGGTAACGCGCGGGAATGATTTGGTCCGTATCCACGTTTGATGCCCGAAGCGGGACTCCAGTGCCAGTATGGGTGATAAATTTCTCCATTATTTCAACCTTTCTCGCGTGCTTATTTCAGGTCAGCCGGGCTGGACAGGTATCCGGTGACAGCGGTAGCGGCAGCAACCTGCGGGGAAACGAGGTGGGTTCGCCCGCCAGGGCCCTGCCGGCCTTCAAAGTTACGGTTGGACGTGGATGCAGATCGCTCCCCTGGCTTCAGCTGGTCAGGGTTCATGCCCAGGCACATGGAGCATCCCGCCGTGCGCCACTCTGCACCGAACTCCTGGAAGATTTGGTCGAGGCCTTCCTTTTCCGCATCGGCTTTGACCACCGTGGAGGAAGGAACCACGATCATGCGCGTATTGGCATCGATGGTCCGCCCCTTGACCACCTCAGCGGCGGCGCGCAGATCCTCGATGCGGGCATTGGTGCACGATCCCACGAAGACGGTATCGATCTTGATATCGCGCAGTGGGGTTCCTGGTTGTAAGTCCATGTACTCCAAGGCCTTTTTCACGGTGGCCTTGGAATTGTCATCGCCGCAGTCTTCCGGATCCGGTACGGTTTCGCCCAGTGGCAGGCCTTGACCCGGGTTCGTTCCCCACGTTACGAATGGTGTCAACGCTGATCCGTCGATTTCTACGACGCGATCGAATTCGGCGCCATCGTCAGTAGGCAGCGTCTTCCAGTAATCCACCGCGGCATCCCAGTCGGCGCCCTTTGGGGCGAACTCGCGACCCTTGACGTACTCAAACGTCGTTTCATCGGGCGCGACCATACCGGCACGTGCGCCGGCCTCAATGGACATATTGCAGATGGTCATGCGGGCTTCCATGGACATCCTACGGATGGCTTCACCGCGATATTCGATGATGTAACCCTGGCCCCCGCCGGTGCCGATCTTGGCGATGATCGCCAGTATGAGGTCCTTTGCAGAGACGCCTTCCTGCAATTCGCCGGTGACTTCGATGGCCATTGTCTTAAAAGGCTTCAAGGAAAGCGTTTGGGTGGCCATGACGTGCTCTACCTCTGAGGTGCCGATGCCCATGGCGATGGAGCCGAACGCACCGTGGGTCGAGGTATGCGAATCGCCGCACACGATAGTCATCCCGGGCTGAGTAATGCCCAGTTGTGGGCCTACGGTGTGCACGATGCCTTGTTGCTCATCACCCATCGAGTGCAACCGCACGCCAAATTCTTCGCAGTTCTTGCGCAAGGTAGAAACCTGGGTGCGCGATACCTCATCTTTAATCTCTAAGAGGTTGCCGGATTTAATACCCTCCGTCGGCACGTTGTGGTCCTCGGTTGCCAGGTGCAATTCCGGGTGCCGCATTGTGCGACCTTGCAGGCGCAGTCCGTCGAAGGCCTGCGGACTGGTAACTTCGTGCAAAAGTTGAAAGTCAATATAGATAAGGTCTGGTGCGCCCGCGTCGCCCTGCTGGACAACGTGGTCACGCCATACTTTTTCTGCCAAGGTCAGCTGCTGGTTCATAAACATCACTCCACACTTGAAATCTCATAATTTGGGACGTAGATTTCATTATATGGGAGAGTATAGCGCAGTTTCCGGCATTAAGGTACTAGATCGTGCAATGGCCATCATGATGGCCGCCGCAAACCATCCATCGACCCTTAATGAGTTATGTGAAACCACGGGACTACCTCGAGCAACGACGCACCGACTAGCCACCGCGTTAGAAGCACACCGTATCCTCGTGCGCACCCCTGAAGGAAAGTGGAAGGCCGGCCCAGCACTCCCCGGCAACCGCGATCACATCTTAGAAGTCGCAGGCCCCATCATGGATCAGCTCCTCAACCGCACCGGTGAGTCCATTCAGCTCTATGAGTTCACGGGAACCACCCGCACCTGCATTGCCACTCGCGAACCCAAATCCGGCCTACACAACGTGGTTCCGGTGGGGCGACAGCTACCACTAACCTCTGGTTCTGCAGCACGCATTATCGCCGGCTACGTGGACTTTCCCCTTGACGCCGCGCAATTCAGCACTGCCGAGGTGGAAGCTGCCCGCCGCCAAGGCTACGCAGAATCCATCGAGGAACGCGAAGCTGGCCTAGCTTCCATTTCCGCCCCCGTCTTTGACTCTTCTGGTGTTTTTCGCGCAGCGCTGTCTATCTCAGGTTCCGCTGAGCGCTTCCGCCCCTCGCCCGCTAAGAAGTACGCCCACCTCCTTACCTCCGCCGCTCAAGAGCTTTCAGAGCTGCTCTAGCGCCCCAATTTCCTTAACCGACACCCTGCGCCGCCCTTCGGCCCAGGGCGTTGCCGTGTTTTACCTCCCGCATAAACCGCCCAAGTTGCGGCCTAGTGAAAAAATACCGAAAAACTCCAGCACGCTATTGAAACCGAACTGAAAACATGATTTAATGAAAACAGAGTGAAAACGAAAAGGTCACTCCCCGACCAAGACACGGAAAGGATTCATGATTATGACTCACGCTACCCACACTGAACACGAGCACA
Source organism: Corynebacterium sp. KPL3927 (assembly GCF_040225835.1). Taxonomy (NCBI): domain Bacteria; kingdom Bacillati; phylum Actinomycetota; class Actinomycetes; order Mycobacteriales; family Corynebacteriaceae; genus Corynebacterium; species Corynebacterium sp. KPL3927. The sequence goes on from NZ_JBEHGD010000009.1 coordinate 21,375, forward strand.
CCCACGGCGAAGGCTGCGGCCACGTTGCTTTCCCACACAAGGACCACACCGACTTCGTCCACGATGGCCACATCCACCGCGAGCACGAAGGCCACTGGGACGAATGCGAGACCAACGAGCACATTGAGGCTGAAGCCCACAACGACCACACCCACGGTGAGGGCTGCGGCCACGTTGCTGTCCCGCACGGCGACCACGTTGACTACATCCACGACGGTCACCGCCACGCCGCCCACGGCGATCACTACGACGAGCACTAAGCCTCGCCGCCTAGCGCCCTGCAGGGCCCGAGCGCCGCGATAATCCACCGCTTTCAAGCATGGATTATGGCGGCGCTTTTCTACGTATTAGCCCAGCGTGAATTAACCTTTTATTAACCTTAGTCGCAGTCGTTCGCGGAACACGGTGGCCAAGAGGTAACCAAGCTGTCAATTTCGCGGAATCTGCCCGCTTGACTATTAGTTAACACCGTTTCGGTGCTACGGTCTTTCGAGTGATTACTAGTTGGAAGCTTTTTCTCCAAGACTACGTCCGCCTGTGGCGGACGCCGCAAGTCTGGGTGATTCTCATCGGTTTGATGATTACCCCTGCCTTATATTCTTGGGTCAATGTCTCCGGTTTTTGGGATCCCTATGGCAATACCGAACACCTCAAGGTAGCCGTGGTGAACGAGGACAAGGGTGCCTCGTCAGATCTCACCGGCGATATTGACGTCGGCGGGCAAATGATGGAAAAGCTGCACAACAATGACAGGCTCGGCTGGCAGTTTATGGACCGCGGCGAAGCTGAACACGCCGTAAAATCTGGCGACGTTTTTGCCTCCATCATCGTGCCGGAGGATTTTTCTTCTGACTTTGTCAGCCTGTTCCAAGGCACTTATTCTCAGCCCACCTTGGAGTACCAGGTCAATGAGAAAATCAATGCCATTGCTCCCAAGGTCACCGACTCTGGTTCTTCTACCCTCGAAACCACGATTAGCGCGACCTTTAATGAAAACGTCGCGAAATCGGTTTCCACCGAGCTGAGAAATTCTGGCGGCGACCTCAGCGATAGGATCAATAGCACCGCGGGCAATACCGCGAACTCCTTCTCAGAGACCGCCGATACCGTGGCCAATTCGCGCAATTCCCTGGCGGATGTCAACGCCACTATCGACGATGCGCGCCCCACTATCGCACAGGCGCGCACGTCGCTAGGCTCCGTGCAGACCACGATTGATGACGCGCAGCAGGCCTTAAACCAGGTCACCTCCTTGACCGACGAGGTGCAAAAGGAAGTAACTTCCTTCGCCGACGATGCAACAGCTGCTTATATCCAAGGCACGACTGCGCTTGCCGATGGCACCGCAAACGCCAATGCCAATATCGGTTCTGTCACCGGGCGGTTAAACGGCGCTCTCAACCGCGTCGATGCCGCGACAGACGGCGCCCAAGGCATCCTCGGTCAGGCTGATAAAGCCATCGACCAATTAGCCGGAGTCGCTTCCCTGCCAGCCCTTCCCCCAGAGGTATCGCAGCAGATCAACCAGTCGGTTTCTGATCTGCGTGACCGCAACGATCAAAACCGCGCGGTGCTAGGAGAGCTGGATTCCCTTAATAGCGATACTAATGCCACCCTTGATTCGCTGAATAAGACCTCGGAATTGCTCAATTCCATGGCATCCCAGGCCCGCGATGATTCCCACGGACTGCGCGATGACGTGGCCAACGGCTTACCTAAGCTCAATTCTGCGCTGTCTAATGTCTCCGCTACCGCTGGGCGGCTATCTGCCTCGCTCAACAGCCAAAAGGCTCTGGTTGGGCAAACGGACGGGCTTCTCGGGGGCGTCGACGAGCAGCTAACCCACGCCCAAGAAGTGGTAAAGCGCTTCTCGGTTGATCTGGATCGCGTCGAAGAAGGCCTTCGCTCCGCGCGCACCGATGTTATTGCCTTAAGCAACACGGCCAATAACAACACCGTGCTGAAGTCCGTCAACGGTCTTGATACGGACCACGTGTCTTCCTTCCTCTCCTCGCCTGCAGAGATGGAAAGCCATGCGGTCTTCCCCGTCACGCACTACGGCTCCGGCATGTCCTCGCTGTTTATCAACCTCACGCTGTGGATCGGCGCGTTTATGCTCCTAATCATTTTCCGCGCCGAGGTTGACCCACAGGGCCGCCGGGATCTGACCATCACTAAGGCGTACTTCTCGCGCTTCTTGCTGCTCGGTTTTTTCGCCATTGCCCAGGCGCTGATCGTTTCCATCGGTAACTTGGTCATCGGCGTTGAGCACGTCAGCGCCACCGCTTATGTCCTTACCTCCGTATTCATCAGCCTGTGCTACCTCAGCATTACCTATGGCCTAGTCTCGACATTCGGTCACGTGGGCCGCGGCATAGCGGTGGTCTTTGCCTTCATTCAGATTCCCGGCGCATCGGGCTTGTACCCCATCGAGATGACGCCGGACTTCTTCCGCGCCGTCCACCCCTTCTTGCCCTTTACCTACGGCATCGACGCGATGCGCGAGACGGTGGGCGGGTTCTACGGCACCCATTACATCCGCGATATCGCCGCGCTGACCGGAATGGCGGTTGTTGCCTACCTCATGGGCACACTCTTAAGGCGCAGCCTGTCCAACGTCACCATGCTGGTCAATGACGAGCTGGCCAAGGGCGGGCTCGTTATCAACGAGCAGGTCCACCTGATTGGCAGCCGCTACCGCTTCACCGATCTTCTGTATGCCTCCGCAGACCGCGAGGGATACCAAAAGAGCTTGGATACCAAGTGGATGACCGCGCGGAAGAATTATTCGCAGCTGATGAAGCTGACCATTGCCATCGGGGTGGCCTTGGTGCTCGCGCTCGTGATTTGCTCCCGGTTCATGCCGGACCAGAAAGCGATCCTTTTCGGCATTGCATGCCTCGTGGCGCTGATTGCGGTCGCGACAATTTGTTCGCTGGAATACGTGAAGCAAAGCATCGCGCACGATAACCGCTTGGCGGATCTCAGCGATGAAGAAATTCAGCAGCACCTAGAGCATCAACGCCAAAACCCCAATCAATATCGGCTAGAAGATGTCCAGTCAGATAAACACCCCGAAATATCTTCTGCCCCACAATCGCAGGGCGATACTACAGATAAGCCCGCCGACGACGGCGAAGAATCCGGAAAGGGAGATAAGTCATGAACAATATCCTGACCATTCTCCGCGATGACCTTAAGGCCATCCGTAGCAACGTAATGACCGCCGTCATCATTTTCGGCCTCGCCATTATCCCGCTGCTTTTTACCACTTTTAACGTGCTCGCCAGCTGGGATCCATTTGCCAACACCAAACAGCTCAAAATCGCCGTCGCCAGTGAGGATGAGGGACACCAAAGCGACCTCGCTTCGCTTAAGCTCAACTTAGGCGATGAGGTTTTATCCCAGCTCAGTCGCAACGACGAAATCAACTGGGTCCTCACCAACAGCGATGATGCCGTAGAAGGGACCAAATCCGGTGAGTACTACGCCGGCATCGTCTTGCCCAAGGATTTTAGCTCCAACCTCCTCACCTTCTATGTGGAAGGAACCGAGCCGAGCAAGCTCAATCTCTACACCAATGAGAAGAAGAACGCGCTGTCGACCACGATTACCCAACGCAGTGCTACCGGTGTGATCCAGAAGATCGATGAGTCATTTACCCGCGTCGTATCCAATGTGGGCCTAGGCGTCATTTCCTCGCTAGACCAGTACCTTGATGAGGGTGATACCCAGGCTGCGCTCAATAACGTGCACAACCGAGTCAATACCGTACAGTCGCGCCTCGATGCGGCCTCTGGCACGGTCATGGCGCTGAGCAACCTGGTAGATTCCACCATTCCGCTCACCCAGGCGGCCAATAACATCCTGAATGAGGCGGGAAACCAAGCCTCCAGCACGACCAATGACAACGGCGATTCCCCCATCGATATCCTAAAGTCCACGCTGGATGAATCCACTGGTTCCTTGGATGCTTCCCTTGCCGCAACGACGCAGAGCTACGAGGTACTATCCTCACAAATCGAGGAATTGCTGAACAACGCCAGCGCCACCTCCGCGCAAACCGCCCAGACCTTCCGCACTGCCGCAGACCGCGTGGGACAGCAAACCGCCGCGTTCCAAGGCGTCAAAGACAGCATCCAGAAGGAAGCCGATAAGGTCGACCTTCCAGGCCCTGTAGCGGCAGGATATAAGGCTATGATGGGGCAGCTGGATGCCAGCATTGCCCAGAGCAATGCGCTGCACGATTCTTTGACTTCTACAGCCGATAACATCGAAAGTGGCGGGGATTCCCAGGACTTTAAGCAGCAAACGCAAGATGCGATCGCCAGCGCCAAGCAGGCCGTCGAAAACGCCCGCAACTCCTATAACTCTAATCTGAAGCCACAGCTAGCGGCTCTGGGAGATAGTGTAGGTACGGTTGCTAGCGATGTTGATGCGGTCAAGCGCGATATCGCGGGCATCCGCAATACCGTCTCTGACGACAACGATGCACTCGTGCGGGTGCGCGATCTAACCGCAAGTCTATCCGGCACATTGCAGCAGCAGGCAGGCCGCTTTGGCGAACTCAGCCAAAAGATCGATGAAATCCGCGACGGCGGTGACCTCAGCCAGCTCGCCGGTCTCATTGGCGATGACCCCGAGCTTCTGGCCTCCCGCATCGCCTCGCCGGTCAATGTGGACCGCCAGCCCATCTACGATGTTGCTGCTTTCGGTGTTGGAATGACGCCGTTCTACCTCACGCTTTCGCTGTGGGTGGGCGCCCTGCTCGCCTGTGTGCTGGTGCACACCAACGCTGAGCGCAAATTCTTGAAGAAGAACGAAGGCCTCGACAAGAAGGACCACTTCACTAGGAACCAAGCCTTCTTGGGCCGCTTCCTTACGTTCGGGCTCATCGGCATCGCTCAAGCCACCCTCGTCGTCCTAAGCCTGATTTTCTTCGTGGAGATCGAGCCCGAGCACCCATTCATGATGCTCTTTGCCTCGTGGATAATCTCACTGGTGTTTATGTTGATAATATATTCACTGGTTATCACATTCGATAGCGCGGGCAAGGCCCTCGCAGTCCTGCTTTTGGTTATCCAAGTCTCCGGTTCCGGCGGCGCATATCCCCTGCCGCTGCTTCCGGAATGGTTCCAAAATGTCAGCCCGTGGCTGCCGGCTACCTACGGCATCGACGCGTTCCGCAGCGCCATCGCCGGCATTTACGAAGCCGATATCCTCCACGAGCTCGGCATGCTCCTCCTCTTCGCCATCCCAGCGCTCATCCTCGGCCTGTTCTTGCGCCCAGCCATGGATAACTACCACAAGCGCCTCCAGAAGGCGATTAAGAAGACGAAGGTCATGGCTTAGCTTCCACCTTCGAACAACGCCCAATGCAGCCTGAGAGGCTCGCTGGGCGTTCTTTCTTGCAGTGGTCGAGCCACCACCCTCCCTTGGCGCTCACGGAGGCCCACAACCCACCCCAGCTCTCGCATAGCCAGTGAGCGCGAAGGGCGGACTCTGGGGCCATAGCAGGCGCTTTCCGATGCCTCCCTCGCTCACCGCACCCCGACAACGCGATGCTCCATGTGGTGCAGAGAGAGCCGTTTAAACGCCACTTAATCGGCCTAAACGACAGGATGTGTTGGTGAAGTTATATGTTTAGCCCGTCTGGCCTGCTGGTATTAGGATTATTTCACTTATCCGGAGACATAACGCAGCCTCGGACCTGAAATACCGCCGGGGGCGTGCTGATGTGCTAAGCGCTGAGGTTCACGATGAATGGATGAGTAAGAATCATCCTCGATGCCCCGTCTGTAGCGAGGTGTGCACCAAAATACGGGACTACAAGCACCTATGCACCAGCGATGGCGATGGAACGCCTGTAAAGCCACTGTCACTCGCGCTAGAGGCCGACCCAGGAAAGTGGGCGAATCAGGGCGCAGACCCACGAGCCAAAGCACACACCCTAGCCAACCAAGAAACACAAGCCACCATCGGCCGTGAATACGGCCGACCAGCAACTTTCGACAGTTGCCTACAACCACTCTATGGGAATACGCAAAGGCCACATGCCCTAAACCACGCAGTCCACCAACACAAAATGTCGTTTACCCCGACACGCCAGAAAACAACACATTTTGTCGTTTAACCCACTTAATCTACTTCTCTAGCCCCCTGGAGACGCGAGAAAAAATGGCAAAAGAAAAGGCTGCGAGCGGTGAACCTCGCAGCCAAAATATGTACCCCGTACGGGATTTGAACCCGTGTTACCGGCGTGAGAGGCCGGCGTCCTAGGCCGCTAGACGAACGGGGCTCGTTCGCACGTAGCATGCAAATCAAAAGCAGTGCTGCTTTCTCACTTGCTTGCTGCGGACTCGTTAAACAGTAAACGATGGGTAAACACAATACAAATCAGCAGATAGTAAGTGACTTCGCGCCGGTAAATCCCCCAGTTCAGACCCACTTTGGTCCCGATTGAGGCCTAAACGACAGGATGTGTTGGTGAAGTTATATGTTTAGCCGGTCTGGCGTGCTGGTATTAGGATTATTTCACTTATCCGGAGGGATAACGCAGCCTCGGACCTGAAATACCGTCGGGGGCGTGCTGATGTGCTAGGTGCCGAGGTTCACGATGAATGGATGAGTAAGAATCATCCTCGATGTCCCGTCTGTAGCGGGGCGTGCACCAAACACGGAACGACGAGTACTGGGCGTCAACGCTGGCGATGCCGCACCTGCAAAGCCACCTTCACCCGCGCCAATGACGACGCAGTTCAAGCAAAATGGTTCCGCCTTTTTATCAGTTGGCTCACCTCAGGCCGCAGCCTGGCAGAGACCGCTAAAACCTGCGGTGTTTCAACGCGAACTCTGCAACGACGCTTCAAATCTTTCTGGCTCATCCAACCTCCCCGAAGCGTTGATAAGCAGCGAATATACGATCAAATCTTCATCGACGGCACTTACGTCAACACCAAGTGCCTAGTCGTAGTCGCCGATGCCAGCCATGTCATCAACTGGTTCTGGTGCACTAAGGAATCATCCTGGTCGTATATGCGCCTGCTAGACCCTCTGGCCCCACCACGACTTGTCACCTGTGACGGGCATTCAGGAGGGCTTAAAGCAGTAAGCCGCCTGTGGCCTGACACCGCCGTGCAGCGATGCATTGTCCACGTCAAACGCAACATTCAACGCGGCACCGGCCTTCACCCCACCTCCCCGATGGGTAAAGCACTGCGACGGCTTTCATTTGAGCTACTGGCAGTAAGCACTCTAGATGAAGCCGCTGAATGGACAGGCAAGCTACACCAGTTCGGCACCGTATTTAGAACTCAACTCAAAGCCCGTACCTACGTCAAAGACGTCCCCTTTGAGCAAATCCCGAAATCTAAACGCGGCAACAAAAAATGGTGGTACACCCACCATATCCACCGGGGTATTTACCTGGAGCTGAAGAAAATGAGCAGGAATGGTCACCTATTTTCCTATCTCATTCAAGCAGAACAAGGCCAGCGTCTAGAGCGCACGACAAACAGTTTGGAAGGTGGCGTGAACTCGCAAATCAAGAAACTGATGCACGACCACCGAGGACTGCGTGACGAGCAACAACGCCTCGCCTGCGACTGGTGGCTGTACCTACACACGCAACTGCCTGACGACCCCGTAGAGATCGCCAGGCAGCACAACTGGGGCCAGGACGCACTCGCCAAAGCACACACCCTAGCCGACCAGGAAACACAAGCCACCAGCGGCCATGAAGATGGCCGACCAGCAACTTTCGACAGCGCCATCGACACTGCCTACAACCACTCTATGGGAATACGTAAAGGCCACATACGCTAAACCCCTACCCCCACCAACACAAAATGTCGTTTAACTCGACACGCCGAAAAACAACACGTTTTGTCGTTTAACCCCCGATTGAGCCGCGGGCGCATATGAAAAATTCCTCCAACCGTGGTGGCTGGAGGAATCATTTTATTTGTACCCCGTACGGGATTCGAACCCGTGTTACCGGCGTGAGAGGCCGGCGTCCTAGGCCTCTAGACGAACGGGGCATAGAACTAGTGAGCCTGCTTTAAAAGCATTTTCACTGCTGGCCTACCAGGACTCGAACCTAGAATGGCGGTACCAGAAACCGCTGTGTTGCCAATTACACCATAGGCCATTTGCTCACTCGCTTGGAATCGCATCCTTATCGGCTGCGCTCCCTTGCTCGCTGCAACGTGTTATAACTATAATGATCGTTATCCAATGCGCCAAATCGCCAGCGCAACCGGCATTTTTAGGCGTTTTTCTTGAGCTAAACTAAAGCGGCAGATGACATCTGTGTAGTTCGATGTTCATCCGCCGCTTTAGCGGGCTGCGCCCACCATGCTTCTGGTGGTGCCAGCCTTACTCGGCCGCAGGAACGTACGGAGTTACCTCGCGGGCAGCACGCAGGCGCGCCAAGGTGGACTCCTTGCCCAAAAGCTCCATGGACTCAAACAGCGGTGGCGAAACCTGGGCACCAGAAATGGCTACGCGCAGCGCACCGTAGGCCTTGCGCGGCTTTAGCTCTAGGTCCTCAATGAGCGCCTTGGATAGCGCGGCTTCAATAGCATCGGTCTTCCACTCCTCTACCGCTTCAAGGGTGTCAATGCCCACCTCGAGGGGTTGGACGGCATCTTCCTTCAGGTTCTTCTTGGCCGCCTTTTCGTCCAAGGTGAGCTCTGCATCGGGCGTGATAAGGAAGCTGAGTAGCCCATAGGCATCGGCAAGCGTCTTAATGCGCGTTTGCGCCAGGTCCGCAGCGAAGGCGAATTTCTCGCCATCATAATCGGCCGGGAAGTCGGTGTACTCCGTCAGGTAATTGCGCAGGCGGAAGGCAAATTCCTCAGGATCGAGAAGTCGAATGTGGTCGGCGTTGATGGCCTCGAGCTTCTTCTGGTCAAAGCGGGCCGGGTTACCCAGAACGTCGTTTACATCGAAGCTTTCAATCAGCTCATCCATGCTGAAGATGTCCTGATCCGCGGACAGGGACCAACCCAACAGCGACAGGTAGTTGAGCATGCCCTCGGGGATGATGCCGTTATCGCGGTGATTGAAGAGGTTGGACTGCGGGTCGCGCTTGGACAACTTCTTCTTCCCCTCGCCCATCACGAAGGGAAGGTGACCAAACTCCGGAGTAAATTCCGCGATGCCGATTTCCTTCAGCACGTCATACATTGCCAGCTGGCGCGGGGTGGATGAGAGAAGATCCTCGCCGCGCAGTACGTGGGTAATGCGCATCAGCGCGTCATCTACCGGGTTTACCAGGGTGTAGAGCGGAGCTCCGTTGGAGCGCGCCACCACGTAATCAGGCTGAGTTTCAGACTTGAAGGACATCTCGCCGCGCACGAGGTCGGTCCAGGCCCAATCCTTGTCCGGCATGCGCAGGCGCCAGACAGGTTTGCGGCCTTCAGCCTCAAAGGCCTCGATCTGTTCCTGCGTCAGGTCACGGTCGTAGTTGTCATAGCCCAATTTAGGATCGCGCCCGGCTGCCTTGTGCCGCTCTTCTACTTCCTCCGCGGTGGAGTAGGCGGGGTAGACGTGCCCGGCATCGATAAGCTTATTGAGCACGTCTTTATAAATGTCCATGCGCTGGGACTGCCGGTACGGTTCATGCGGGCCGCCCACATTGACGCCCTCATCCCAGCCCAATCCGAGCCAGGTCAAGGAATCAATGATGGCCTGGTAGGACTCTTCCGAGTCGCGGGCAGCATCAGTATCTTCGATTCGGAAAATCAACTTTCCGCCGGTGTGGCGGGCGTAGGCCCAGTTAAATAGGGCGGTGCGCACCATGCCGACGTGCGGGGTACCAGTGGGAGAAGGGCAAAATCTAACGCGAACTTCAGTCATGGCCACCATCGTAGTGGAGCCGCGGGACACAGTCCGCACCAGCCCAAACCAGCGCCTCACTCTACTACCCAAAAGTGCGTCTTCATTTACTTTCTTACACACAAAAAGGGGTAGATGATAACGAGTTTCATTATAAACCCACAGGTAAACGGGAACGGTTTTCAATCGATTATTCAGTATTGGGAATCATTTTCTATAGTTTCGAGGTGAACTACTGACAACTGCAGAAAGGTAACGCGCTGGTGGCATCTCCTCGTATCCGCTTCATAGCCACGCTCAGCACGATCGCGCTGATCACCCCGGCTACCGCCTACGCCGGCCCAGACGATGGCAAACACATCGCAACCCAAACCCACGTCGACTCCCCCAAGAGCTTTTGGGAAGAAGACAACTTCCTGCTGAAATCCGAATTTTCCGGCCAAACTCCGCTTATCGATGACACCGTTGCTTGGATAGGCAAAGGCTATACCCGCGAAGACGAGGACGGTAAGCGCCACCAGAACTTTATGTATTCCCTGCCTGAAAACGGCACGCAGGACTACATCGGTGACCCAGGCACCACCTACTACACGGCTCCCTACCAGGCCTCCGCCAACCAAGAACCCATCTGGATCGGTTTCGGCGCAGACACTGGGCTTCCCGTGAAAGATTTCCGCGATAACATCGCCTTCCTCGACCTTTTAAGCGTGGATGGCCCGGGCGACGTGGAGCTTTTTACCAACAAGGACGATGAAGACGGCGCCGAGCTCCATCGCATGCTGGGCTCCTTCCAAGACTCACCGCACTCCACATACCTCAATGCCGGTACCCACACTCATAACGCCACTCTCTTTACCAAGCCCGGCCGTTATCGCTTGACCTATCGCACCACCGCGCGCACGGCGGATGGGCAGCTCGTGGCCAGTAAGCCGCAGACCACCAGCTATCAAGTGGGCGGGCAAAAGCCAAAGGATGAAAAGACCCCCAGTCTCAAGGAACGTTTCGAGAACTCCTCCTCCGGTGATGTGGCCGCTGCTGGCTACAGCCTGAGCATGGATAAGAAGCAGCATCCGGAAAAGGACGGTGACGATAAGCTCACCACCATTTCCTTCGATGCAAAGAACAAGGCATCTGGCACGCTTACGCTGCTTATCGATGGCTACTTCCTCACCGATCTGCCTGTCACCGACGGCCACGCCGAGTGGGATGAGTACATGGGTCCAGAATCGTCCAATATCCAGGCCGTCTTTACCCCAGAAGGCGATGCGCCGCGCTGGATTTCGCAACAGGTGAAATTTACCCCCGGCTCTTCCGCCCACACCGACTCCTCCTCTTCCGAAGAGAAGTGGGAAGAAGCCGAGAATCCGCGCCAGCTGGCCCCTACCGAAGAGGTAACGCTGCAAGAAACCGGCTATAAGGTGCGGATACGCCAGCAGGGCAAAGGCGGAACCAAAATTATCATCGATATGGATGATAAAAACTTCAGCGGCGTGATGACTGGTGGTCTCTATGCCGACAAAAACGACGCGGACCCCACGGCACCAGTGGAAGCCCCAATTACCAACGGGCACGGAGAGGCTACTTTTACCAATGGCGAGTACTTTGAGAACAAGATTGCCAAAGTAAACGTCTTCCCGCACTCCACGGTCAAGGCCGGCCACGGTAGCACGGTGCTAGCCGAGCCCTTCGAATTCGGTGAAAACTACGAAGCAGAAGGCGAGCTTTCTACCAGCGCGGACGGGAACGCCGCTACTCCAGGCGAAAAGCCTGGGGCTGGCGATTCACTTGCGCCCGGCGATACGCCGGCACCATCTCAACCGCCACAGGACGAGGAGGCTCAACGCTGCAGCGAAAAGCAGGTACTTGACCGCGGGCACGTCGATATCAAGGCGCTGCCTACTGACGACGGTTTCCGCACTGTCCTGCGCGATGACACAGGCCAAGTAGATAAGGAGTCGGTAGACCGCTCGCTGGATGACGTGGTGCTCGGCGTGCACAAAAACGCGCTTACTCCCCGCGGCCAGCAGCTGGGTGATAAAAAGTTCGATTTCCTTGGCAATATCGGAGACCGCTTCTACCACCTGCCGCAGACGCAGAACCAAGCCATCATCTGGCCGGGGTATAACACCGAAAAATTGGATTATTCCAAGATGAAAGATGGCACGGTCAATTTGAACCTCAAGCCCACGCACACGCCAGAGGGCGCTGAGTGGGGCGCATACATCGATAAGGCCAGGGGTGTCGGCTATGACGTCCTTGCCAATTCCGCCGAAAACGATCACACGATCGAGACCACTTTCGCATCGCACAAGCATACCCATTGGGCTTTTACCAAGCCGGGCATCTACACGTTTGAGGCAACCTATACGGCGACTACCACCGATGGTAAAGAACTTGCATCCAAACCACAGACGTTGACCTTTGCCATTGGTGATGAGGCGGTGAAGTCCTGTTCTACGCCTGCGCCATCCGATGCCCCATCGGACAAGCCTTCCGAGAAGCCGTCCGAGAAGCCTTCGGACTCGGCAAAGCCGTCCAAGCCATCGAAACCGTCTAAGCCTTCCAAGCCATCGAAGCCATCCGAGCCATCTAAGCCGTCGGATCCCGCAGGGTCCTCGTTTAATCCTTGGACTCTGGTCTTGCCCGCGGTCCTTGGCATCACCTTCAAGGCCTTCTACAACTTCTTCCGCGACAACCAAGACCTCATTCGTGAGCGCTTTGGCTGGCGCATCTAACTACTAATCCGCAGCAAATGGGAACCCACCCCAGGCGCTTTAAAGGAAGCTCAACCATGGATACCAACACCATTTCGCGCACCAGAGCCCACCGGCCTGGCAGCCGCATCATCGCGGCGGTGATTACCGCCCTTATCGCGTTTTTCGTTCCGGCCTCACCGGCCTTTGCCTTCGAGGATGTCTTTGATTCCGGCCATATCGATGTGTTCTACGTCACTGCGCCGGACGGCCAGCTGCACCTATCCATGCAGGAAGATGTCACAGGTTCACACGTCGAGCGCCCTGGCGATGACGTACTGCTCCAAGTCGTAGAATCGGCATGGTCCGATGCCACCGAGGGCGTTCCCGAGATTGGCGAATCGACCTACTTCCTGCCCCAAACCCAGGACCCGAATATCATCTGGCCAGGCTGGGATACTCAGCCGGCGCGCGATGGTGGCTTTACTAGTGTTGACTTCGAGTTCACCAACATCTCTGGGCCGGGCTCGGTCTATGTCTTTGAAACCTCAGGGTTCGGCAACGTCGGCGCCGTGACCAATTCCGGTTCGATGGAGCTCACCAGCGGCGAGGTGATTAACCAGCCACAGCCTGCACACCGCCACGTCAACTGGGCTTTCAGCGAGGCCGGTACGTATGAGATGACCGTCCAAGCCTCCTCCAACGGCCAAACCAGTAACGCGGTGACCTATACCTGGCAGGTGGGCGAAGGCGGCGATGCCACCTCCACTCACCGCTCCGCGGGCGGCAACGGCGCTGCAGACAACTCCGGTAATGAAGCCGGACATGGCAATTCCGAGAGTGGACAGGGCGGCAGCGCCGCAAGCGATGGTCAGTCCTCGGATCCAGAGTGCCGGCCGGGTATTATCCCGCAGATTAAAGACGATACGGTCTCGCCGCCGCAGTGGCGCGATGCCGATGGCGCGACTTTTTACCTCTCCGATAATTCCAGCGTCGAACTGCCAGAAGATGTTGGTCCCGTATCGGCCGGCCAAGCGTGGATGATCGGTTCTACGCAGGTCGATGGCGTGCCATGGCTCGGTGCAAATACCCAGAGCCCTTCCATGCGCGAGCACATTCCGGGTGACGTCACCTGGGAGCTCGTTGATATGAAGGGCCCTGGCGCCATGATGGTCTACAGCCAGGGTGGCCTGGGCAAGATCGTCGGTGATGAATGGTTCCGCGGCGCAAACGGCGCCGTTGAAGGCAGCTACAATATCGCGCCCAATACCCACGTGCACCCTAACTGGGTCTTCGAAAAGCAGGGCACCTACGACGTCACCATCCGCCAAGTGGCCCAAACCTCCGCCGACAAGCAGGTAGCCGGCCAGGCAACGCTGCACTTCGTCGTGGGCGGCGGCAAGCCAGATGGTGCCTTCGATAATGGCCACTTTGACCTGGGCGCGGAAGTAAACCCGGAGGGCGGCGACTGCGGTGTTGGCGCCGCAGCCGGCGCGGGCTCTAATGGCTCCGGCGCTGGCCAGGATGCCGCTAGCGGTTCCGGTGCGAACGCATCCGGAAAGGGCGGCAACGCGGCTCTCGCCAATACTGGGACCCCCACCATGCCGCTCGGTATCGGCGTGCTCGGTCTGGGCATGCTGTTCCTTGGCCTGGGCATCGCACGGCTCGCTGTCGCGAGGGCAAAGAATTAATGCCAGTGCCCCACTACCGTTTCATACCACGCGGGCTGCAGGCCGTCGGGGCGCTCTTTAGCGTCTCCCTCCTTGCGACAGGATGCACGACCTCGACAGCGGTGGATACCTCGGATCGCTTCAGCGTGGTGGCGACGACGCCGATTTTGGCGGATATGGCGCGCCACGTCGCTGGCGAGGATGCCTCGGTCACCGGACTCATCCCCAGTGGAAAGGACCCGCACACCTTTGAGCCGACGCTGCGCACGGTGCGCAATGTGGCCAATGCGGATCTTGCCTTGAGCAATGGGTACCTCCTGGAACCGCAGTCTCTGATAGATACCTTGCACGAGTCCACGGATGCACCCGTGGTGGAAGTCGCTGACTCGGCCTCTACCCGGGGAGCGACCCTCGTGCCGCTGGTAGAAGATGTCTCCCTGGATGCCATCTGGTTGGGCCTGCGCATCAGCGGCGCCGAACAGCGCAACTCCGGCGTCGACTTTCGCATGGTCTCTGCCGAGGGCCCTGGCGATGTCGCAGCCTACGTGGTCTCCACCTTCGGTACGCCGGAAGTGCTATTTAATAGCGCCGATGGCATCGAAGCTGGCGATGACGCGGTCACCCTCCCTGCTAATGCGCACACGCACGTCTCGTGGGGCTTTTCGGAACCGGGCATCTATAAGCTCGGCTTTCAGGCAGATGGCCCGGAGGTAGAGCACCTAACTGTCGCGGTTGGCGTGAACCCGCCGGAAGATATGGATGTCATTGATTCCGGCCACGTGGATATCGCCGCTGATGTAGCAGAGAGATCTATTGATCTGCGCGATCAAGACCAGCATTTTGACCCCGCGCATACCGCGGTGGCGGTCCCCTCCTCGGTCCTGCAGCCCATTCCACCGGATCCTGCTTATCGCTTTTTGGGCACGCCCGGCGCGGATACGTACCTGCTCCCCCAGGCGGTCTTGGGCAAACATATCCACGGCGAGGTGGACCCACACTTATGGCACAACGTGGACAATGCCATTGCCTATGTCGAAGTCATCGCTGAAGAAATGGCGAATGCGGATCCGTCGCACGGCGCCGATTACCGCGCCCGCGCCGAGTCTTATATCGCGGAATTGCGCGAGCTGGACGAGTACATAGACCGCGCGATTTCCTCTATTCCGCAGAGCAATCGGCACTTGGTCACCACCCACCACGGCTACGCCTACTTAGAGCAGGGCTACGGCCTTTCCGTGGCCGGGTTCGTAACCCCCAATCCCGCCATTGAGCCTTCACCACGAGAGGTCATTGCCCTGCGCCGAACGCTGGAGAACCTGCACCTTCCTGCGGTCTTTGTGGAACCGGTGGAGCAAGCCAGCGCCAGCACGCTGAAGGAAGCCGCCGCACAACAAAACGTGGAGCTGTGCCCCATTTACGGCGACACGCTTGATGATGCCGTGCCTACTTATATCGACCTCATGAAATTCAATGCTGACTCTCTGCAGCGTTGCCTACATCCTTCGAATGGAGATAACCATGCTTAACCTTGCCTCTCGTACCGTTGCCCGCGCGGCCACTCGCACGGCGGCCTGCATCGTCACTGCGGGCCTCGCCGTATCCGCAACGCCTGCCTGGGCCAGCGACCTCGCGCAGGTGGTCGGCGCGGATGAGACCGTTGCGCCAGAGGGCGAAGAAAAGGTCATCGATGCGGGCCACGTTGATATCGGCACGCTGCTCAACGGGTCTGATGCCGAGCTATTGGCCCGGGATGATGCGGGCGAATCCCCGGTGTGGCGCCACCTCGATGACCTGGTATTTTCGGTAGGCGATGCGGCCCAGCAAACGCTGCCGGATACCGAGGACTTCAGCTTCGTCGGCGCACAATCCGGTGAGGATGTGTGGGTTGTCCCGCAAACTGAGCAGGTCGGCGTTCCGTGGCTGGGGTGGAATACCCAGGCGCCTTCGCTTGTCGATAACGCCGATCGCGGCGTCACCATGGAATTCCTCGGCCACTCCGGCCCAGGGGACTTTTCCCTCTTCTTGCAAAACGGCGGCTTTGAGGCACCCCAGCTGCTGTGGTCTACGGCAGAAAAAAGCGAGTCTGAGTTCTGGGTAGATCTCAATACGCACACCCACGCCAACTGGACTTTTACTGAGCCGGGCACCCACCAGGTGGGCATCCGGATTAAGGGTGAAACCACAAACGGCGAGGAGTTTAGTACCGACGGCGTGCTGACCTTCGCTGTGGGCGACGGCGCAGATATCAAGGCCGCCCAGGATGCGGAGTGGAGCCCAGCAGACGCCACGACCGAGGATTCTTCCCTTCCGGTCTGGGTTTATGTTTTGGTCAGCGGCGGAATAATCGTGCTGATCGCTGGTGTTACCGTGCTCGTGAAATCCCGCAAGCGGGGCGATGGCCATGCCTAAGCCGTGCATTCAGGTGCGCGGACTGCAGGTAGCACTATCTGGCCGCACCGTTATTGAAGATGCCAACCTCGAAGTAGGCACCGGTGAATTCATTGGGCTCTTAGGCCCCAATGGTGCCGGCAAAACCACACTGATGCGCGCCATTTTGGGTCTTATACCCTCCTCTGGCACGTGCACCGTCACCGGCTCTGTGGGCTATGTTCCGCAACGCCACGAGGTGGAATGGGGTTTTCCCATCAACGTGTACCGCACCGTGCTCAGCGGGCGCACCGGGCTCATCGGATGGTTTAAGCGCCCTGGGAAAAAGGATCACGCAGCCGCCGCGGAGGCGCTGCGCTTGGTACATATGGAGGAATTTGCCTCCCGTCCCATCGAGGAGCTTTCCGGCGGCCAGCGCCAGCGCGTATTGATTGCACGCGCCCTGGCCATTCAGCCAGAGGTCTTGTTACTCGATGAACCTTTTACCGGCCTCGACGCCCCAAATACCGAGGCCTTATTAGAGCTTTTCGCCGAGCTTGCGGCGCAAGGAAAATCCATCGTGATGTCTACCCATAACCTGTCGGAGGCGGCGCACACGTGCAAGCGCCTGGTGCTTTTTAATCGGACGGTTATTGCAGATGGTCCCGCCGATGAGCTTTTGGCCAAGAAGGATCCGTGGACCCGCGCGTTTGGCGTCAGTGCCTCTTCCCCGTTGCTCGCTGCGATTGGAGTAGCTGCATGATTGATATCTCATTTATCGATTTCTTGCGGGATTTGACCAATCCCCACCTCGATTTCCTCGCTCGGGCGGTGGGCATTTCGCTCATCGCCGCCATCGTGTGCGGGGTCATCGGCTGTTATGTGGTGCTGCGTGGCATGGCCTTTATTGGCGATGCCGTCTCGCACGCCGTGTTCCCTGGCCTGGCCATCGCCTTTGCGCTGCAGACTTCGGTGTTGCTGGGCGGGGCGGTTGCCGGCGCGGTCGTCGCGGTGCTCATCGCTGCGTTTTCGCAACGCAACCACGTGCGCGCGGATTCCATCATCGGCATATTTTTTGCCGCCGCCTTTGCTTTGGGCATGGTGATTATTTCGCGCACGGATGGCTATAGCGCATCGCTGACCAGCTTCCTCTTCGGATCGCTCACCGGCGTTTCGCGTTCAGATATCACCGTCGCCGCAAGCGTCTGCCTGGTGGTCCTGGCAGTGGTCGTGGCCTTTGGTCCGCAGCTGAACGCCACCTGCTTGGACCGGGAGACCGCCCGCGCCATGGGCCTGCCGGTCTTCGCCCTGGATATCATCCTCTACCTGTGCGTGACCGCCGCGGTGGTCATTTCCGTGAGCACCATCGGCAATATCTTGGTCCTCGCCCTGCTGATTACCCCGGCCGCCACGGCGCGCCTGCTCACGGCCAACCTGACCACGATGATGTTCCTCTCCGCCATCATCGGCACAGTGTGCAGCTTCTTTGGCATCTATTTGGCGTGGGCCATCGATCTTCCCGCGGGCGCAACCATCGTGCTCACGCTCACGGTCCTCTTTCTCATTGTCTGGGCCCTGCATCCCTTCCTACGCTCTCGCCGCAAGCCAGGCCACTCTTCTCTTCGCGTGCCAGCGAACGCTTCCGAGAACACCCCACGAAAGGAAACCATCGAATCATGAAACCCTTGTGCCGTACCGCTCTTGCCCTAGGCACCGCCGGATTCCTCAGCGTGGGAACCCTCACCGGTGTGGGCCTGCCCTCTTCCGTTCTAACCACCGCGCATGCCGCAGAGACCTGCAGCGCTGAGGACTTTATCCGCATTACCGAAGGCCACCAAGACATGGCGTTGAAAGATGATGGCGGGGATATCGACTTTGTGGTCAAAGATGACCACGCACGCAAGGAATACCAGTCGGAAGAATTCGCGGTCGAGGTAGCGGATAAGAACAAGCAGCGTATTTCTGCTCTCGATATCCCATCCTTGCCCGAGGAAGGATGGGTGCTGCCGCAAACCCAGATTGAGGATGTTCCGTGGTTGGGCTTTAATACCCAAGAACTCTCCGAGGACTACCTCGGATCCAAGCAGACCGCGACTCTCAGCATGGCCATCGCGTCCGGGCCCGAAGATGGGCGCATTGTGGCCTTCCAAAATGAGGGCATCGGCGAGCTTAAGGTGCGGATGGATACCGAGGACGGGACCGCCTGGGATTATCCCGGCAGATCCCACGCTCACCCCGCCTTCGCTTTTACCAAGCCGGGCACCTACGCCGTCAGCTTTACCTTTGAGCTTCCCGATGGCTCCCGCCACCACCTGCACGCGGGATTCCTCGTCGGCGATGATGCGGATGCAGCAGAGCTGTGCGGTGTCGACTACGAAGAATCCGACGATGCCGAGGCCAGTGCCCCTTCGGGCGGAACCTCCCGCCCAGAACAGCTGGCCAAGGATATTAAAGGCGTAGATAAGGCCATCGCGGGCCTGGATAAGGAGCTGGAAAATACCCTGAAGGAAGGCCAAAAATTCCTCGAAGGCGATAAAAAGAAAGACAAAGACGCCAAGGATCAATCCGGCAATAAACCAGCGAAGCAGGGCCAATCCGGAGGCTCGAAAGAAGCCAAGAAATCTGGTTCGAAGCAGGGATCTAACCAAGGCTCCAAGTCTGGGTCGAAGTCCGGATCCACCAAGGGCTCTGCTCGCGGTTCTGGCCAGAGCAAGACCAACCAAGCCCACGGTTCTGGGGCCGGCTCTGGTGCTGCGTCGCGCAAATCGGGTGGGGGTTCGTCGAAGGGAGCATCGGCAAGCAGCGGCTCTCGCTCCGGTTCTAAGGCTGCACAATCCAAATCCGGCGGTAGTTTTGGCCAGAAATCCGCGGGCAAGTCCACCCCGAAGTCCAAGAGCAGCAAAGCTAAGGACAGCAAATCTAAGGGCGCTAAGTCTGAGAACCGCAGCACGGCGCCGGTGCCAAACGCGTCCGCGGGTGGCAAGGACCACAACAATGAGGCGCTTTCCGGTGCCGCTTACACCGCCTCACTGACCAAGAGCAGCTTTTGGGCGGGCATTTTGGCGGGCCTCGGTGCATTCGCACTGGTGCTAGGGATTGGCCTTTTGGTCTATGTCCAATTCTTCCGCAAGAAAAAGCTAGCCGGCGAACAGCCTGAGGAGCCAGAACAGCCAATGCCGCCGCAGGCCGATGATGCCACGACGCAGATCCCGCGCATCGACTAGAAGCCTGAAAAGTACCGCCTAGGGCTACACGCGTGTCTTGGTAGATAGGAAGTCCCACACAACATTTGGGGTATCCGGCTGCCAAAACCACGTGTGTTCGGCAGGCACCTTGACCAATTCCACGTCCTTCTGGCAACCGTTGAAGTTCAGGCGCTCGGCTCCTCCAATATCCGCCTGGGATTGGAAGGTCATATCGCAGCGATTGCGGTTAAGATAGCCTCCCAAGACTGTGCGCACGGGAAGATAGCCAGCTTCGTGCCGGTCGCCGCCTTCATAGGTCATCATCTGGTCGCGGGTGCCGTGCATGATAAGTGTATGCATTGGCGCATCCCCGCAATTGGTTTCAACGGGGGTATAAAAAGCTCCAGAGACCATGGCAACCGCAGCAAACGTATCTTGCGCGTGACAGCCCAAAACGGAGGTAAAACCTCCGCCATTGGACATTCCCATGGCGTAGACGCGGTTGCGATCCACGTGATAGTCCGCATCCACCGCATCCAGGATGCGCTTGATGAAGCGGATATCTTCGCCGTCATGGGTTTTGGCATATGGAGCTGCTTCCCACGCGCGTTCGTAGCCCTCCGGGTAAATGATGATGGCCTCATCGGTGGCTGACGTATTTCCCATTCGGGCGTAACTGGAGAAGTTTTCCGGGGAATCTCCCCAACCGCCAAATCCAAAAAGCACCGGGGATGGTTTCTCGGGCGAATAATTATCGGGGATACGCACCAGGTAGCGGCGCTGTTTTCCTTCGTGTTCCATCTCGAGCGATTCCATAGTTCCCGGTGCAATAGCCGGATCAGGATTAATACTGTGATCAGCAGAAGGTGCAGGTGGAGCCGGCTCCGAATTACCCGGAAGCGGAGGCTCACCGTCAGTAGACGGGTGCGCCTCAGCATCACGAGGCGTCGATTCAGTGACACCTTCAGGGAGCAGATGCGAGCCGTCTGGTTCTGGAATCACGGGCTCGCCGGAGTGGTGGTCTTGTTCTGGCACAGGCGCCGGGTGCGTCGGTTCTACCGGTGATCCGGCACCTTCTTGTTCCTGCGCCATTGCCGGCACGCTTAAGGCTGCGCCTGCCACTAGGAGCGCGGACAAGAGATAGGTAAATCGAAGAAAAACTTTAGTCACATTAGCCACTTAAGTAACAATAGTTACATCGGTTGTGCCCGCGGGTGCCCACACGCTTGGCGGAGGGCAATTTCTACCAACTTTTAATGAGGCACTAAGCTAGATCCCCATGCACGAAGACAGACCAAGCACCGCCCCCGATTTTTTGCTCTCCCGGGCAACGGGGTCTGTCCGTACCCAAGGTGCGCGGGACACCTTTACCAATGCCGAGGCTGCGGTTGACGCCCTGCACCGAGGCGAGGCCGAGATGGTCGTTGGCGCCATCCCCTTTGATTCCGATACCCCCGCCGCCCTGACCGTGCCAGAATCAATCATCCGGGAAGACGGCCCGCTAGAGCCACATGCGTTCTACCGCAATCAAACGCTCAAGTCCCGCGTCGTGGGCTTTGATCCAGAACCCGAAGAGCACCTACGCCGCGTGGAGGCGGCCATCGGCACCATCGAAACCTCGAAGCTAGAAAAGGTGGTTTTAGCCCGCGCGGTCGATATCGAATTTACCTCCCCCATCGATCCGCGGCTGGTGGCCGCGCGCCTTATCGATCTCTCCGTCAACCGCGATGGCTTCATTGCGGATCTCTCCCCTGCGGGCCGCCCAGGGGCCATGCTGGTCGGTTCTTCGCCAGAGGTGCTGATCAAGCGCCAAGGCTCGACCGTGTCTGCATTCCCGCTCGCCGGCTCTACCCCGCGCCGGGCCAATAAAGCGGCGGACCACATTGCCAGCCAAGACCTCTTGCACTCAGCCAAGGATCTGCTCGAGCATTCCTTTGTGGTAGATCACCTGCGCAAGGTGCTAGAACCACTGTGCAGCAGCCTCGATATCCCCGATACCCCGCAGCTCATACACACCAATGAAATGTGGCACTTGGGCACGCCGGTTACCGGTACCTTGCGGGATAAAGACCTCACCGCCCTGGAATTGGCAGAAGTTGTCCACCCCACCCCCGCAATCTGTGGCACGCCGACGGAAGCGGCGCAGGCGCTTATTGAGACCGCAGAGACCGACCGCGGCTTCTATGCTGGCACCGTCGGCTGGTGCGATAACTCCGGCGACGGTGAGTACATGGTAGCTATCCGTTGCGCGGAAGTTGCCGGCGATGGCCTCTCCGCCCGCGCCTGGGCCGGCGGCGGCGTAGTGGGTGCCTCCAATGCCCAAGCGGAGCTGGAAGAAACCACCGCCAAGCTCCAGACGATCTTACGGGCGCTGAGCCTTTAAGCGGTGCGACTTAGAGCCGCTTCGCCACGAGGATTACATCGCTGGTGTGGTGGGCTCCCGCGCCGCCAGAAACACGGCGCGGCGATCGCCGAAAGGTCTGCACCGTCAATTCGGTCAGGTTTTCCGCCAGCCATTCCGGCATGGCAATCTCTTCTGACTGCATGTCATGGTGAACATAGAGTAAGGTTCCGCCCTTGGCGACGAGCTTTTCCAGCAGTGCTACTTCCCGTGCGGTGGCACGGACACTGCCGTAATGCACGGTGACTAAATCAAATGGGGCGTGGCTGAATTCATCAAAGGTGGCAACCTCGGCGGGCACTCCCCGCGCCTTGGTCCGAGCCACGGCCGTCGGGGCAAAGTCGATGCCGAGCACCTGCCAGCCACGCTCGTGCAGCCACTGGGCATCGGCGCCTTCCCCGCAGCCGATATCGAGCGCGGTACCGACTGGAAGGTCGCTGGCATAGTCCACCAGCGTGGCATTCGGACTCCCCGACCACACCTGCGCAGCAGAGCGATAGCGCTCCTCCATTTCCTGTGCGCTGGGCGCAGACCCGTGGTTGCCTTGATGCGAATGCTCCGGCACGCCGTCCTCCTTCTACCAGTACCTCGCCAGCGGCAGCTGCTTTTGGGTGAACCTACTGCGCCCTAGAGATGGTATTGCGCAAAGTGCCAACCCCTGGAATCTCAATTTCAATGGTATCGCCTGGCACCATCGGGGCGGTTCCGGCGGGCGAGCCGGTAGTGATGACATCGCCAGGCAGCAAAGTATATGCGGCAGAAATCTCTTCCAAGATGCCGCCCATCTTGACGATCATCTGATCCGTATTGGAATCCTGCTTCTGCTCACGGGAACCATCGTGGGTCAGGTACGCATTGATCTTCTGATCATCAAGATCCAAGCTATCCAGGTCCGTTTCAATCCACGGACCCAAGGGGCAGAAGGTATCAATGCCCTTGGCGCGCGCCCACTGGCCGTCCTTGAACTGCAGGTCACGGGAGGAGACGTCGTTGCAGATGGTATAGCCGAGCACGTGGTCTTTCCAGTTCTCAGCCTTGATACTCTTCGATGGCTTGGAAATAACCACGGCCAGCTCGCCCTCAAATTCCACGTTGGTGGCATAATCCGGAATCTTGATGGCCTCATTAGGGCCGATGACCGCAGTCGAGGGCTTCAAGAAGATGGTTGGAGGCAGTTTATCGGAGGACTTCTTAAATACCTCCGCCACGTGGTCGGCATAGTTGCGGCCGAGCGCCACTACCTTGGTGGGCAGGGTCGGCGCCAAGAGCCGCACCTCGCCCAGCTTCCATTCTCGGCCGGTGGGCTCCGGCGGGGTAAACGGGGTGCCGGAGATCTCTTTAGCTACAAGCTCCTCCATCGGGGCGTCTTGTGGCCCGTCAATGATGGCAAAGCAAATTCCTTCTGGGTGTGCAATTCGTCCTAAACGCATAACGGCCATCCTACTAAAAGGTAGCCTTTACATGTATGCAAAGTTTGCGGTGTTAATTTGCAAAGATTATTCAGTTCGCTGCCAACACCGCATTCACACAAAGGACTCCTCGCGCTTAAGCTTGCAGGCTCGCCGCGATGCGGTCTCCTACCTCGACGGTCTTGATTGGGGCATCGCCGCGCTTGGCGATGTCCTCCGCCACCGCCTTTTCCACCTTCTGTGCATTGGCTTCATCACCCAACTGCCGCAAAAGCATCGCCGCCGACAAGATAACCGCAGTCGGATCCGCGATGCCTTGTCCAGCAATATCGGGTGCCGAACCGTGCACTGGCTCAAACATGGAGGGGTTCTCGCCCGAGGCATCAATATTGCCCGAAGCAGCCAACCCAATTCCGCCAGTAATAGCACCTGCTAAGTCCGTTAAGATGTCCCCAAAGAGGTTATCGGTCACGATGACATCGTAACGGGCAGGATCCGTCACCATGTAGATGGTCGCGGCATCGATGTGGTTGTAGTCCACCTCCACCTGCGGATATTCCCTCGCAACTTCTTCTACCGTGCGGTGCCACAGATCGCCGGCGTTGACGAGCACATTGGTCTTGTGCACCAGGGTCAGGTGCTGGCGGCGCTGCGATGCCCGCTCGAAAGCATCGCGCACCACGCGCTCTACCCCGAAGCGGGTATTTTGCGAAACCTCGCTGGCTACCTCGTGCGGCGTTCCTTCCCGCAGCGTGCCACCATTGCCGCAGTACAGGCCCTCGGTGCCTTCACGCACCACGACGAAGTCAATCTCGCCAGGGTTAGCCAACGGCGAGTGGGCCGTGGGATACAAAATGGAAGGGCGCAGGTTCACGTGGTGATCGAGCGCAAAACGCATCTTCAATAGCAGGCCGCGCTCCAAAACGCCTGGAGGAACCTCGCCTGGCGCGCCGATGGCACCCAGCAAAATGGCATCGTGCTCGCGCAAGCTGGCTAAGTCTGCGTCCGTTAAAAGCTCGCCATTGCGCAGGTATCGCCGCGCGCCCAAGTCATAGTCGGTAGTTTCAATATCGCTGCGCACCGCGCGCAACACCTTCAGGGCTTCCGCCGTTACTTCCGGCCCAATACCGTCGCCGCCAATAACCGCTAATTTCATTGGATAGGATTCCTTTCTCACATAGTGGATTAGGCATTAGCCTACCAAAGAAAACCCGCCCATCGCAGTAAGTCTGCGCGATGGGCGGGCATGAGTACGCGGTTAGGCTAATCGTCCTAGCCTGCGGTGAGGTTATTCATCCATATCGAATTGCTGGCACGTAGCGCCAAGGGCGGAGTTGATCTCCTCGATGAGAGAATCTGGCACCTCGGACTCCACGCGCAAAATGAGCACGGCATCGGATTCCTGCTTTCCCTGCGTCAGGGCTGCAGCGATGATGTTGATACCCGCCGCACCCAGCTTGGTACCCACGGTACCCAGCGCGCCTGGGGCATCGGCATAACGGAAGAACAGGTTGCGGCCCTCGGCCCGCATATCCACGCCACGGCCATTGATGCGCACAAACTTTTCGGTGCCATCGATACCGATGAGCGCACCGGTGAGCGAGGACGTCACGCCCTCTGCGCTAATGACCTTGACCTGCAAGGAAGAACGGTGCCCCTTGGATTCTGGGTTGGTGGAGACCGAAACTTCGACCCCACGGCTCTCAGCAATCTGCATCGCGTTGACAAAGGTAACCGGCTCCGAAGTCACACCGCTAAACAGACCGCGTACGGCCGAAAGGCCCAGCACGTCCACATCCTCAGTGGACAGCTCGCCGCAGGCCTCAATCTCCACGGCGACGGGAGCCTGATCAAGCAGGCGCCCTGCGGTAAGACCCAGCTTGCGGGCAAGGTCGAGCCAGCCGGCGACCTCTTCGCCCACCGTGCCGCCAGAGACGTTGACCGCATCAGGGACGAACTCGCCGGCAAGGGCCTTGAGTACCGAGGCAGCGACATCGGTACCAGCGCGATCCTGTGCCTCCACAGTGGACGCACCCAGGTGCGGCGACACCGTGACCTGCGGGAGCTTAAAGAGCGGGGAATCCGTGCACGGCTCCGTGGAGTACACATCAAAACCCGCACCGCGGTGGTGACCCGAGGTAATGGAATCTGCCAAGGCCTGCTCGTCTACGAGGCCGCCGCGGGCGGCGTTGATAAGTATCTGGCCTTCCTTTGCCTTGGCCAAAAGCTCCGCATTGAACATACCGGCGGTCTCCGGCGTCTTGGGCAGGTGAATGGTGACAAAATCTGCCTGCGCCATCAGATCTTCCAGCTCGACCAATTCCACGCCAAGCGCTGCCGCACGCGCCGGATTGGCATAAGGATCGTAGGCAATAATCTTCGTTTCAAAGGCGCTCAACCGCTGTGCAAAAAGCTGACCGATGTGGCCGAAGCCGACGATACCAATAGTCTTGCCGTAGACCTCCACGCCCTTGAAGGAAGAGCGCTTCCACTCGCCCTCGCGCAAGGACTGATCCGCCGCTGGAATCTGGCGGGCAGTGGCCAAAAGCAAGGCAATCGCCTGCTCGCACGCAGAGTGGATATTGGAGGTAGGAGCGTTGACCACCATGACGCCTTTGTTGGTGGCGGTGTCAATATCCACGTTATCGAGTCCCACGCCCGCGCGACCCACAATCTTAAGCTTGGGCGCGGCTTCTAGAACTTCAGCGTCGACCGTGGTGGCAGAGCGCACGAGCAGCGCATCTGCTTCTGGAACCGCAGCAAGCAATTCCTCGCGGTTCGGGCCATCTACCCAGCGCACCTCGACAGAATCCCCCAAAGCCGTCACTGTGGATTGGGCCAATTTATCGGCGATAAGAACTACCGGCTTCGACATATCATCCTTCGTTTCAATTCGTTGTGCATTACGCGAAAATCACCGCGTGTGAAGGAAGTGTAGTTCAGTTTGGGGTGCCCTGCCTTATTTTTTCCTTAAATTCTTTCACTTGACCGAATTCCGGGCCCAAAGCAATCAGTGACCCCTCGTCCAGCCCCGCCACCATGGCCATACTCCGCTTATCTTCCAGCGGATCTGCCGTCGGCATCACCAATACCGAGCCACCATAGGCCGCGGCCGTAATGACATTGGCTACCGGGCTATCCGCCGTGGCCACAATATTGGGCGCCATCTGGCCATCGCGCCGCGACTGTGCCGGAACGGGCGATAACTTTTTACCATCGTCGTCGGGCTCACCCTCATAAGGAATCCAGGCAGGGCGCAACTCAACGTAAGGTGTTTTATCCAGCCGCGCGATGTCCTTGACCATTTGTTTCGGCGAGGCGACCACCTTGGACTCATATTGGAATGCCGTGAAATCTCCCAACGCTTCGTGCGTTCCCGGGTCCTTGATGACAGTGAAATCACCGCTGGATTGTGTCCATGGAATATCGCCAATGATGACGAGTCGTTTTACTTCCAAGTCACCTACCAGGTTGAGGATGTCACCGCGGCGCGAGCGATCGTATTCCACGGCCGGCAGGTGCTGGTTAATAGCCAACGTCGCCGCGCGCAGTTCGGATTTAGCATCGGGTGCAAAGAGCACCATCGAGTCAGAATCCTCGAAAAAAGTCCGCGCAGCGTCAATGCCGCTAGGATCATCGATGATTTCAAACTTGCCAGCGAATTTGGGATCGATAAGGCGGTTTTGATTCTCTGACTTGGCGCGCTCAAGCTCAACGTCGGACTCGGAGAGATCCGACAGCCCACGCTTTACCAGTTTGGGCTCCTGCAAGGCATCGCCGCAGCCGACAAGTACAAGGGAGGCTGCGATAACCGCTGCAGCCGCCCGGAACCTCTTAGCGGCCAAATGCATGTGGCCCCTCTTCACCGCCGGCCAGGTTTGCTTCATCGACATCTCGAATGACGGGAATGCCCAAGGTTTCTTCCACCAGGTTCACAAAACGATGGCGCCGATCCGCCAAGAATTCCTGAACCATTGACTCCCTTAGGTTAGCGACATCGAGGTCGTGCGACGCCAAGACGGCATCAAATTCCTCGTCTTCCATGATGGACTTGGATTGCACGCGTGGCAGGTAGCGATTCGGTGCGAATCCATCGAGGACGACCTCTGTGCGTTTGCCCATCGGGGTGTAGTTCATGACCGAATGGGCCAAGACCGAATCCACCCCGTGGCGCTGGCACCAATTCAGTGGGAATACCGGGAAAAACCCTGGTTGCAGCTCTTCAAAGGTGTGGCGAGTAAATTCGCTGCCCGTCCGCCAATCTTTCGCGCCTCGGGCCATGAGCAGGGCATAAATACCGTGCCATACGCCATCGTTTTCATCGACCGACAGCAAGCGGGATTCCCGGAATCCTGCATCTGCGACCGTCTTGGGAACGTCATTGGTGGCCCCAGCAACCCACTCCGTTACCTCGTCCACATCGCGGGCGGCGCGCAGTGGCACCGCGGAAGAACCGTAGAGCTCACCAAAGACGCCACACCAGAACCACTGGTCGATGCGATCCCATGCCTGCTGGCTAGACAGGGCTCCAGGCCGCTTTGCCAAGCGCGCAATGATGACCGCCAGCGGCACGATCTGTTCGGTATAAGGAACTTGATCCAGGCTTAGAATTCGGCGCTGCGCCAAGAATTCGGCAACCTCGTGGAAGGTGATGCGCAGGTCGTGCGCGGCCGCCTTGTACTCGGATAGGGACAGCTTCAAAATGTCTTCGCGTTGACCGCCGGCATTGCCCTTCTCCCCTGTGACCAAGAGAGACACTGCGGAAAGAAATTCATTGCGCCCGATGCCATCGAGCGCGGGTGAATCCCGCAGGTCCTTTTCCACCTGCTGCCAATCGTTAGCAAGGTGGAAGGTCGGGTCTTCGGAAGCAAAGACGGCCGTTAAGAGATCGAAGACATCCATCTGCAGGCCGGCGGAGTTCGCCTGGGCGAAGATAGAACCGATTCCCGAGCGCTCCGTTTCACGGGATAGCCGGATCATCGGGATGTCGTAGCCGGCCAAAGGTCGCACGATGCGGTTATTAAACGCTGCAAGCTCGGCGCTATACTGCTCGTGAGTGGCGGCAAGCTCGAAAAGCATGCTGATGCCTTCCTCACTCAATAGCGAGGCCACAGGAATGCACATATTATCCAGCCCATCCTGGCGGCAGGTGATAGCCCCATCAATATCGGGGCCGAAGTGCGAGCAGATCTCGCCGTTCTGGTCGACGGCGAAAATGGCGTCATCGGCAAGCAAGTCCCCACTGACCGCGGCACGAACGTCAATGAAAAAGCGGCGGTGGACCTTCTTTTTCCGGAAATCGGTGGTCTTGACAAAACCCTCGCCGTTAAAGCAGTGATACAGGGAGGTAAGGCGCTGTTGACCGTCCAGAAGGAGCAATCCGGGCTCGACGCCAACCTCGGGCGCGCCCGCCAAAACCCGCGGGCGGAAACGCATTTTTTCATTTCGGGTATCCAGGGCCATCAGCGCTCCGATGGGGTAACCACGCAGGACCGTAACGATAAGTGAGCGGATGCGGTCTTCATCCCAGGCGTAGCTGCGCTGGAAATCCGGAAGCTGGATATCGCCTCGGTCGATCCGCGAAAAAAGATCCTTGAGATCATAGCTTGGCGTCGTAAAACCCATAGGGCTAATACTACCCGCAACACCTCGGCGGCACCTCACAGACTAAGGCGATGGGATAAAGCTTTCCAAAGCACAAAGCGGCCCACGGGGAGTTTCCCGCGGGCCGCAATGACAGCAGCGACTGACTAGGCAGTAGCGTCCAATGGGTTCTTGACCCAGCTCATGAGATCGCGCAGCTTGGTGCCGGTCTTTTCGATTTCGTGCTGCGCAAATTCATCGCGCAGGTCTTCCAGCTCCTTGTTGCCGCCCTCAACGTTGTCGAGCAGGCGCTTGGTAAAGGTGCCGTCCTGGATATCGGACAGGACATCCTTCATGCGCTGCTTGGTATCAGCGTTGATGATGCGTGGGCCGGAGATGTAGCCACCGAACTCAGCGGTATCAGAGACCGAGTAGTTCATGTTGGCAATGCCGCCCTCGAACATGAGGTCCACGATGAGCTTCATCTCGTGCAGAACCTCGAAATAGGCCATCTCTGGCTCGTAGCCGGCCTCGGTGAGGACCTCAAAGCCATTGCGGATGAGGAACTCAACGCCACCACACAGGACGGCCTGCTCGCCAAAGAGGTCGGTGACCGTCTCTGCCTCGAAGGTGGTGGGGATAACGCCGGCGCGAGCGCCACCGATGGCAGCGGCATAGGACAGGGTCAGGTCATGACCCTCGTGCTTCGGATCCTGCTCGGTGGCAATCAAGCAAGGAACGCCCTTGCCGTCAACGAACTGGCGGCGGACCAGGTGGCCTGGACCCTTGGGGGCAACCATACCGACGGTGACGGACGCAGTCGGCTCAATCAGCTTAAAGTGGATGTTCAGGCCGTGACCGAACAGCAGTGCGTTGCCGTCCTCCAGGTTCGGGGCGATGTGCTCTTCGAAGATCTCCTTCTGGGAGGTATCCGGCGCCAGCAGCATAACGACGTCGGCCCACTTGGATGCCTCCGCGACGGACTTGACCTCGAAGCCAGCCTCTTCTGCCTTGGCTGCAGACTTAGAGCCCTCGCGCAGACCGATAACAACCTCAACGCCGGAATCGCGCAGGTTCTGGGAGTGGGCGTGGCCCTGAGAGCCGTAGCCGATGACCGCTACCTTGCGGCCCTGGATGATCGACAGGTCAGCATCGTCGTCGTAGTAGGTATCAATAGCCATTTCAAATCCTCAATTCTTTGGTAGGAAAAGTTGTAATGAAGCGTCCTAACGCAGAGTATATATCACTGCGCGGGACAATGTGTTCACATCGTGAGATTTTATTTACTTTTTGGGAGCCGTAGCCTTCGGGCCGCGCCCCAAGGCTACGTGGCCCGATTGCACGAGTTCGCGAATCCCGAAAGGTTCGAGGACCTCGAGCAGCGCCGCGAGCTTGCCCGGCGTACCGGTAGCTTCCACGACGACCGATTCCTTTGCCACGTCGACCACGCGGGCACGGAAGATATTCACCGCATCCACCACCTGCGCGCGGTTGGAATTATCGGCCGATACCTTCACCAGCATGATGGCGCGAGCAACGGTGGAATCTTCCTTGAGTTCCACGACCTTGATGACCGGAATGAGCTTATTGAGCTGTTTTGTTACCTGCTCAATGATCACCTCAGAAGCATCCACGACGATGGTCAGCCGGTTAATTCCGGGGGTTTCCGTATGCGCGGACACCAAGGACACCAAGCTATAGCCACGACGGCTAAACATTCCCACCACGCGGGCGATGATGCTTTCAACATCCTCAACTAATACCGATAAGGTATGCCGAGTTACCTCGTTTTGCGTCATGGTTTATGCCTCCTGGATGGTTTCGTCGATCTCAGCTGGGGTCTCCGCGGCGGATTCAGCTTCATCAAAAAGCGGGCGCAGGCCGCGGGCGTACTGGATTTCCTCATTGGAGGCACCGCCACCGATCATCGGCCACACCTGTGCATCTTGGCCGACGATGAAGTCAATGACGACTGGCTTATCGCTAATTGCCTGCGCGCGCTTAATGGCCGGAACGACTTCTTCTTCGCTCGTTACCCGGATGGCTTCACAACCGAGTGCCTCCGCCAAACGGACGAAGTCCGGGGTGAAGGCGTTTTCTTCGCGCAGCTTGGTGTGCGAATAGTGCTGATCATAAAACAGCGTCTGCCACTGCCGGACCATTCCAAGGTTGCCGTTATTAATGACAGCAACCTTAAACGGGAAGCCTTCCAAGGCGGCGGTGGTAAGTTCCTGGTTGGTCATTTGGAAGCAACCATCGCCGTCAATCGCCCATACTTCTTTATCAGGGCGCGCTGCCTTTGCACCCAAGGCAGCGGGAACCGCATAGCCCATGGTTCCGGCGCCACCGGAGTTGATCCAGGAACGCGGGTGTTCAAAGTCCAAGAACTGCGCGGACCACATCTGGTGTTGGCCCACGCCCGCGCAGTAGATAGCCTCCGGCCCAACGGTCTCGCTGAGCTTTTCCAAGACGAATTGTGGGTTCAGCAGGCCATCATCGGTGGGCTCATAACCGCGCGGGAAACGCTCCTGCATGCCGCGCAGGTAATCGTGCCACTGTTTCACATCGGCGGCAGGCTGCACGTCCTTCTTGCGGTACTCCTTGCCCAACGCGGTCAAGCACTTCTTCGCATCGCCGACGATGGGGACCGTAACCTCGCGGATCTTGCCAATCTCGGCCGGGTCAATATCGGCGTGGATGACCTTCGCATTGGGCGCGAAGGTAGAGGTATCGCCGGTCACGCGGTCATCGAAGCGGGCGCCAATGGCGATGATGAGGTCCGCGCGCTGCATGGCCGCGACGGCTGGGACGGTGCCGTGCATGCCCGGCATCCCTAGGTGCAGTGGGTGGGAATCTGGAAAGGAGCCCAGGGCCATCAAGGTAGTAACCACGGGGATATTCGTCAGCTCTGCAAACTCCAACAGCTCCTGGGAGGCGTTGGCTTTAATGACTCCGCCACCGACATAGAGCACGGGCTTTTCCGCATGCCCCATCAATTCCATGGCCTGGGCCACCTGTCGGTGGTGCGGCTTGGTGACTGGCTTATAGCCCTGCAGGTCCAGCGCTTCCGAGAAGCGATAATCCACAAAGCCGTTTTGCACGTCCTTCGGGATATCAACGAGCACCGGACCGGGGCGACCGGTGGAGGCCAAGTGGAAGGCGGCCGAAATAGCAGAAGGGATCTCTGCAGGATCCGTCACGATGTAGTTGTGCTTGGTAATTGGCATGGTGACACCGCGGATATCGGCCTCCTGGAAGGCATCGGTGCCCAAAAGGTTACTGCCCACCTGGCCGGTGATGGCGACGATGGGAACGGAGTCCAAGTTGGCATCGGCAAGCGCAGTAACCAAGTTGGTCGCACCGGGCCCGGAGGTAGCGATGCACACGCCCACCTTTCCGGAGGCCTGCGCATAGCCCTCGGCGGCGTGGCCGGCGCCTTGTTCATGGCGAGTTAGCACGTGGCGAAGCTTGGTTGAACCATGCAGTGCATCGTAGAGCGGAAGCACGGCACCGCCTGGAATACCGAATACGAGATCGGTGCCCAGATCTTCCAGCGTGCGGACAATTGCATGAGCCCCACTCATTCGCTCCGTGGGCGCAGCGGTAGTCGCAGCGGCCGCGGAACTAGGCGTGGGCGAGGATGTCGTTACCACGGTGTATGTGCTCCTTGGGTTGGTCTGTCATGGAAACTGATCATCGGAAAACGCCCTAGTTACAACTAAAGCCCCCGCGGGCCGGTGGTCTGCGGGGGCGAAAGCGTCGACGTTCAGGAAACGCCGCGGTCACCGCCGCGCTCGTACCACCTGAAGTCGAATAATGATCATATTTCCAACTATATACCGATAGAATTATATCTGGAAGCAGTTACCCCCTTTTGGGAAAACTTTCTCATACGTTGAAACACGGCGAAAAAATGGTTCGCTTCCCCACCGCATGGTCAATTAGGCTGGCACACTATGACCCCACCAGCACAGGACAAACAACCTCGTCAGTCCACCACCCAGGCAGAGGTCTTCACCCCTTCTCGCGACCACATCTTGGGCATTTTAATTTTGTCCACGATCGCCTTATTGAGCATTGGATGGGCGCCCAAATACCTAGGGTGGTTGCTCATTATCCCCGTTATCGGCCTCTGGTGGGTCATCAAGGCCCGCACGCGGGTCTCTGAGAAAGGCATCTCCATTTCTTATGCATTCCGGAAAAACGTTTCCATCGCATGGGATGATTTCGCCGGAATTGGCTTCCAGCGCGCCCGGGCCTTCGCGCAGACTAAAAATGGTGCGAAACATAACCTGCCTGGCGTAACCTTCAACTCACTGCCCCGCTTGGCACAAGCATCCCGCGGGCGCATTCCCGATGCCCTCACCCAGGGCCGCGAGGCAGCCGACGACAAGGTCGTCATCGTACACCGCGACGGGCAGCAGATCCTCTTAAGTAAAGAGGAATACGCTGCATACCTAGAAAAGCACCCCGAGCTTAAAGATTCGGCAGAAAACTAAATCTACTTTCTCCCCTATTTGACCAATCTATAAGGAATAGTGACTTAATCCATGTTCCCACTGCGCTCTAAAGTAACTACCGTCGGACGCCAAGCCTCCGGTGCGCGTGCCTTGTGGCGCGCGACTGGCACCAAGGAAAATGACTTTGGCAAGCCGATTGTCGCCATCGCCAACTCTTATACGCAGTTCGTCCCCGGCCACGTGCACCTGAAAAACGTCGGGGATATCGTCGCCGACGCCGTCCGCGAAGCCGGTGGCGTACCCAAGGAGTTCAATACCATTGCCGTCGATGACGGCATTGCCATGGGGCATAGCGGCATGCTGTACTCTTTGCCCTCGCGCGAAATCATCTCCGATTCCATCGAATACATGGCCAATGCGCATACTGCCGATGCCCTCGTCTGCATCTCCAACTGCGATAAGATCACCCCGGGCATGCTCAATGCCGCAATGCGGTTGAATATCCCCACGATCTTTGTCTCGGGCGGGCCGATGGAGGCCGGTAAGGCCGTCGTGGTCGATGGCGTCGCCCATGCGCCGACCGACCTGATTACCGCTATCACCGCATCCGCAAACGATAGCGTGAGCGATTCCGGCTTGGCCCAGGTCGAAGAATCCGCCTGCCCCACCTGCGGTTCCTGCTCCGGCATGTTTACCGCTAACTCCATGAACTGCTTGACAGAAGCTCTCGGTTTGGCGCTTCCGGGCAACGGCACCACGCTGGCCACCCACAGCGCGCGACGTGACCTCTTTGAAAAGGCCGGCTCTACCATCGTGGATATGTGCCGGCGCTACTACGGCGAAGAAGACGAGTCCGTCCTGCCGCGCAATATCGCCACCAAGGAAGCCTTTAGCAATGCCATGGCCCTCGATATGGCCATGGGCGGATCCACCAACACTATCCTGCACACCCTTGCCGCAGCGCAAGAGGGCGAAGTGGACTTCACGCTGGATGATATTAATGACATCTCCTACCGCGTGCCTTGCCTGTCCAAGGTCGCACCCAACGGCACCTACCACATCGAGGACGTGCACCGCGCCGGCGGCATTCCCGCCATCTTGGGCGAGCTGCGCCGCGCAGGCCACCTCAACCTCAAGGTCCACACCGCCCTCTATGACAATGCGGAGCAGTGGCTCGATGATTGGGATATCCGCAACCCACGCGTCACCGACCAGGCCCGCGAGCTCTACTACGCGGCTCCCGGCGGCGTGCGCACCACGGAGCCATTCTCCCAGTCCAACCGGTGGGATGAACTGGATACCGACGCGGTCAATGGCTGCATTCACGATGCTGACCACGCCTTTTCTTCCGACGGCGGACTTGTGGTCCTGCGCGGCAACTTGGCGCCGGACGGGGCCATCGTCAAGGCAGCCGGCGTAGAGGAAGAGCTATGGACCTTTTCTGGCCCTGCCCGCGTGGTGGAGTCCCAGGAGCAGGCCGTGTCCATCATCTTGAATAAAGAGGTCCAGCCCGGCGATGTCGTCGTCATTCGTTACGAGGGCCCGTCCGGCGGACCCGGCATGCAGGAAATGCTCCACCCGACGTCCTTCCTCAAGGGCGCCGGACTGGGCAAGGCCTGCGCCTTGATTACCGACGGCCGCTTCTCCGGCGGCACCTCCGGCCTCTCCATTGGCCACATTTCTCCCGAGGCCGCCCACCAGGGACTCATCGGGCTCATTGAAAATGGCGATACCATTTCCATCAATATCCACGAGCGCGAGCTCACGCTCGACGTGGACGAGGATGTTCTGGAGCGCCGCCGCGCCGCGCAAGAGCAGCGCGAAAAGCCGTGGACCCCGGTGGACCGCAACCGCCCCATTACCAAGGCACTGCGTGCCTATGCCGCAATGGCCACCTCAGCAGATCGCGGCGCGGTGCGCGTGGTAGATGGCTTTGTAAATTAACATAATTAGCTGCTAAATCGCTGGGACCCCGGTGGGGTGCGACCTCAGTATCAGAAGTTCCTATACCTTGTACTGCGATGAAATTCGCTCATACCCCGTTATTCCGATATACCGTGGCCCTGCTGGGGCTCCTTTTCGGCGCCTGGCAGGTCGTTGAAGACACCCGCATCACAGACTTCCCCATCGATATGGTGATCTACCGCGAGGGAGTCAAGGCCTTCCTCGAGCACCGATCCGTTTACAGCGAGCCGATGCTTGCCGGCGATATTCAGCTGCCGTTCATTTATCCGCCCTTTGGCGCCTTAGCGATGGTCCCGCTCACGGCCTTCGACGCCATCGACCACAACATGGCCGGCAACATCATGGTTATCCTTTCGGATCTCCTGGTGCTCGTTAGCCTCTACTTCGTTTTCAAAGCGGTGCTCAAGAATACGGAGTTCCTCTTGCCCGCTACCGGCATTACCTGGGCGATTGTCTTACACTTTGAGCCGGTTGACCTCAATAACAGCTTTGCCCAGATCAATATCGTGGTCATGGCGCTGGTTATCCTCGATCTCGTTCCGCGCAAGCGATTCCTGCCGCAGGGAATCCTCATCGGCGTGGCGGCCGCCATCAAGATAACCCCTCTGGCGATGCTGCTTTACTTCCTTGTGCGCAGGGAATGGAAGCAGATTGCCACCGCGCTGCTCTCCGCCGTAGCGGCCACGCTTCTTGCTGCAGCCTTCCGCTGGGACCCGTTCGTTGAGTTCTTTAGCTTCAAACTCCTCGAAATGGGCTCCGGCAGCGACTTCGGCGTGGGAACCGAGTATCAGTCAAATAGCTCCATCAAAGGCGCCATTCAGCGCGTGTACCCATCCGCTGAATCCATGGAAGCGAATGGCCTGACGATCGGCCTCGCGTGGCTCGCGGCCTCCGTTATCGTCGTCGTCCTTGCGGCTTGGCTCATTAAGCGCTTGTGCAGGGAGCATTTGCTTGTCGATGCCCAATTGGTCACCGCCCTCACCGTCCTGCTCATCTCCCCTGTATCTTGGTCCCATCACTGGGTCTGGCTCACGCTCGTTATTCCGGTGTTCATCTACCGCGCGTGGAGCTGGCTTTCTACCGGATGGGCTGCCCGCAGCCTCTTGGCCGTCCTCATCGCCTGGTCAGTCCTGCTATTGACCGTTCCGCCGAAGTGGTGGTGGGGCGATCAAGTCGATGTCCATGCCATGAATCACGTCCAAAAGTTCTGGGTGGATGACTTTGTCTGGCTTACCGTGCTTACCGTCGCGCTGTACGCGGCCGCGTTCTGTGCGGCCCAGCGTGCTCACGCCACAAGCAACGCTACTCCTGCTCCGCTAGCGACTTAAGCGCGGCGAGGTGGGCATCGAATGCGGACTTGCCGGTAGCAGTGAGCATCACCCACACGGTGTCCTTATCGCGGGAAGATCCGTACTCGCGGAATCGGCTGACATAGCCTTCCTTTTCCAAGGCGGTTAATTGTTTGGATAAGGTGGCGGCCGATTGCCCCACCTCTTCCCGCAGCGCCGCGAAGCGCATTTCGCGGCGCACCGTCCCTTCAACCGCACCCCGCGCGTTCAAAACTGCGCAGATTTTGAAGCGATTGAGCGGATAGATAACGGGATCAATATCACTGAGCACTACGGCCCTCTCCTTGCCGCGCTGCAAGGTCCAAGGCACGAGATTGCAGCACCCACACCATTGCCACTGCCCACAAGACCACGAAGATAACCATTGCCCACGTGTGCTCACGCAGCATGTTCGTAATAAACATCGGGATAAGGATTATTGCCATCCCCGCATAGTATTTCTTATCGGCCTTGGGCTGGGTATACGGATCCTGGCGATAGCTGGTCCGCACCTTATTTTGGTAATGAAGCAGCGCCCACACAATGAATCCTATAAGGACAAAGTAGAAAATGAGAAACGCGACGGGGTGCATGACCTCCGCGAATACGGTCATTCCCACGTAGAACGCTGCCAAAGCGATCACTAGGAGGATATTTTGCACAAGCCGCTTACGCTCAGCGCCTTGATCCTGCAGGCTGTCATTAAATTCAAGCGACTTCTTTAGCTCATCTTCCATCTTCTACCACCATCTCCAAAATCCAGATTCCATACTTTCCTTTATGGCAATTCTTTCACTTTCCAAAGTGAAAAGCAAGGGTGGAAAGAAAATCCCCACCGCATTGACTGCGGCGGGGATCCACTCAAGCGGTAGCGAATAACAGGCTAAGCGATGGGGTTTACGGCCGCGCCAAAGAACCACACGGCAACCAAGATGGCGATACCAACCACCACAAAGACCCACGACGTACCCAGTGGGCGCCGCGCCCAAGAGCGGCCAAAGTCCAAGGAAATGAAACCAGGACCGGTAAATTGCAGGCCAATCGCGATAACGAAAAGCACCAGGGATAGCCATACCGAGTCCGGCCAATCAAAGACCTGCAGACCAGCACCCGATTCCGCCAGCTCGTGCAAGGCGGTGAAACCGGTAACGACCAAGCCGAGCATGGCCGCAAGCGGGCTAATCAGGCCCAAAAGGAGGAACGCGCCCGCGATGAGCTGAACGGTTGGTACAGCAAGGGCAAACGAATCGGCCCAAGCGTACTGGGAGTAATCGCTTTCCAAGCCGGAGACACCTGTGTCATCGCCCAGCGAGAAGAACGTGGCCACGCCAGCGATGATGAGGTAGGCGCTCATAGCCAAGCGGACGAAGAAGAGGCCAAAATCAATGGTGCCGCGGCGCCCATAGCGCTTATAGCCTTCCTTATCCTCCTGTTCCTGCTGCAGCTGACGCTCCTGTTCCGCCTGCTCCTCTGGGGTCAGGGCAGCATCTTCATCCGCGAAGCCTTCGGTCTGCGCCGGTGCTGCGGGATCCAATACCGCGGTATCCTCACCCGTGGATTGTTGGCTCCCCTGCTGTGCAGCCCCATTGGCATCAGGATTGGGCATAACTTCCGTTTCCGCTGCCTCTTTCTTGCGCGGCCGAATTTCTTGCGGTTCGGCGCGCCCTGCGCGCGCAAAGACATCGGGGTTATCCCGTTGCACAGAATCGTAGGCAGGGACGTTGAGATCCTCGTCTAAGGGATTAGCTTTATCCGGTTGCTGCTTATCGCTCATAAGACCAATTTAAGACACTTGCCTGCAGTTTTGCGGTACCGTTAACGGCGCGCCGCAATTGTTCCCCGCACCTCCCTTCCCCTGACTTGCAACTTGTTGTAACATCAACATTGTCATGTAGTTGACATATAAACATTAATTGCCAGCGGGACACTTCCCCGCCTTATTAATCCACCAAAATTGGGAGTGAATCGATGACTTCACACGACTCCGATTGGGCAGGAGATGCCCGCAATGCTTCACCAGACGGCGAGTTTATTCGCGATACCACCTATATCGAAGACCGCATTTCACCTGCGGTATCCGAGGTAACCTCACAAGACGATGGCACTTTTTATTGGCCGATGGAGGCTGGCCGCTACCGCTTAGTCGCCGCCCGCGCGTGCCCGTGGGCGCACCGCGCGGTCATCGCCCGCCGCTTATTAGGTTTAGAAGATTCCATTTCCCTAGCCCTCGCCGGGCCCGTGCACGATGCGCGGTCCTGGACATTCGATTTAGATGAGGGCGAGGTAGATCCGGTTTTGGGCTACAAGCGCCTGCAGGAAGCCTACTTCGAGCGCTTTCCGGACTATCCCCGCGGTATTACCGTGCCAGCCTTGGTAGAAGAATCTACGGGCCGGGTGGTGACCAATGATTATCCCTCTATGGTGCGCGATTTTATTGAGCAGTGGACGGACTTCCAGGCAGGAGGCGCCCCCGATCTCTTCCCAGAGCAGCACCGCGAGGAAATGGAAGAACTCAATGAGTACATCTTCCACGGCATCAATAATGGCGTGTACCGCTGCGGTTTTGCCGGTTCGCAAGAAGCCTACGAAGAGGCCTATGACCAGCTGTGGGAGGCGCTCGATTGGGCCGAGGAGCGCCTGGGCACCCAGCGCTATATGGTCGGCGATCACATTACCGAGACCGATATCCGCCTATTTGCCACCCTCATACGCTTCGACCCAGTGTATTACTCGCACTTCAAGTGCTCGCGCCACAAGATTCAGGAACTGCCCAACCTGCGCGGCTACCTGCAAGAACTATTCCAGCTACCGGGTTTTGGTGATACCACCGATTTCACTGAGATAAAGCAGCACTACTTTGCCACGCACACCGAGATCAACCCCACCCGCATCGTCCCGGTAGGACCGGATATGTCCTGGTTAGCAGAGCCGCACGACCGCGATCGCTTTGGCGGCCAGCCCTTTGCCCCTGGCGTGCAACTGCCAGGTCCCATTCCCTCCGGCGAGGAAGTAAAGAATCCAGAAGACTTCCAGCTTAAGCTCTTCCCAGCGCCGCAGCCGCGTTAATCACAGACCGTGTCAGATCGCTTAAGACCTCGGATTCTAGGCGCCAGCGCTGCCAGTAGAGGTCAATGTCGAGCTGGTGGTCATCGAGAAGCAGCAGCTCTTGCGATTCTACCAGCGGCTGGGCCTGGGCCTGCGGCAAAAGTCCCCATCCCAGGCCCACGCGCACGGCCTCCAGGTAGCCTTCCGAAGAGGGAATCTGCGAAACCCGCGCGCGCACGACGTGGGAGTCAATAAAGCGCTCCCGCATAGCATCATCGAGCACCTGGTCATTGGGGCCATAGCCCACCAGCGGCATCGTCTCCCAGGTAAGCTTGCCCGCGTGGAAGCGCTCCGCGATGTGTGGGGCGGCGACGGCGAAATAGCGCATGGTCCCCAAAAACGTGGAATCGCACCCCGAAACCGGTGAATGTTCCCTCGTCACGGCTCCTAGGACATCGCCTCGCCGCAGCATAGCTAGGGTGCGCGCCTCATCCTCGATGCGGATGCGCAGCGCAACGTCGCCCCGCTGCGCGGTATCGCTTAACACTTGCGTAAACCATGTAGCCAGCGAATCGGAGTTGATGGCCACCGACAGGGGCACGCGCGCTAGGCGCTGGCCCAACCGGGCATCGGTTTCCGCCTGCACCAACGCCATACGCCGGGCTGCTTGCACCAAGATCTCCCCGGCCTCCGTCGCCCCCACCGGATTCGCTCTCCGTACTAAAACGCGACCGGTGCTCGCCTCCAATGCCTTGATGCGCTGGCTTACCGCAGACGGAGAAATTCCCAGGACCGAAGCGGCAACCTCAAAGCTCCCTTCTTCCACGATGGCCAGCAAGGTTTCCAAATGTACGGGGTTCATGAAGCTATTCTAAACCATATGAAGATGGATTAACTGGACTTATTTACGGCTTGGACTCACACTAGAGGCATGTCCATCGTGCTAGCTGGTTTTGTGCTTGGTTTATCCCTCATTGTGGCCGTCGGCCCCCAAAATGCGATGCTGTTGAAATACGGCATCCGCCGCGATCACATCGGGCTCATCATCGTGGTGTGCGCGCTTTCCGATGTCATCCTTATCACCTCCGGCACCGCCGGTGTCGGCTACTTGGTGGAGCGCTTTCCCACTGCGCTTGAGGTACTTAAGTACATCGGCGCGGCCTACCTCGCGTTTTTTACCTTCACTTGCTTCCGCGATGCCTTCAAAACCAAGGGCGAGGCCATCGACGTGGAATCCACTTCCCCCAATTCCACCGAGGAAGTCGCGACCTTCGACGGCGACAGCGACTCCACGGTTGGGGCCGGCACCGAGCACGGGTCTGTCGCCACCGCTACCGCCACCCAGCGCCAAGAGATCAAGCGCTCTCCCTCCTGGGTTAAGCCACTACTTACCGCGCTGGCGCTAACCTGGCTCAACCCTGGCGCCTATGTCGATGTGCTGGTCATGCTCGGCGGCATCGCCAACCAGTATGGCGATCCCGGCCGGTGGCTGTTCGCCGGCGGTGCCATCGCCGCGAGCTTTACGTGGTTCCCCGTCATTGGCTTTGGCGCTGCCCGCTTCTCCCACGTCCTCTCCCGCCCCGAGGTATGGCGCTGGATCAACGTTGGCATCGGCGTCATCATGATTGGCCTGACCCTCAAGCTCCTCCTGCTGTAATCCCTTGGCCAGCTCCAGCCCTAAGCGTTAAAAGGGGCATCGGCAAGCACAAGGCATAGAAAATCCCTCCCCGGGAAATCCTGGGGAGGGAAATTTATTGCTCTAAGGCGAGATTACTTCTGGGAGCTTTCCGCTTCGGAAGACTCATCGTCTTCCTCTGGGTCACCGATAGCACCGGTTTCTTCGATCCACTTTTCAATCTCTTCCGGCGAGCGGTCGTGCTCTACGCCCTCGCGCTCGATGTAGTAGGTGTGATCGTCCTGGTTTTGCTTCTCACATTCTTCCTTATCAAAGTCCACATCGTCATCACCGTCAAGCTTTTCCGTCACCTCAGTCACGAGCTCTTCATAGAGGGACTCGCTATCCATATTGGAATCCTCGAGGTGCTGGCCAATCTCGTCGTCGTAGCGATCTGCGTCGTATTCCTTGTTCGGGTTCAGCTTCAGGTGTATCAGCGAACGCACGCGCTCGCGGCGCAGCGCCTCGTCCTGAATCTTGGACTGGCTGCGGAACCACGCAAAGACCAAGACGGCCACCATCGCGATACCCATATAACCGATGACCGGGTAGACGTACTGCATCAAGGTCTTGAAGCCGAAGAAGGAGACGCCGAAGCCCGCGAAACAGCCGGCGATAAAGATAACGCGGAACTTGGCCTCGTTGCCGGCGGAAAGGCGCTTGCCCAATGCGTAGAACATACCGATGGCGGTATTGAAAATCATCAGGTAAATAATGATGGCCATGATTGCGCCCAAGACAGGGTTGACGCTATCGACCAAGGACAGCATCGGGATATCGGAGCCCTCAATCTCCTCGGCGTTCATCAGCAGGGAGAAGCCTGCCAGGCCCATCATGACGGAGTAGACGATGCCGCCTACGATGCCGCCCCAACCGGCCTCACGGGGGCTAATGTTATCGCCGCCGATAACCAGCGACATCGAAACCGCCAGCATCAAAGCTAGGCCGTTGTAGTTCAGCGCGGAGACCAACCAGTTGCCGATCGGGGTATCGATTTGGCTGGAGGCTTCCATTGCCGCACCGATATCGTCCGGCATATTGAACATGGTGTAGATGGCCACACCAATGACGGCAATAATGATGGACGGCGTGAGCATACCGATGACCTTGGACACCTTATCGACGTCCATCATACCGACGGCAATCACGAGCCCCAACATCAGCGTCGAGCCGATCCAAGCCTGCCAGCCAAATTGCTGCTCCATATTGGAACCTGCACCGGCCAGCATCACAAAGCCAATGGCAAAGAGCGTGATGATAACGGCCACGTCCAATAGCTTGGACACGATGGGGTGGGTGACTTTGCGGAAGACCGTGTTGTGCTCAGTGGCGTGGAAATAGCTGCCCAATTGCAAGAACACGGTGCCCGCCAGCGTCATAATGGCCGCTGCGACCACAATGCCGGCAATACCCCAGGTGCCGAAGGCGGTGAAATATTGCACGACCTCTTGACCCGTAGCAAAGCCCGCGCCTACCAGCAGGCCCACGAAGGACATAGCCATGGCGAGAATATTTTTATAAGACACAGTTGCCTAACTTTTGTAGCGGATAATTTTCACACACCAGTGCGCGCGTCCTAGGCCCCCTCCTTATCCCCCGACGCGTGCGGGGAGGCGCGGCGCAGGAGTGTGCTCCTGTGCACATGGTACGTAAGCCAATAACGAAATCCTACTTGCACGTGCGTGAAATACAATACATCATCTTTTGTCGATGAAGTAGCTTACATACTTAGTCCGCGAAAGTTTCCGTATCGATGACAAAACGGAACTTCACATCACCGGCAACAACCCGCTCATAGGCTGCGTCAACGTCATCAACGCCCACCTTTTCGATGACCGCGCCGATGCCGTGTTCTGCACAAAAGTCCAGCATCTCTTGGGTTTCGGCAATGCCGCCAATATTGTTTCCGGTCAATACTTTACCGCCACCAACGAGGTTGCCCATCGTGATTCCCAGTTCCTCCGGCGGCAGGCCGACCACAGACATGATCCCCCGCGGCTTCAACAGCTGCAGGTAGTCATTGAGGGAATAGGAGGCGGAAATGGTAGACAAAATCAAGTCGAACTCGCCCTTGTGGTTGGCAAAGAAGTCGGGGGCCTCACCCGTTGCCAACACCCGCTGCGCGCCGAGCTTGTAGGCTTCTTGTTCCTTGCGCAAGGAGCGGGAAATGACGGTGACCTCAGCGCCCTTGGCGGCGGCGATCTGCACACCCATGTGGCCCAGACCGCCAAGGCCAACGACGGCTACCTTATCGCCTTCCTTGACCTGCCACCGGGCCAAGGGCGAGTAGGTGGTAATTCCGGCGCACAAGAGCGGGGCGGCAACATCAAAGTCGAGGCCTTCCGGAATCGTCAACACGAAATTCTCATTGACCACGACCTTTTGCGCATAGCCGCCCTGGGTAATGGTTCCATCGACGTCTTCAGAGTTATAGGTTCCCACCGAGCTGTTCAGGCAGTTTTGCTCTTGCCCATTCCGGCACTGCTCGCACACACCGCAGGAATTGACCAAGCAGCCCACTCCCACGCGGTCGCCCACGTTAAACTTGGTGACCTTGTCCCCTACTGCTTCGACCACGCCAGCGATCTCGTGGCCCACCGTCAGCGGGAAGTGGGCCTCGCCCCACTCATTGCGAATAGTGTGGATATCCGAGTGGCAAATACCTGCCGCCTTGATGTCGATGACGACGTCATCTTCGCGCGGATCGCGCCGTTCGATTTCTACGGTGCGAAAAGGTGCATCTGGGCTCGTTTTTTGCAGAACTTTAGATTTAATTGGCATGTCACGTAGTCTACGCTTTACCGCCCTGACCTGCCCAAATGAAAATTATGGTCAATTTAAAAACCACGAAAGCCAGCCCCCAACCCCACCGGATGCAGGGCCGAAGACTGGCTAGATTAGTGGCGTATTAGCTCAGCTTTTCCGCGATCAGCTTATTAACCTGACCTGGATCCGCCTTGCCTTGCGTCGCCTTCATCACGGCGCCGACAATCGCACCGGTGACCTTCTTATTGCCGGCGCGGTACTTCTCCACGATGTCCGGGTTTGCGGCCAATGCATCATCCACGGCTTTTTCGATAGCGCCGTCATCGCGTACGACCTCGAGGCCGCGCTTGGCGACGACCTCATCAACGTCGCCCTCGCCCGCCAACACGCCATCGACGGCCTGGCGCGCAAGCTTGGTGGTCAACTTACCTTCCTTGACCAGGGCGATAACGCGGGCGATGTGGGCTGGGGTGATATCCAGCTCGGCCAGGGTCTTGTCCTGCTCGTTGGCCTTACCTGCCAGGTAGGACACCCACCAGGA
Organism: Corynebacterium sp. KPL3927; assembly: GCF_040225835.1. Taxonomy (NCBI): domain Bacteria; kingdom Bacillati; phylum Actinomycetota; class Actinomycetes; order Mycobacteriales; family Corynebacteriaceae; genus Corynebacterium; species Corynebacterium sp. KPL3927. The sequence goes on from NZ_JBEHGD010000009.1 coordinate 66,303, forward strand.
ACGAGCCTCATCCGGCTTCGCGCCGGCTTCAACCGTTTCCACGATGAGATCCAGCGCGCCCGCGTTGACCAGGTCGCGCATCTCCTCGTCCTTAATGCCCCACTCCTCCTGGATGCGCGCACGGCGGATCCACGGCAGCTCCGGAAGGGTTGCGTGCAGCTCTTCAACCCACTCGCGCGGGGCGATAACCGGCGGCAAATCCGGGTCATTAAAGTAGCGGTAGTCCTCCGCGGTCTCCTTCGGCCGGCCCTTAGAGGTCGAACCATCAGTCTCTTGGTAGTGGCGGGTCTCCTGCTCGATGCTGCCGCCATCCTCCAGCACCTGTGCCTGGCGCTGCATCTCAAAGCGCACGGCCTGCTCGACCGAGCGCATGGAGTTGATATTCTTCGTCTCGGTACGGGTACCGAATTCTTCTTGGCCGATAGGGCGCAAGGAAAGGTTGGAGTCCACGCGCATGGAACCTTGGTCCATGCGGGCATCGGACACGCCCAATGCCGCGACGAGCTCGCGCAGCGCCGATACATAGGCCTTCGCCACCTCGGGGGCGCGCTCGCCGGCACCGATGATGGGCTTGGTAACGATCTCAATGAGCGGGATGCCCGCGCGGTTGCAGTCCACCAGGGATGCGGTAGCGCCGTGGATGCGGCCATCGGCGCCGCCCAGGTGGGTCAGCTTACCGGTGTCTTCTTCCATGTGGGCGCGCTCGATTTCCACGCGCCATTCCGTGCCGTCTTCCAGCACGACGTCGAGGTAGCCGTCATAAGCAATCGGCTCATCGTACTGGGAGATCTGGTAGTTCTTTGGCTGGTCCGGGTAGAAGTAATTCTTGCGGGCAAAGCGCGAGGATTCCGCGATGGAGCAATTGAGTGCCAGGCCGATCTTGATTGCGCCCTCCACGCCCTTGGAATTAACCACGGGAAGTGCCCCGGGAAGGCCCAGCGATACCGGATCGGTATTGGAGTTAGGGGCTGCGCTGAAGTTCGTAGCAGAAGTGGAAAACATCTTGGTTTCCGTATCCAGCTCCACGTGGACTTCCATGCCCATTACCGGTTCATACTTGTCGAGGACCTCGTCAAAGTCCATCAGGTCATACATCGCAGCAGTCATGCGTGCCATCTTAATACGTCCGTGCACTCTCGCGCGCTAGCCCCTAGGGTGACTGTCATGACGACTCCACATACCGTAGACAATTCGCTTGTCGATGCCCCACTCATCAACATCGCGGTCTTTTCCACCGCCCCTACTACCGATGAGATCAAAGACGCCGTCAGCGGCATCTTTTCTGCGCGCGTCGGCGAAATCACTCCCGGCAAGAACCCAGGCAGCCTTGTAGTTCCTATCGATGGCGCGTTTCTCTTGCATTACCAGACCATTGATTCTGCACCCACCCCAGATAGTTACGGCCTCCACCCCATTTTGAGCGCCGATGCCTGCGACCTCAACACTGCGGGAGCCCAGGTGCTCGTCTCGCTCCTTCCTGATAACAAGGAACACGACCTTTCCCATCAATTTCGCGAGCCGCGCCGCGAGCACCTCGATCTGCTGTCCCAGGCGACGTCCGCCGTAGCCCAGCACCCCAATTGCCTCATCATCCACAACCCGCGCGGGAACGTCTCCATCTCCCCGGCGATGTTTAATGACGCCGTGCGCAATAACCTCGCACCCATGCACATTGCACCGGTGTGGATTACCCAATCGGGCGGCGAGCTCCGCGGCTACTCCATGGGCCTAGTCCAAGCGGGTCACCCGGAAATCCAGGCACGCACCAGCTCGATGGATCCCACGGACCTCTATTACAAGCTGGCAAATATCGCCGACCACATCCTGCAAGGCGCCACCGTCAAAGGCGGCGATACCTTAGCCTTCGAGGAAGGCCAACCCCCGCTCACCATTACGGAAGAGCCCTGGTTCGTAGACCAAGACTTCCCCGCTGTCACCATCAATTTTTAACTGACTGTGCCCTTGCGGGCATCGCTAAAGCGGCACAGCGCGGCCAAGATAGCGCCGGACAAGTTGTGCCACACGGAAAAGACGGCGCCAGGCAAGGCGGCCAGTGGGCTCATATAGGAGGAGGCAAGGCTGGTGGCTAGCCCGGAATTTTGCATTCCCACCTCCACAGCCATGGTGCGGCGCACCGGAACCGGCTGGCGCGTAAAGAGACCTGCGAGATAGCCCAGCCCATAGCCGCACGCATTGTGAATGACCACGGCGGCAAAGACCAGCGCACCGGCGGTGGCGATATTGTCATGCGCGCCGCCGACCACGATGCACACGATCAAGGCAATCGCGGTTACGGAGATCCACGGCAAAGCCGCTTGAACCTTTGCCACGAGCCGGGGAAGCAGCATGCCGATGACGATGCCCGCGATGACCGGGACGAGCACCACCTTCACGATGGACCACGCCATCGATGCCGCGGAAACCGGCATGTATTCACCCGCCAGCCACAAGGTCAACAGCGGGGTGAGGATGGGAGCCAAGAGCGTAGATATGGAGGTCATGGTCACCGAAAGCGCGACATCGCCGCGCGCTAAGTAGGACACCACGTTAGAGCTCGTGCCACCTGGGGCGCAGCCGACCAAAATCACACCAGCCGCAACCGCCTCTGGCAGATCCATGACTGCCACCACGGCGAGCGCGATAAGCGGCATGATGACGAATTGCGCTACCACGCCGAGCGCCACCGGCAGCGGTCGGCGCACCACGAGTGCAAAATCTACGGGCTTGAGGGTAAGACCCATGCCGAACATGACGATGCCCAGCAGCGGTGTTACCTGCGGGGCAAAGGATGCCGCGGTGTCAGGGGCAAGATAACCAATAATGCCGCCGATGATTACGAGTATGGGAAAACCCAGCGCCGCGATGAGCGCTTGTCGTTCTTCCTGTTTTTCTGTAGCGCTATCGGTACTCATATACAAAAGAGCACCCTCCCACCATGTGAGAGGGCGATCTTAATATTCGAGACAGCGGGGAGCTAAACAGCTTTAGCCGAAGAGCGCTTGCGCATTGCGGTAGCGGGCATCTGGCACCGTCTTTAGTGTGCCCACGGCCTCTTCTAGTCGCACGAGGTCGATATCTTCGCCGTGCAAGGCCACACACATTCCTGAATCCCCATTATGCGCCGCCCGGGCGGCATGCACGCCATAGCGGGTCGCCAGAACGCGGTCATACGCGGTGGGCGTGCCGCCGCGCTGAATGTGCCCCAAGACGGTGGTGCGCACGTCATAGCCGGTGCGCTTATTGATTTCATCCCCAATGACCTGGCCAATCCCGTTGAAGGTTTGGTGGCCAAATTGGTCGACGCCGCCGGCTTCGAACTCCATGGTGCCCTCCTTCGGCAGGGCGCCTTCGGCCACGCAAATGATGCCGTACTTCTCGCCCATCTGGAAGCGGCGTTCCATCGCCTTGGTGATTTCCGCGATATCGAAGGGCTCTTCTGGGATCACCGTGTAGTGTGCGCCGCCGGCCATGCCGGCATGCAGAGCAATCCAGCCTACGTGGCGGCCCATGACCTCCACGATGAGGATGCGGTTGTGCGACTCCGCCGTCGTGTGCAGGCGGTCGATCGCATCAGTTGCCACCGATACCGCAGTATCGAAACCGAAGGTGTAGTCGGTGGCGTTGACGTCATTGTCAATGGTCTTCGGCACGCCCACGACGGGGATGCCATTATCGTTAAGCCACTTCGCGCCCTTGAGCGTGCCTTCGCCGCCGATGGCGACGAGGGCGTCGACCTCGGCCTCGCGCATATTCGTCTTGATCTGCTCCAAGCCGGCCTTGAACTTATCGGGGTGCAGACGGCCGGTGCCCAAGATGGTGCCGCCGCGCAGAAGAATCCGGTCGATGCTGGCATCGTCGTAGAGATCGCGCCGACGGTCTTCTAAAAGGCCAACCCACCCGTCTTCATAGCCCACGACGGTATCGCCAAATTCGTTGGATGCGGTTCGCACAACCGCACGGATTACAGCATTCAGGCCGGGGCAATCGCCACCGGAAGTCAGTACAGCTAGACGCATAACCCCAATTTAGCGCAGGATTTTTATCCATGCAGCGTGTCCACGTAGCGCAGCGAAGAGATAAGCCCCACCACCAGCGCGATAACAATTACCAGGATCGAATTGATAATCGCCGTGGTGGGATTACCCGTTTGCATCACGGCGGAGACTAAAGCCACGCCTACCACGGATCCCACCTGGCGGGAGGTGTTATACGCTCCGGACGCCGCGCCCATGTGATGAGGTGAAATATCGCGCAACGTCGTTGCCGCGTTGGAGCCCCAGATAAAGGACTGGCCAATTCCTAGGGCTGCGATGGGCAATGCCAGCCACCACGGATTGGCATCGGCATGCATGACCCACCAAGCCAAATACAGCGAGGCGATCATGAGGCTAAATCCCACCAGCCCCATCAGACGCGGATTCACCGCGTCCGTAAGAATGCCCGCGATAGGTGACATCAGCATAGAGACCAGCGCCATGGGAGCCACGATGATGCCGGCCTCCCCGGCGGATAGCCCCTTAACCGATTGCAACCACAACATCACCGGCAACATGACCGAAGCCGCCATAAAGCCCATGGTCAAAATGCCCACGGAACCGGCCGCATAATTGCGGTTGTGGAAGAGCTCCACCGGAAAGAGCGGCGTAGAGCCACGATCCTGCGCGCTAGCCTGCAGGCGCACGAACGCGATGCTTGCAACTATGCCAATGGCAAGCACCACCAGCACCCGCCAATCCCAATCCAGCTCTGGGCCTTGTTGGATACCAAAGACGATGGAACCAAGCGCAATGAGCGAGACCACGGCAGAAGGCTTATCGATGTCCTGGGCTGTCGTCGGCAGCTTCGGTATCCACAGCAGGGCCAGCACGATGGCGGCGATAACGAATGGAATATGCACCCAGAAGGCCGCCTGCCAGCCAAAAGAAGCCACGAGGAACCCGCCGATCAGCGGCCCGGCCAATGACGCCACGGAGCCGATGATCCCCCACACCCCGAGCGCGCGCCCACGCCGCTCGCGGGCGAATACCCGGTTAATAACGGACATCGTCTGTGGCATCTCCAGCGAGGCCCCTAGGCCCTGCACGATGCGTGCGACGATGAGCACTTCTATCGATGGCGCCAGCGCACACGCTACTGCGCCGATCCCAAATAGCGCCACGCCGATGCAAAACAGGGCGCGCTGGCCGAGGACATCACCAAGCCGCCCCGTAAAAAGCAGCGGCACCACCACGGCAAGCAAAAAGGCGGCGGAGACCCACATGATTTCATTGACCGTGGCGCCCAAATCCGCTTGAATATCCGGCAGGGCGATGGCCACCATCGATTGGTCCAACAGGGATACAAAGAAACCGAGGGATAGGGCGAACATGGCGAGCCATGCCTGGCGCTCCGATGGCAGGTTAGTCTCCACAGTCATGGCAGGAATTCTAGCGGGGCACACAAATCAGGCCTAGACTGGCCACCATGTCCATGATTGATATCAAAAAGCCACAAGACGTATCCACCGCCACCACCGTTACCCTCGGCCTAATCGGTGGTTGGGTCACCGCCCGCGAGACCGGCATTCGCCCGCTCGGCGGCGTCATCCTCGGCGCAGCGGGCCTGTGGGCCGGCCGCTCTTGGGCCAAGAAGACCACCCCAGCCACGACAGCGGGCCTATCCGCCCTGTATGTCGGCGCGTTCGGCGCCTCCCACCCATTGGCAAAGAAGATTGGCTCCTGGCCAGCAGTCCTCACCGTGACGGCCGCCTCTGCAGGCGCCGCCTACGCGCTTTCCGATGCCAAGTAGTCCACCCCGCCACATAAACAACAGCACCATGGTCCCCCGCTAAGGAGGATCATGGTGCTGAGTGGTTTTGTGAGTATTTACTCGACGACGTTGAAGACAACGGCATTGTCTTCAGTGCCCAGTGCGGCCTGGCCGTCAGGCAGGGCATAGAAGGAAGGCTCGGACTCGAGGACGTCACGCAGGGAGTCAGAAAGTGCCTGGGTGTGGTCATCGCACGTCACCTTGGTGGAGGCGAAGTCGCCTACGTGAATGGTGCCATCCTTATCCACATCGTAGGAGGTGGTGTAGGTATTGCATCCATCATCGAGGACCAAGGACTGATCCTTGGCGAACTCCACGGTGAACTGGCCGTCTTCCTTGACGGACTGCAGCTCACCGGTGATGGTCTGCCCCTCGATGTTCGGCACCAGCTTGTCAGCGTCTGCCGGCAGGGATTCCACCAAGTCGCTCTTGGCGGTGGAGTCTGCTACCTCGGTACCGGGCTCAACCGGTGCGGGGTTTTCTGCGGGCTCGGGGGTTGCTGCGGGTTCCTCAGCGTGTGCTACGCCCATGGCCATGAGCGCAGCGGCGGAAGCGGACATCGTCGCGGTTGCAATCTTTTTCAAAGTCATACCCAATAATTTACCCCTGCCGGATGGGCCTCCGACAGGGGTGTAAACGAATCGTTATCTAATCCGCAGCTATTTCACAGTGACAACGATTTTAGATAGCGTGGCTATTTTTGGCGCTTCGCTTCATAGACTGCGCCCACCTTGTACAGGCGATCATCCTGGAAAGCCGGTGCCATGATCTGCAAACCGGTAGGCAGGTCGCTATCTGCAGCCATGCCGGAAGGCACGGACATGCCGCACAGACCGGCGAGGTTCAATGGCAAGGTGCACAGGTCGAAGTTGTACATCGCCATGGGGTCTTCGACCTTCTCCCCCAGCTTAAACGCGGTGGTTGGGGTGGTCGGAGAAACCAATACGTCAGCCTGCTCAAAGGCGCGGGCAAAGTCCTGGGCCACCAGGGTGCGCACGCGCTGCGCCTGCAGGTAGTAAGCATCGTAGTAGCCCACGGACAGGGCGTACGTGCCCAGCATGATGCGGCGCTTGACCTCGGGACCAAATCCCTCTGCGCGGGACTGGGCCATGACCTGCTCCGCGGAGTGGGAGCCGTCATCGCCAGCGCGCAGGCCGTAGCGCATGCCATCAAAGCGGGCCAGGTTGGACGAGACCTCACACGGCATAATCAGGTAGTAGGCGGCCAATGCCTCATCGAAGTGCGGGCAGTCCACCTCGACGATTTCGGCGCCCTGCTCGCGCAGCTGTTCCACTGCGGCGTGGTAGTTCTCCATCACGCCGTCTTGCCAGCCATCGCGCTCGAATTGCTTAATAAGGCCAACCTTGACGCCGCTCAGATCGCCATTCGCGCCTTCGCGGGCTGCCTCCACCACGGGGGCAACCGGCTTATCCACCGAGGTGGCGTCGAACGCATCGTGACCAGCAATAACCTCATGCAGGAGTGCGGTATCGAGCACCGTACGACCACACGGACCCGCTTGGTCCAGCGAGGACGCGGCCGCAATCAGGCCATAGCGAGACACCGTGCCGTAGGTGGGTTTTACGCCCACGGTATTAGTTAGCGCCGCCGGCTGGCGGATGGAACCGCCGGTATCGGTACCAATGCCCAGCGGCGCCTGCCCCGAAGCAAGTGCTGCCGCCGTGCCGCCACCGGAGCCACCCGGGGTGCGCTCGGTGTCATACGGGTTGTGAACTGGGCCAAAGGCGGAGTTCTCATTGGACGAACCCATCGCAAACTCATCCAGGTTCGTCTTGCCCAAGATCGGGATGCCGGCCTCGCGCAGGCGCTTGGTCACCGTCGCGTCGTACGGAGACATGTAGCCTTCAAGCATCTTGGATGCGGCGGTGGTGGGGGCATCGGTAGTAACCAGCAGGTCTTTCAAGGCCAACGGCACACCGGCCAATGCCGATGCGGGCTTTTCGCCGGCGTCGAGGGCCTTATCCACGGCATCGGCAGCCGCCAATGCTTCCTCCTGCCCCACGTGCAGGAAGGAGTTAAGTTCCGGATTGGTTTCTGCAATGCGATCCAAAAAGGCCTGGGTAACCTCGCGGGAGGTCACCTCGCGCGCGTGAATCTTCTCCGCGAGCTCGGCGGCGGTCAAAGAGGTCAGTCCCTCCGCAGGTACAACAACGTTGGTCATTTACTCTCCTCCCAAAATCTGCGGCACGACGAATCGCTCATCTTCCACGGCCGGCGCCTGGTCCAAGGCCTGCTCTGCGGTAAGGGTGCGCACGATAACGTCTTCGCGCATCGGTGCATCCACGGAGTGCGGGTGGCTCATCGGTTCCACGCCTTCAGTGTTCACGTTCCTTACTGCGGAAACGGAATCAACAATTTCATCAATCTGGCTTGCGAATTGGGCTAGCTCTTCATCGCTTAATGCCAGGCGGGAAAGCTTGGCAAGGTGGGCTACCTCATCACGCGAAATCTCAGACACGCGAACTCCATCCTTTTTCCATAATCGACGCGCAGGTGAAAATTATTTTCCCGCGCGTACTATGTAAATTGCTAAGGCTCCATAATACTGCACCTACCCGCGCAGTTGCCGAGTCACCCCGAATTATTGCCCCTTGAACGCCGTACTGTGACCCAGGTATCGTAAATGGGACTACAAGCTACTGAAAGCGTGCGACTTAATGTCTTACCTAATCCGTGTCCTGCTTCCCGATACCCCTGGTAGTTTGGGCCAGCTTTCGGAGGCCTTCGGGCTGGTTGACGGCAATATCCAATCCGTTGACATCGTAGAAACCTTCCCGGATGGCACCGTCATGGATGACATTGTCATTGAGATTCCCGCAGACGCAATGGCCGATGCCCTCATTACCGCCGCCGCCTCAGTCCATGGCGTGGAAGTTGATTCCATCCGGCCCTTCAGCGGCCGCGTGGACCGGCGCGGGCAGATCGAGTTATTAGCGCGCGTTGCCGCCAATGCCTCAAACGTTACGGCAGCGATGGAGGAAGTCGTCGCGGCCATCCCGAAGGCGGCGACCTCCACGTGGGCCATCGTCATTGACAATAACGAGCCCATTCACCGCGTCGCCTCCTCCAACGCGGCTCCTGCCGATGACGATACGATTCCGGTCGACCTCAACATCGACAGCGCGCGCACCCTACACCCCGATAAAGACGAGTGGGTGCCAGAAAGTTGGGCGCTGCTCGATTCCGCCCTGGCCGCCGCTCCTCTGGGAGATACCGGGATGGTCATCGCCATGGGGCGTACCGGCGGGCCAGAATACTTGGCCTCCGAGGTAGAGCACCTCGGCCACATCGGCACGATTTTGGGTGCCTTCCTCAAATAAGCCCGGCGCGGCGCGGCTACACCTCCCCGGTGTTTAAGAGCGTGTGGAATTGCTCTTCGTTCAAGATACGCACCCCGAGGTCGCGGGCCTTGTCCTCCTTGGAGCCGGCATTGGCCCCGGCGACGAGGTAGGAGGTTTTCTTCGATACGGAACCGGTTGCCTTTCCGCCGCGGCTGATGATGGCTTCCTTGGCGGAATCGCGCGTGAAGTCGTCGAGGCTGCCGGTGACAACGATGGTCAGGCCCTCTAGGGTCTGTTCTTTCCTGTCCTCGGCGGCTACCTCCATGGCTAGGCCGGCTTCTGCCCATTTCTCGACGATGGTGCGGTGCCAGTCCACCTCGAACCAGGCGTGGAAGGATTCAGCGATGACTGCACCCACACCGTCTACCTCTGCAAGATCCTCGGTCTTAGCGGCACGCAGCTTTTCCATGGAGCCGTAGCGCGCTGCCAAGGCGCGGGCGGCAATGGGGCCGACGTGGCGAATGGACAGCGAGACCAGCACGCGCCAGAAGTCGCGGTCTTTGACCTCTTCTAAGTTCTGCAGCAGGTTCTTGCCCGCGGTATTGACCTTGGCGTTGCCCTCTTTTTTGCTGCGCTTATCCTTCGTATCGCGCTTGGCCGTATAGACATCGGAAGCAAGCAGTTTTTCTTCCGTTAGCTCAAAAAGCTCGGATTCATCGAGCAGGATTCCGTTTTCGATGAGATCCATAGCACCCTTCTCCCCCAGCGCCTCAATGTCGAGGCCCTTGCGGGAGGCGAGGTATTCCAGGCGCGCGGAGAGCTGGGCTGGGCAGGATTGGGTATTGGGGCATCGCCAGTCAGCATCGCCATCTTTTTGCGGGGCAAGCGTCGTGCCGCAGGCTGGGCACTGCGTGGGGAAGCTCCATTCGTATTCGCTGCCATCGCGCTGTTCGCGCACGGGACCTAATACCTCAGGAATGATTTCGCCGGCCTTGCGGATAATAATGGTATCTCCAATGAGCACCCCCTTGCGCTTGACCTCAGACTGATTGTGCAGGGTGGCCATGGACACCGTGGAGCCGGAGACAAAGACCGGTTCCATGATGGCAAAGGGGGTAACCCGCCCCGTACGCCCCACACCGACCTCGATGTTTTTCAGCTTCGTCGTGACCTCTTCAGGCGGGTACTTATAGGCAATGGCCCAGCGGGGTGCGCGGGAGGTGGCCCCGAGCTGGCGCTGTGAGCCCAAATCGTCCACCTTGACCACGAGCCCATCCATTTCAAAAATCGCATCGTGGCGGTGTTCGGCCCAGTAAGATACTTCCTCTTGTACTTCTGCGGCGGAGTGGACCTGCTTGGTATAGGGCGAGACGGGCAAGCCCCATGCGGCGATGGCCTTATAGGCGTCGTGCTGGGAGGAGGGGGAAAATCCCTCGCGCGCGCCTAGGCCGTGACACACCATACGCAGGCGGCGTTTTTTCACCTCGGCGGGATCCTTCATGCGCAGTCCGCCGGCCGCAGCGTTGCGGGGATTGGCAAACCGCGCCTTGCCGTCTGCCGCGCGCTCCTCATTGATTTCTTCGAAGTCCTCGGGGCGCATATAGACCTCGCCGCGGATTTCAATGAGTTCCGGGACTGGGTACTCATCGGTGCCCGTAAGCTCGTGCGGGATATCAGAAATAACCCGCGCATTGGCGGTAATTTCCTCGCCCACGGTGCCATCGCCACGGGTAGCAGCGGTATCTAAGCGCCCGTTGCGGTAGACCAAGTCGATGGAGAGGCCATCGATCTTCAGCTCCGTCAGGTAGGTTTTGGCGGGCGTCCTATCCAGCCAGTCCTGCATCTCACCGGCGCTAAAGACGTTATCGAGGCTCATCATGAGCTCGAGGTGCTCAATATCCTCGCCGGCGTTCGGCGCAGCACCTACCTGCTGGGTCGGCGAATCCGGAACCGCCAGCTCCGGATGCTGCTTTTCTAGGTCCATCAGGCGCTGGAAAAGCGCATCAAAGTCCGCATCGGGAATTGCCGGTTCACCGTTGTAATACAGGTTGCGGTGGCGGCGCACTTCCTGTGCCAGGTCGTTCCATTCACGTTGCACATCAGCTGGATTAGTCACGGTATCCAAGTCTAGCGATCCCCCATGTCCGGGCTAGCTACTAAGGTATGGACCATGAACTTCGACGCCTCCCGCATGCTCGCCTTCGACCTTGAGACCACCTCCGCCAACCCCAAAGACGCCCGCATCGTTACCTCTGCCCTAGTCCGAATTGACGGCCGCGATGTCCAGAAGGTGGAGCACCTTGCGGATCCTGGCATCGAGATCCCCCAAGCCGCCACCGACGTGCATGGGATCACAACGGAAAAGGCCCAGGCAGAAGGCCGTCCGCACGAGGAGGTCCTCAAGGACACGGTTGATGCCATCAAGTCCGCGTGGGAGGACGGCCTGACGCTCATCGTCTATAACGCGGCCTTCGACCTCACCGTGCTGCGGAGTCTCACCGGCGATTTCACGGTCACAGGCCCGGTCTTCGATCCGTACGTCATTGATCGCGTGAGCGATAAGTGGCGCAAGGGAAAGCGCACCCTCGGCGCGGTGTGCGAGCACTACGGCGTGGAATTGGGCAATGCGCACGAGGCCACTGCCGATGCCCTCGCTGCCGCCCGCGTGGCCTGGAAGCAGGTGCGCCAGCACTACCCCAACTTGGCCCAGATGGACGCCAACGAGCTCATGGAGTTCCAAGCAGTCAAGTGGTACGAGGACCGAATCGCGTTTAAGAAGTATCTGGAGGGCAAGGGTCGCGATGCCTCCGATGTCTCCACCGCATGGCCCATGATTTCCTAATCCCCTTGCCATATTTCTAGAGTTTTGGAATTCTAGAAATATGGATTCTTTAGAATCGCGCATTGCCCACCTTGAGGCTCGCGTCACCAAACTCGAAAACCCCGCCCCTGATCCCATCGAATCATCCGCAAGCGAGTCCACCATGTGGCTTGCGGATGCGCTTGAACCTTCTGACCAGCTTCCTGAGGGGTCCGTCATTTTTGGCGGCAACATCACCACCGGCCTAGGCTCCTATGTCTACCAATGGCAGCGCCCAACAGACACAGTGACCGGTGGAGACTGGTCCGATAATCTCGAGCGCCTCGCCGCATTGGCGCACCCCGTGCGCGGTGAAATCCTGCGCCGCCTCCTCAGCTCACCAGCCACTGCCACAGACCTTGTGGAAGAGGAAATCGTTACCTCCACTGGTACTGCGTACCACCACCTCAGTGCGCTGACTAATGGTGGCTGGACCACCAAGACAAACGGGGAATACTCAATCCGCGCGGCCCGCGTCATTCCTCTGCTCACGATCATTACCGCAAGCGAGGATCACTAATGCGAAAGCGAAACATGGCGCTAGCCATCACCGTCACCACCATGTCAGCGGCCCTCTTACTCGTGATTGGACCCCAGCGGATCGCTGTGGCCACCACAGAAACCGGCGACGCCGAACTTTCCGCCACACTGCGCAAACACACCGAGGCGGGTTTCAATAATCTCACCGCCTTCACGCTGCACGATGGGAAAGCCACCTTCGCAGGACTTGGCACGGATGAACACACCGAGGTGGAAATCGGTTCGGTGACCAAGATGTTCACCGCAGAATTAGCTCATCAGCTTGTGGAAGAAGGAAAGATAAGCCTTGACACCACCGTGGGCGATGTACTGGATGTTGGCCAAGCACCCATTTCCGAGGTCACGGTGCAAGAGTTGCTCAACCACACCTCAGGATTACCCCGGCTAGCACAAGGGAATATTTTCGCTGATGTAATCGCGGCCGTCACTGGTGCTAATCCCTACGCAGGAAAAACAACCCAAGATATCCTCGATACCGCCACCGAAGCGGATCTTAAAGATCGTGGAACAGAGACTTATTCCAATATGGGATATGGACTGCTCGGCCACCTCCTGGAAACGGCTGCCGATACACCCTATGAAGAACTGCTCCACGAGAGGATCTTGCAACCCGCCGGAATGGCGGAGACCTACCTCATGACCCCAGGGGCGGTCCCCGATGATGCCCCACGGGGCCTTACTGCCACCGGCCGGGAGGCCGATCCATGGGAGATGGGAGGCAGCAATGCCGCAGCGGGCGCACTACGGTCAACCGCACATGACATGGCAGCTTTCGCTGAGTGGATTATGGATAACGGCGATATGGCCTATGGCTGGCAAAAAAGTGAAGACAACCAAAGCTTCTGGCACGACGGCGGAACGGGTGGCTACTCCACAATGCTCATCATAGATCCGGAAAATAAGCGCGCAGCCTTCGCCAATAATGACACCCCGATGTGGACTAGTGACCTCGCCCAAGCGCTATTCGATGACATTTAAGGAATTCCAATGATTACCACCCTAATCCTTGCCGCCATCACCGCATCCGAAGTCTGGGGCACGTGGAAAGCGCTCAAAAACCATCTTCCCCGGGTATGCTTATCGCGTCAGCGATTATCAGCATCGTCATAATCGCCTTCATTGGTAACGCAGTTCCGTGGTACAGGGAAGTCAACTACGGATGGTGGTACGCTCTCGTAGCCGCTTGCTCCCTACACATGGGCACCGTCGCCTGGCGTATTTACACAGACCGCAGTGAAAAGTCTCCGAAGACAGATAGCCTCGGGCGCGCCACTTAAAGGTCGCCCGCATCGCGGGTGAGGATCGCGGCGGTCTCGGTTACAGAGCGCAATGAGCTTGCCGATGCCCGAGCCGGAAACACGTCAAAGTGGTCCACGAGCAGCTCACGCGGCATGCCAATGCGGTCCAAGTGGCGGGCAAGCGAAATCGCCTCGTCCCGCGCGTTAGTGCCGGAAAGTGGAACGCCGACCCGGCGGCCTTCGGACAAGTGCTCGCCCATCCCGTCGAAATGCTTAGGGGTAGAAAGGCGGTCGCGGTAGCGCGCATCAACGAGGAATGTCTTCGCGGACCTAGCCACCGACCACAGCGGCGGAGCGTGGAGATAATCCACCTCAAACCGCAGGAGGGTCTCGAGTGCCACCTCATCAGGGACGGCGGGGATCGAATCAAAGTCGGTGGTTCCTGGAATGCGGCCGGCGATGACATCGGCAAGCAGCGGCTCATCCAGTTGCACCACGACCTCGCCGTGGAAGCGGCGTGCGACGTCGGTGGCGTGGGTGCGGAGGCCGTGCAGCAGGGCATCGGAAAGCTCTGCAAAGGCACCGGGATCGGTGAGGACGCGGTGGCCATCGGCAAGTTCGATGCTGGCCGCCAGCGACCATGGGCCAAGCGCCTGCACCTTGATGCGAGGGACGGTCTCTCCCCAGACCTGCTGCACCTCATCGAGGTCGCGCTCGAGGCGATCCCACGCGCGGCGGGTAAGCAGCTGGGGCCGAGCCGTCATGCGCCAGGAACGGGGCCCGCGGTCAATGGTGATGGCCTCGAGCATGCTGGCGGTGCGCCCTACCGAATCGGAGCCCAGCCCGCGTTCCGGCAGCTGCGGGATGGCGGGGAGCTCGGTCTCGCCAATGATGATGTCCGCTGCCTCCGCCATGGACGTGCCGGGCAAGGGGCCGAGTGCGAATCCCGTCATCTACAGGGTCTCGCAGATGGTGCCGGAACCGATGACGATATCGCCGAGGTCATCGGGGGAAGGCAAGTACAGCACCGCGGCCTGTCCACGGGCAACGCCAGACAGTGGCTCCTTGAGTTCCAAGCGCATCGAATCAGCGGCGCGGTCCACGTGAGCGATGCACGGCACTACGGAACCGTGCGCACGAACCTGCACCTCGCACTCAAAGTCGCCGTCCATGCCAGGGTGCAGGTACTTCAGGCGATCGGCATGGATGGCGGTGACCGCTAGGTCCTCGCGCGCGCCGACGGTCACCGTGCCCGATGCAGCATCGATATCGGTGACGTAGCGCGGGCGGCCATCAGCAGCTGGAGCTTTAATGTCCAAGCCCTTGCGCTGGCCGATGGTGTAGTTCCACGCGCCATCATGTTCCTTAAGCTCCGTGCCCTCTTGGTCCACGATCATGCCGGGGCGAAGCCCGATGCGCGATCCCAAGAACTGCTGGGTATTGCCGTCTGGAATGAAGCAGATGTCGTAAGAATCCGGCTTCTTCGCCGTGGAAAAACCGTGCGCCGCAGCCTCTTCGCGGATCTGCGGCTTGGGGGTATCACCGATGGGGAAAAAGCAGTGCTCCAGCTCCTCGGCAGAAATGACGCCGAGCACATAAGACTGGTCCTTATTCTCATCCTTTGAGCGGCGCATATAACCGTCATCATCAAGCGTGGCGTAGTGTCCGGTCGCAACGGCATCAAAGCCTAGGGCCATGCCCTTTTGCAGCAATGCGCGGAATTTAATCTTCTCATTACAGCGCAGGCAGGGATTCGGGGTTTCACCGCGAGCATAAGAATCCACGAAGTCCGTGATGACCTCTTCCTTGAATTCCTCCGAAAAGTCCCAGACATAAAACGGAATGCCCAGCTTATCGCAAATGCGGCGGGCATCGGCGGAATCCTCCAGCGAACAGCAGCCGCGGGCCTTTTCGCGCGTTTGCTGCGCGTCCTTATGCAGCGCCAGGTGCACGCCGACGACATCGTGGCCAGCCTCCACCGCCCGGGCGGCGGCGACAGATGAGTCCACGCCGCCAGACATTGCTACCAATATTCGCATTGCATTCCCCTTTTAAATACCTCGACTACAGGCCCGAAAGTGTACTCCCTTGCCCCAACGCAGCTTAAATCGATTCCATTCCCTAAGCTTGAATCCCATGGGTAGAAAGCGAGCCGCGAACAGGTCAAGCATTACCGGCACCTACGAGATCTCCACCGGCACCGCCGAGGTCGTGCCGGATGAATTCCGCGACGGGGCCTATATCCTTAACGTCAATGGCGTTCCTAGCAGCCATATCGTCCTGGGCGAGCCGCAGGAACTCGACTTTGAATACATGCGCTGGATCGCAGCTGCGGTAGAGCAGCTTAATACGGTCTCGCCCAATAAACTCCGCGTTACCCACCTCGGCGGGGCCGGCTGCTCACTTCCACGCTACTTCGCCGACCTGTGGCCGGACAGCCGCCATACGGTGGTCGAGCTCGATGCCAAGCTGGGCGAATTAGTCCGCGAGCTTTTCGATGTCCCCCGTTCCCCCACCGTCAAGATCCGCCCCGGCGATGCCCGAAAGGAAACCGAAGGCTTTCTGCCCGCTAGCCGCGATATCATTATCCGCGATGTATTCGCTGGGGATAAAACCCCGAAAAGCCTGACGACGGTGGAGTTTTTCCGCGCGGTGAAGTCATCTCTTTCAGCCGGCGGCCTCTACGTGGCCAACTGCGGCGACCACTCGGATCTCCAGCTGGCGAAGCAAGAATTAGCCGGGCTCTCTGAGGTCTTCGACCACCTCGCCGTCATCGCTGACCCGCCCATGCTCAAGGGACGCCGGTATGGAAACATCATCTTGCTGGCCTCAGATACAGAACTGCCAGCTGAGGGCTCGATACAAGCCGCTCAGCTGGCAAAGGCACTCTTAGGTGGGGCCGTCCCAGCTCACTTTAAGGATGAAAGCTGGACCCGAAAATTCTTTGCGGGAGCTACTTCAGCACACGATTGAGCAGCTCGGCCACCTGATTAGCGTCGAAGTCGGGGACATCGGCACCGGCCTTCTTCGCGGCATCCTTGGCTTCTTCGACTTGGGCGCCGGAGACCTCGCCCTTGTCGACGCCATTGACATGGCCAGCGTTTTCTAGCAGCATCGCCAAGTCGCCCACGGTGAAGTCACCAACCGCCATCTTGCCAAGTTGCTTGAGAGGTAGAGCGTCCTCGTCTTCCAAGGCCTTCACAAAATCTGCCAGGCCCTCAGCAGCCTGGGCATCGAGCCCGGCGTCTTTGGCGGCATCGGCAAACTGGGGCATTGCGATGAGACCAGCCGCAAGGGCGAAGATTGCACCAATCAGCGGCGTGCTATCGGAGCTCAGGTCCACACCATCGTCGAGGACGAGGCTATCGAGCGCGCCGCCAATATCAACGTAATTGCCGCCGCTAAAAGATTCTAGCTGCTGCTTCGAGCCATTAAAGAGGTTCATGTCCACGTCGGTGGGAATACCAGCGACCTTGCCTGATCCGGATCGCTGCCAGAAGGACAGGTTCTGCCACCCACCCACTGGATCCGGGGCTTCATCCTGGTATGCCGCCAACCACAGTGGCATATTGGAGAACTTCTGGGAGTTATTCATCTCGCCCATCCAGAAGTACTTGTAGGTATAAATCATTGGGGTGCGGTTGGTCAGATGTTTGAGCTCGGAGGTAAATTCCTCGATCCAGCTCTCCAGCTGGGAGGCCGACTTGCCCTCGGAGACCTCGATATCAAGCACCGGCGGCAACGTCTGGTTCGGCGCCAACGCAATCTGCGCCGCGAAATTAGCAGCCTGCGTCTTCGCATCGCCAGCCGGACGCGCATAATGGTATGCGCCAGTCTTCAGGCCGTGCGCATTGGCCGCCTGAATATCCTTAACGTAGTGCGGGTTAATCCAGTCTCCACCCTCGGTTGCCTTAACAAAGGCGAAGGACTGGCCGTCAGATTTCACCTTATTCCAGTCAATAGGCATGCCACCGGGGTGCTGGTGGGCAGCAATATCAATGCCTTTCGGTGCGTTGGTTCCCAGTGCTGCCTGCGCGGCAGCGGTCCCGCTCACCGTGACTGCAACTGCAGCGATAATCGCGATGATGCTCTTGCGGAATGCCCTCATAGTTGTCATGCGCGAGAGTCTAACAACCATTCACACTAACCACATGTGCAACACACGCATCATGGAGACAAATTTTTCACTCGCGTAGACAGTATCGCTGGAAATGTACCATCCAGAACATATATTCGCTTTTCAGCTTGCGCGGGTCTAGTGGTTGCCTTATGGTAAATCTATGGAAATTAGAAACTTAGTGCGAAATTCGGGGTTGCGTCCTTTAGTGTGGTGTAACGCTTGCTGATGGTGAGCCCCGGAAATAGTGGGGCGGTCACCGTCAGTTAAC
>NZ_JBEHGD010000010.1:0-78136 GCF_040225835.1 Corynebacterium sp. KPL3927
GTTAACTGACGGTGACCGCCCCACTATTTCCGGGGCTCACCATCAGCAAGCGTTACACCACACTAAAGGACGCAACCGATGCCTACTTCGGTCCCACCTCCTTTACCCGCCGCCAGCGCACGTGCCGGGCGACGAAGCACTGCTTAACTACGCTCAAGTTGATTGAAAAATACGTCTCCCGCACCAAGACGAAGCGGGATGCGTGGGCGTTGCGGGCAGAGTTGTGTGGGACTTCGGGGGACATCGACAAGCTAGCGCGCACCCGTCTCAAGGAGATGTATCCTCCCCGTCAGCCCCAGCGCGGGGTGCGCATGACCCGGCGCAAGGGTGGGCCCTCCACGCTGTCGATTACCGGTGATTCCGATTTCATCGCCGACCTGCATTCCACCATTGGGGAGGATTCCCCGCTCGAGGCCATCGATCGCATTTTCTTTCGCGGTGGTGCCACGCGCCCGGTGGCTAGCACCAATATCGTTATCCACCTCGATGAGCTGGATAAGATCTTAAATGGTGGCGGCGAAGAGGTCACGCTGCAGATGACCAATGGTGCCGAAATTTCCGGGGCCAAGTTGGTGGAGAAAAAGCTTGCCGAGGTCGGCCTTATCACCCTCATCCATCCTTTTGAGGGCCCAGTCAACCTCTATAGGACCTCCCGGTTCGCTTCCGAAAAGCAGCGGCTGATGGCCGCCGCCGAAAACCCCTCCTGCCCGTGGGCGGAGTGCAATTATCCGGCAGATAAATGCCAGGTCCACCATCTCCAGGCGTGGAAGCACGGCGGCGAGACGAATATGGACAACCTGACCATTGCTTGCCCCTATCACAACGGCGTCAACGACGACGACCCGCACGCCCCACCGGTGCGCGGCCGCCTGCATCGCCATCGCGGTCGCATCGAGTGGCTACCACCCTGGGCCTCGCCACCCAGCTAGGTGCCGCCTTTACTTGATGCGATTGAGCCGGGCCCGAACAGTTCTGGGGTTCCTAAGTAAGTGGCGCCTTTCCTGCCGTTGCTCTTCTTATTGCCGCCGATAGCAACCGCTGGTTTAGCGGTTGCCGGTTTGGCGTGCCATAAGCCTTCTACCCCAAGGCCCGTGCGCCGGGGGAACAGTGTGCTTTGAAACCCGTGCGCCGTAAGGCTCGTGCGCGGTGGGAAGGGTGTGCCATGAGACAGGGCACCCTGGGATCCGGGCGCCGTGGGATCTAGGTGCCCTGGGAACTTTGTGCCGGGAAAACGGTGCACCGGGAAACCCTGTGCCGACGGTGCGTTGTGGTGTGCCTCCATCGCTGGGTGCTAAGTCACGACCTTGGCGCGGTGGTAAAAGTTCGCGAGCGACCAGTGGTTAGCTGGGTAGGAGGTTTTAGGCTTCAAGGAGGCTGCGGCCGAAATAATCGGATTCATCGGCGATGCCGGGAAGCGCGAAGAAGTAGCCGCCGCCGTAGGGGCGGATATAGTCAGCCAGCGGTTCGCCTTCGAGGCGTTTTTGCACCGTGATGAACTGTCTTTCCAAGTCCTGCTGGAAGGAAATAAACACCAGTCCCACGTCTAGGGTGCCGTTATCGCGCACGCCGTTGTCGTAGTTATAAGCGCGGCGCAGCATAAGTTGGTCAGCGGTTTCTGGGGTGCGAGGATTAGCCAGGCGGATGTGGGCATCGGTGGGAATGACATCGCCGGTAGCATCGTCGAGGTAATCCGGTTCGGCGTGCTCGTCGCCGCCCGATAGCGGGCCGCCCGTTGCGCGGTCGCGGCCGAAGATTTGCTCCTGCTCGGCAATGGAAATGCGATCCCAAAACTCGGTGTACATGGCAATAAGCCGCACCGCCATATAGCTACCGCCCGCGGCCCAGGCAGGCTCATCCGAACCGGCCCACACGAGCGAATCGTAGTCATCGGGGCCAGGATTGACGATGCCATCCTTAAACCCCAAATGATTGCGCTGCGTGCCCGATGGCCGCGGAGAATTCATATAACCATTTTGCCGCCAGCGCACCGCCACATCGCCGCGGGTATGGCGCAATATATCGCGCAGCGCGTGGAGGACGGTATCGCGTTCATCGGCGCAAATCTGCAAGGCTAAGTCACCGTGGCACATTTCTTCTTGCAGGGTGTCATCGGCAAACGATTCCATCGCGCTCAAATGTGCGGGCTTGTGGGCGGCAAGGCCGAAGCGGTCATCGAAAAGCGAATCGCCCACCGCGAGGGTGATGGATAAGTGATCGGCCGGCAGCTCTGGGCCCAACTCGCCCGAATCCATCGCCGGATAGGCAATGCCATCGGGCGCGGGCGTGCCACCTGCGGTTAAGATGCGCGCCCTTTCACTTAGCGTGCGCAGGAGCTTGTCCAAACGGGTTTTTGTTTTAACCTGCACGTCCAGCGCCACTATTTCCGAGTATTTCTGTGGGGGATTGATAATGCCTTGCTGGTGTTCGCCGTGAAAATCCAGCGCGCCCGGGCGATCCAGTGAGTCGGTGGATTCCAGCGGAAGCGAGGGGGACTCAGCTCCTGCTCCCGGGGCTGCGCCGACGGCCGCGGAGGCGGCGAGGCCAGACAAAAAGGAGCGGCGGGAAAAGTTAAACGGGCACGGCACTAGTTCATCCTCCGGATAACGGTCATGGTGGCAACTGGGGCGAGCAGCTCATTCGCCTTGGCGACGCCCGCCTGTAAGTGCAAGCGGTCCTCCTGCGTCCAGTCCGCAAAAGCCGCGCTAGACGCACCACCGTATTTATCCTCGAATTCCTCAGCAAGGGTGTCCAAATCCGCGAGCTGATGGTAGATGGGCGCGGTGTCTAAACCGCGATCCTCGACCAAAGAGCGCACGGGATCCAGTGTCATTCGGGTCGACGTAATGATTCCGCGCAGGGCGGTAGGCAGGGCATGGGCGCCGAAATCGCGCTCGCCGCGCAGGTCAAAGCGCTCGAATTCCTCCATCACCTCATGCGCGCGCAGCCCATAATCCGGGGCGGGGATAGCAAAATGGGCGGTATCGAGGGCGTGGGCGGTTTTGTCGGTGGCATCGGCAAGCGCGGTGGCGGGCAGGGCGGCATCGCTGGGTGGACGGTTGGACCACAGGATGCGCTCGATGCCTTCGTAGGCCTCCAAATCCGGGCCCGGCCACTCCGCGCTGGAATCGTCGAAGGAGCGGTAATACTCCAGGTAGTCCAGGTAGGCGGCTTGGGCGGCGGGGCGGGAGGAAGAAGTGGCATCGGCAAGCGCATGGGCGCGCTTTTGCAGCTCCGGCACGCGCTTTTTCTGGTTTTCTGCCTGCTTGATGGATACCGCGGCGACCTCGTGGTCCGTAATGGGAACCATCTTGGGAGCATCAGCCACGGTGGAGCCCGCCACCGTGAAATCATCCGACTCTACCGCGGAATCGTTGTGAAATACACAGGTCAGGTGGTAGGTTCCGTCCTCCAGCTGGGGGTTCCACTCGCGGATGGCGGGGGTACCGATGCGCTCGAGGACCTGGTAGGCATTGCCCTTGTCATCTGAAACATAGACCGTGAGGGCAAGCCCGGTGGTGTTATTGATCTTCCATTTCGCCTCGCCCTGCACGTCCTCAGGCGCCGGGCAGGAATACACATCGCGCACGGCGAGCTCGCGCGGGGGTTGCTCGCTGCCCTGCCCGCTGAGCATCGCCTGGGCACCCGTTTGCGAGATGGAAAGCCCAACTGCGAGCGCGAATGCGGTGGCGAAACGGGAAATCTTCATAAATTAGAAAGGCAGGTTCTTCAAATCCAGGCCGGGGTGACCACTCATGACCCAGCCGATGATGCCAGCGGCTATGCCCAATGCGGCGAGGATGCCGATGATGCCCACCTTGGTGGAACTGGATGCGGCGTGGTTGGTATCCGGCTGCTGGGCCTTATCCAGCGTGGTCACGGCGGGAACGCCCTGCTCGGTGACCTTGGTGTCATTCATGCCATCGACAACCGGCTTCAGATTGGTGCCAGCGCGTGAGGTGTCATCCACGCGCTCTACGGAGTCATAATCCTCTGCGACAGTGCCATCGGTTTCATTGAGGAAGAGCTTCGGAGCCTTATCTGCAGCCCCAAAGTCGAACATGCCGGTGAGCGCACCTGCGCGGTCATCGAAGGCATCCCCGCCCAAGCGGCCAAGGCCCCAGTTGTCCTGGATGAACTTGGTCACCGAGGTCTGCTCGGTATAGGTGGAATCGATGTGGTTGGTCTTGGCATAAGGCGACACAACCAAGAGCGGCTGGCGGGTGCCGGGGCCACACTGGCCGTTCTTATCGCCCTTGATGCCTACCTTTGCAGCAGCGGCGGTGCAAATTTCCTTGTCCTGGTGCGGGTCGGTGGAGCCGTTGAGGATTTCCGGCGCCTTGTGGTCGTACCAACCATCGGAATCGTCGTAGGCGATGACGACTGCGGTGGAATCCCACTCCGGGGAGTTTTGCAGCTCATTGATGTAGTGGGTGATAAACGCCTGCTCATCCAGCGGGTTGGAGTAGCCGGCGTGGCCATCTTGGTAGTTAGCGGCCTTGAGGAAGGACACGGAGGGCAGGTTGCCCTGCTCGATGGCGGTATCGAAGTCCGCGAGATCGTACTGGTGGTTTGCCTGGTCGGTCTTGCCAATCATGTCATCGCTGGACGGGGCCAAGTGGTGCGGGTTGGCGGTAGACGCATAGTACTGGAACGGCTCGTGGTGCGGGTTGTAGTCGGTCTGATTCTGGCCGGTCAGCGTGGTGTGCGAAGAACCGCAGCGGGCGCGGGAGTCCTTGGTTGCCTTATCGGTGGGGCGGAATCCGCCCTGGAACCAACCCCAGGTCACGTCCTTATCGTTGAGCTGGTCACCAATGTTCTTGGAGTGCATCGCGGTGACTTGGTTGGTACCGGCGGAGGACTTATTGGAGCAGTCATCGAAAAGCGGGTCTGGGTCGCCCACCACGGTGGCGTTAGACCCGTCCTCGGATACGCCGGCCAGGGCGTGGTTCTTGCCATCTTCGATTTTCTGCTGGTCGCCCGTGGCTGGGTCGTGCATGGTGGCATCGGCGACGGTGCCGGAAATCAGGTTCAGCGCGCCCGGGGTGGAGGGACCGAAGATGGTGGAGAAGCTGTTGTCATTCAGCGCGAAGTTCTGCGCGTAGTTCCACATACCGGTCACGGTATTGCCGTCGTAGTATCCCATGGTCATGCCCGGGGTGGCGTAGGCACCCTCATTGCTCTTATCGATGTCCGTGGACACCGTCTCCGGGAACTTGTCCATCTTGCCGCCGTTGTAGGCTTCCTGCTCATCGGCGTAGTGGTGGTTCTGGTCCGTGGTCACGGAGTGTTCAGGCGAGATGCGAAAAGGATTGATGGAATTCGGATTGTCCTTCAGCTTGCCGCTGTTTTCGAGATTATCCGCTTTAGGGGTGTTGGCCTTGGCGGTGAACTTAGGGGCAGGTTTCTCGCTTCCCTGCAGCTTTTCGGTCTCGTCATTGAGCGCATTCGGATAGGTACCGAAGTAGTGGTCGAAGGAAATGTTTTCGGAGTAAATGACCACGACGTGATCGATAGGGGTCTTGGTTTCGGCCTGTGCGATACCGGGGGCCAAGAAAGTTGTGGCAGCGGCTGCGGCGCACACTGCCACAGCGCGAGAGCGAAGCTTCATCTTATTTTCCGCCTTAAGTTAAACGAGTGAAACAAAGAGGGAGAAAGTGGCTGTGGCTCGCCGAAGAGTCATCGGTCGCTTTCGAATCGAAATTAAACGCCGCGAAACCATAAACCGCAAACACTCAAAATGGGCATTCCCAGTCTCAGGAATGCCCTATAGGTGCAGTTCAACCTCGCTTTTAGGCGGCCGACGCCGCGGAGATTGTTAACTGAAAATTAAGGTACTATTACGCTGCGCTTTCCAGTGCCTAGTCGTCCGCGTCCGTCGACAGCGCCGCCACGAAGGCCTCCTGCGGTACCGACACAGAGCCCAAGGTCTTCATGCGCTTTTTACCCGCTTTCTGCTTTTCCAGCAGCTTGCGCTTACGCGAGATATCGCCGCCGTAGCACTTGGCCAGCACGTCCTTGCGCATAGCGCGGATGTTTTCGCGGGCGATGACCTTGGTACCAATGGCCGCCTGGACGGGGACCTCGAATTGCTGGCGCGGGATGAGCTCCTTGAGCTTCTTGGTCATCTTATTGCCGTACCACTGGGCCGAATCGCGGTGGATGATGGCGGAGAAGGCATCGACCGGGTCGCCGTTAAGGAGGATATCCACCTTTACGAGGTCGGACTGCTGCTCACCGGCCTCCTCATAGTTGAGCGAAGCATAGCCCTTGGTACGGGATTTCAACATGTCGAAGAAGTCAAAGATGATTTCGCCCAAAGGCATGGTGTAGCGCAGCTCCACGCGGTCTTCGGACAGATAATCCATCCCACCCATCTGGCCGCGCTTGGATTGGCATAGCTCCATCGTCGGGCCGACGAACTGCTCGGGCACGATGACGGTCATGGAGACAATGGGCTCGTAGACCTCGTTGAGCTTGCCCTCCGGCCAATCTGAAGGGTTGTGAACCCAGCTTTCCTCGCCGTCTTCTGCCACCACGCGGTAGGTCACGGACGGAGCGGTAGAAATCAGGTCGAGTCCGAACTCGCGCTCCAGGCGGTCGCGGGTGATCTCCATGTGCAGCAGGCCCAAGAAACCGCAGCGGAAGCCGAAGCCGAGGGCGACGGAGGTCTCGGGCTCGAAGGTCAAGGAGGCATCGTTAAGCTGCAGCTTTTCCAACGCATCGCGCAGGTCGGGGAAATCGGCTTGGGAGATGGGGAAAAGCCCGGAATAAACCATCGGGTCAGGGTCCTTGTACCCCTGCAGCGGGGTCTCGGCGCCGCCGTGGGACCAGGTGACGGTATCACCCACCTTGGTCTCGCGCACGTCCTTCACGCCGGTAATGAGGTAACCCACCTCGCCGGGACCCAGGCCCTCGCACTTTTGCATCGTGGGAGAGACGATGCCGATTTCCAGCAGCTCGTGGTTGGCATTGGTGGACATCATCGTCACCTTCTGACGCGGGGTGAGCTTGCCGTCCACCATGCGGATATAGGTCACCACGCCGCGGTAGGTGTCATAGACGGAGTCAAAAATCATCGCGCGTGCGGGCGCATCGGGCTCGTACTCCGAGGACGGCGGCGGCACCAATTCGCAGACCTTATCGAGCAGCTCAACCACGCCTTCGCCGGTCTTGCCCGATACCTTCAGCACCTCCTCGGGCTCGCAGCCGATGATATTGGCGATTTCCAGCGCATACTTATCCGGGTCCGCCGCGGGCAGGTCGATTTTATTGAGCACCGGGATGATTTCCAGGTCATTTTCCATCGCCAGGTACAGGTTGGCGAGGGTTTGGGCTTCGATGCCCTGGGCGGCATCGACAAGCAGGATGGCTCCCTCACACGCCTCGAGCGCGCGGGAGACCTCGTAGGTAAAGTCCACGTGGCCGGGCGTATCGATCATCTGCATGACGATCTGCTCGCCTGCCGATGCCCCCGATTGCGGCACCCACGGCAGGCGCACGTTCTGCGCCTTAATAGTAATGCCGCGTTCGCGCTCGATATCCATATTATCGAGGAACTGGTCACGCATATCGCGCTCCGCAACCACCTTAGATAGTTGCAGGATGCGGTCTGCCAGCGTCGACTTTCCGTGGTCGATGTGAGCAATAATGCAGAAGTTACGGATCCGGGCGGGATCCGTAAACGTCGTGGCCGCAAAGTTTTCAGACATACGTCTACAATAGTCGACATGAATTCCGGCATGCTCACCCGTCTGCGCGAGGCGCTCGGAATCAGCGAGCGCGAGCCCGTGGACTCCGGCCTCAACCGCATCAACTCCCAGTTAGGGCTGGATAGGTCCACCCACAGCCACGAACCGCGCAAGGCCGCCTCCATCCAGGTCGAGGCCACCGCGGCGCACCCCCGTTCCATCTTCTTCTCCCCCGATATGGATGGCCAGGCCGATTCCGGCGAGGTGGTGTGGGTGTGGACGCCTTCAGAGGGCAAGCAAGCCCCTCCCCGCGAGCGCGCCATCTTGGTGGTCGGGCGCACCCGCACCACGGTGACGGGCCTGCTCATTTCCGCCAACCCGGAGCATGCGCTTGACGATGCCTGGCTTGAAATCGGCTGCGGCGAGTGGGACGCCTCTGGGCGCAACTGTTGGGTGCGCTTGGACCGTTTATTGGAGGTCTCCGAGGAACAGGTGCGCCGCCAGGGTATCCTTTTTCCAGAACGCAGGTTCGAACGGATTGCCAACCGCTTGCGCTCGCGCTACCACTGGGCGTAGTTCGGCGGTGTGGCAGCCGCGGACTTGGCTGACGCGGGGTTGTGCTGCTATTATTTGCAAGTTACTTACTTTCCGGGCGCGTTGGTCGGGGCGGGCAGGACCTTGGGTTCGCTCTTCGAATACCAACGCCGAGCGCTTCTCCACGCTTAGTGGGGATCGCGGGACACGTCCGGCGGGTTTGTTTCTGAATCAATCACCTTCGATTATCAAGAGGTATTTTCATGGCTAATATCAAGTCCAAGCAGAAGCGCGTTCTGACCAACGAGAAGTCTCGTCAGCGCAACAAGAGCGTGCGTTCCGCGGTTCGCACCGAGATCCGCAAGTTCCACGCAGCCGTAGAGACTGGTGACAAGGCTGCAGCTGAAAAGCAGCTGCGCGTTGCTTCTCGTGCGCTGGATAAGTCCGTTTCCAAAGGCGTCTTCCACCGCAACGCTGCTGCCAACAAGAAGTCCGGTTTGGCCACCGCCTTCAACAAGATGGACTAGTAACTAGCCTTCTTGTCTCCCCCGAACAAAGCACCGCTTCATGCAGCGACTTGTTCGGGGGATTTTTATTGCGCCGGTTTTGTTGCGGCAGATGGACCTAGGCTAGTTCATCGGCAAAGTAGGCCTCGAAGATCTTGCCTGCATCTGCATAGGCCACCGACAATGATGTGCGGCCATGGGATTCCACAAAAGTCTGGATAGCGGTTTGAAACTGCGTGTGGATGATATTGACCGCCGGGATGAGCCGAGGATCCGAGGCCTTCCATCCTTCACGCGCCTGCAATGCCCGGCGGATGTGCATCATGACGCGCTCGTTTCGGCGCCAATACATGGACAGTAATTTCCCATCCTGGGAGAGCGCTTGGGCGGTCAATTGGGAAATCTCCGGGAAATATTCGTTGCCCACTGCATGCTCAAATTCCGCGTTCGCCATGATTGCAGAATCCTCCCGCAGGCTACCGCTGGGCAGGCCAGCGGCGAAGTTTTGCAATTGCTGGTCGAACTTTTCCGAAACTTCCGGGCCGAGTACCGCTGACTCCTTATCTTTGACGTAGTTAAAAAGGGTACGCCGCGATATCCCCACGTGGTGCGCAAGCTCTTCCATGGTGAACCCGTCATACCCGTGGTCAATGACGAGCCGCAGTGCTGCGACGCGGATCTCTGAAATGCGCGGCATACTCTCTCCCCTCTTCCTCACGATATTCAACCCGTGGAAACCCAACTATTCAACCCCATAAATATGGTATTTTTCTTCACCTTATAGTCTTTCTGCCCACCACGAAAAACCGACCCTGGTAGGCTTGCCTAACCGTCTTAAATCGCCGAAGTTACAGCATGTCAACGCGACGTTCCCAGCCCACGCCGGCAAAGCAGGCGCCTACTCAAACGCTAAGACAGCTACTGAAGCAGACGCTTGATCGCCGGGACATTTTACGCTGTAGCAACCAGTTTATGGGCTTATACGTTCGAAAGGGTGATGGTGTTCGTGTCGCCGGGGGCGGCTAAGATAAGTGACCAATGAACAACGTCAAACCTCTGGTGAAATGGGCCGGCGGGAAACGCCAGCTCTTGCCGCATATTCACGCCGCCCTGCCCGCTGGGGCCCCGCGGCGTTATTATGAACCCTTCATCGGCGGTGGCGCGGTTTTATTTTCGCTCACCCCGTCCTCAGCGCGGGTCAATGACCTCAACTCGGAGCTGATTAATTTATATGAGGTAGTGCGCGAAGGCGTCGACGAGCTCATCAACCTGGTATCGACGTATCCGAACGACGCGGACTTTTTCTACCAGCTGCGCGCGGTAGACCGCGATGCAGAACGGTTCGCGGCGCTATCTGCTACAGAGCGCGCCGCGCGGACGCTGTATCTGAATAAGACCTGCTATAACGGCCTGTACCGGGTAAATTCCGCGGGGCAATTCAATGCGCCTTTTGGCCGTTATAAGAACCCCACAATTTGTGATGCAGAAACGCTGCGCGGGGTCCACCAGTATTTTCGGGACAATGACGTTACCTTCACGCAGGGTGATTTCGCTGCGGCGGTGGCAGGTGCCAGTGAAGGAGACTTTGTCTATTTCGATCCGCCTTATGACCCGGTCAACGTCACCAGTTCCTTTACCGGTTATCAAAAGGGCGGTTTTGACCGCGCGGAACAAGAGCGCTTGAAGGCGGTGTGCGATGACCTCGATGCCCGCGGGGTGAAGTTCCTCCTCTCTAATTCCGCCACGGAGTTCATCCGCGACCTCTACGCGGATTTTTCCATCGACACCGTTGCGGCTACCCGCGCCATCAACTCCGTGGGTTCGCGCCGCGGCAAGGTAGATGAAGTGCTCGTGCGCAACTACGAGGTGGGCGATGAGTAAAGTACCGGGCGCACAAGAGCAGCGGGAACTTCGCGCGCTTTTTGATGTCCCAGAAGGCGAAAAGCTTGGCCTCGATGATTGGGGATGGCTGCGCATCATGGCCTCGGGGTGTGGCGAGGAGCTAGAAGAAAACGGATACTTCTACCTAACGGCCAAAGAGCTAAAGGAGCTTTCCGGCCGGGAACCGCGGCTGATGGCCAAGCACGATTTTTCTACCTCTCGACCGTGGATTTTCAAGGAACTGGGCCTGGGGATTCTTCCGGTTAGCCGCAGCGAATACTTCGTCGGGCCGTTGGACCTGTACGAACGGTTCCCGGACCCCACCCACGCCGGGCCAGGTTCTGTGCGCACGTTGGACATGCCAGCGGGCCTTGACACCCTCGATATCGAAAGCGTGAACTCGGAATCGATGGCGTTGAATGTGGCATCGGCAAGCGGCATGCTTGAGCACTTTTTGAGATGCGAACCATTGCAGGCCACCGTCGCCGGGCGCATGTCGTCGCTGGAAATGACGATTCCGGTGCCGGATCTGGGGCTGGAAGTCAAGGTCGAGCGCGCGCAGATGGAAATCGACGGCGGCTTCGAATCGCTCGAGCATTTGGTGCTGGTGGAGGCGAAAAACCACATCTCCGAAGACTTCAATATCCGGCAATTGTATTTTCCGTACCGGCGCTTCCAGCAGCGGCTAACTAAAGCCGTGGTGCCCGTGTTTTTGGTCTACTCGAATGGGATTTTCCACCTGTATCGGTACGATTTCAGCGATCCCGCGGATTTTCGCAGCATCGCGCTGGTAGACCACGCCCGCTACGCCCTGAGCGCTTCGCACCTCAGCGTGGATGATGCGCTGGGCATTATTGGCTCCGTCGATGCTGAGCCGGAGCCGGCAGGGATTCCCTTCCCACAGGCCAATAGCTTCGAGCGCGTGGTCAACCTGGTGGAGCTCATTGCGCAGCAGCCGATGAGCAAGGAGGACATCGCCGAGCAGTACGATTTCCATCTGCGCCAGGCGGACTATTACGCCAATGCGGCCTGCTACCTCGGGCTGCTGGCGCTTGCCGATGGCCACTATCAGCTCACCCCTCGCGGCGAAAAGGCCGTCGCACAGCCGCGGCGCGATGGGCGCAATGCTGCCCTGCTGCGCGCGTTGGCGGCGCGGCGGGTTTTCCGGCAGGCACTGGAGATAAGCCTGGGGCGCGGGAAGGTGGCCGAGACTCACGAGATCGCGGCGTCGATAGAAGGACTCGGCCTGGGCGCTGGCACGGCGAGGCGGCGGGCCTCGACGGTGGCGCGGTGGATCCAGTGGGCGCTGGATGTGGTGGCAGAGGGCGAATCTGAAACCCTGCCCGGGCTTTAAGCCACGAGCTGCTGCACGCCGGCGACGACGAGCGCGAGGCCGGCGATGATGAAGAACAAGCCCGATCCGATATCGATCCACGGGCCCGCGGCGATGAGCTTTCGGCGCACCGCATTCGTGGAAATCACCGTGGCCACCACGAGGAAGAAGGCGAAGGCCGATAGCGCTAGGGCCAGGGTCAGCGCGATGGCCAGCCACAACGGTGGGGATGCCGGCAGCTGCGGGGCGATCATGGCGGCGAGGAAGAGCACGATCTTCGGGTTCGACAGGTTCGTTGCCAGCCCCATCTTGAAGGAGTGGCGCAGCCGTCCCAACTTGGCCTCGGCGTCCTCCAAATCAACGGGCGGGTTGGTGCGCTGTTCGAGGCCGCTGCGCAGCGCCCGCCATCCCATGAAGACGAGGAAGCTGCCGCCGATGGCCTGGACGGCGCCCAAAATCCCGGGAAAGGCGGTCAGGAGGGCGGCCGCGCCAAAGACTGTGGCACCGCACCAGAACAACACGCCGATTTGAATGCCCGCGGCCGCGGCGATGGCATGGCGGCGCGACTTGGTGGCATAGCGGGTGACCAGGATGATATCCGGGCCTGGCGAGGCCACGCCCACCAGGTTCATCAGGAGAATGGTAAAAAAGGAAGTCCAGCTCACTGCGCGGACTCGCCTTCCAAGCGGCCGAGGAGGTCCTCGCGGCCAAACATGCGGGCCGAATCAATGGCGGTTGGCTGACCGGCGGTAGCGGAAGCGCCGGCGTTGAGGAGGGCATCGATAACCGCGTCTTCTTTTTTGAATATCGCCCCTGCCAGGGGCGATTGGCCGCGATCATTGGGCAAGTTCACGTCGGCCCCGGCACCTGCCAGCGCTGTGACGAGATCAGCGTGGCCGTGATAGGCGGCAAGCATGAGAAAAGACTGGCCTTCTTGGTTGGCCAGATTGATATTGACGCCTTGGTCAATGTAGCTCAGGAGATCCAGGTTTCCCTCCCGCGCCATGTCAAAGAGCCGACCAGCGAATTCTTGCACTTGTTCCTCAGACATGGTCTCTAGCTTAACGTGCCAATTCTGCGATTCGTTTTACGGCCGCCTCAACGGCGAATTCGGGCTCACCACCTTGGCCTTTAACGGCGGCGTCCAGTTCGGAAACGAGGATGACGGCGGCGGTGATGTCATCGGCGGTCCAGCGCCTAGCCACCGACTGGGTCATTTTCACCACATACGGGGCAAGCCCGGTTTGCCTGGCAAGTGCGTAATGGTCCCCGCGGGTGGAATACAGGCGCGCGACGGCGCCAACCTTATTGGCCAAGGCCGCGGCGATGGCCACGGGGCTAGCACCGAGCTGAAGGGCACGACGGCAGGTGGAGACGGCGGCCTCGACGCGGCCGGCGACGGCGGCATCGGCAATGTCCCAGTTAGCTACCTCGGCCACGCCAACGTAGTAATTGCGCACCGCTTCCTGCGTGACGTTGCCGCCCGTATCGGCTACGAGCTGGGAGATGGCGGAGGCAAGCTCGCGGAGGTCGGAACCGACGCCGTCGAGTACAGCGTGCACGACATCCGGGGTGGGGCGCACGCCGTGGGAGGCGAACTCGCGGGTGGCCCACTGGCCCAGCTCATTGGGGTAAAGCGAAAAGACCTCGTGCACCTCTGCAATCTTGCGCAGCTTCGCCACCAGCTCGGGCGCCTTCTTCTTTTTCTTCAGCGTCTTCGCGGCCACGGAATAGACCACCACCATGGTCATGCCCGGCGCGGGATTGGCGCAGGCGCGCAGGATGATATCGACTACTTCTTTCCCGGCGCGTTCGCAATCCGTGATGACGATGACGCGGTTATCGCCAAACAGCGACGGGCTGGTGGCCTCTAAGATTTCGCCCTCGGATACCTCGGAGGCCTTGAGCGTCATCAATTCGGGGCGGGTGGCCTCGCCTTCGGCCGCGGCCTTGTGGATGGTGTGGCGGGCGCGTTCGGTGAGGAATTCATCGTCGCCGAGAATGAGGTGTACAGGAGGCATGCCCATCATTTTAGCGCTAGGCGGCAAGCACACCCAGACAAGCGATAACCCCCACCAAGGTCAGCCATGGCCGGTGATAGAGCAGCCCGGCGATGACCCATCCGTATCCCAGGAGCGTAAAGAGCGGGTGGGCGGTGATGGTGACCACGGGCAGGCTGGCCACGCCGTGGGCGATGGTATTGATCCACCACGACGCGGGTTCGATGAGTTTCAATAGCCCCGCGGCGACGATGCTCAAGGGGCCTAGCTGCGCGGCGATGGCCGCAAGCAGCCCCACCACGGTAATGGGTGCGGTGACGGGCGCTACTAAGACATTGGCGAGAACCGAGACAACGGATACCTCGCCGGACATTAGCGCGATAAGCGGCAGGGTGAGGACATCGGCGGCAATCGCCACCGCGATAGCGCGCAGGAAGATGGCGGGCCAGCCGGTGACCGCGAGCTGGGAATAGATGAGCGGGCTCAGCATGACGATGCCGAAAGTCGCCGCGCACGATAGCGCGAAGCCAAAGTGCACCGCGAGGTCCGAATCCACAAAAAGGAGGGTGAGGATGCCGAGGCTGAGCGCGTGGATGGGTTCCATGGTGGAAGAGTGCAGCACCGCGAGCAGACCTACTACCCCGGCGACGGCCGCGCGCTGTACCGATGGTTCAAGGCCCACCAAGACGACATAGGTGGCTAGCGCGGCCAAGGACACCGCCACCCTAGTGCGCGGTCCGGGCGCACACGCGGCGCAGACGATGGCGGCAAAGGAACAGACGATGGCCACATTGGCACCAGACACTGCGCTAAGGTGCGATAGCCCGGTATCGATGTAGAGATCGCGCTCGGCGGGGCTTTGCAGGGAGGTATCGCCAAGCACCATGCCTGGGATAAGCCCCTGGCTGCTCGGGCCTACCGCCTCTAGTACGACCACGCGGAAGTTATCGGCCACCCGTGCGGCCCAGCCGGCCAGGCCCGAAGGGGGCGCGTCGATACGCAGGTGGGAGGCGTTGGCTATCACGGTTCCCACTCCGGGTTGGTCGGACTCGGAAAGCTGTACCGCGGCCGTGACCTGCGTTCCGGCTGGGGCGCTGAGCGGTTCGGGGCTAAAGACCGGAAGCTGCGCGGGATAGCCCGGGACATCGAGCCGGATGAGCCAGCCACCAGTGCTCGTTTGGGTCGGCGCGGTGACCACGCGGCCGGTGATCTCGCGGCCGAAGTCGAAGGCGGCCGCACGCGCCTGCCGCACCGCGGCAACGAAGGCGGCGGCGCTGGCGAGCACGCTGCAAAAAATGGCTTGGCCCCAGTGCCGGGCGAGCAGGCATATCGCTACGACGCTGCCGATGCACATAACGGCCCATCCTTGCCCGAAAACCAGGACCGCTATGACCGCCGCCCACGCGGTCAAGGCGCCAGGCAGCAGGCGGAGTTCTTTCATCGCGGCGTGGCCCCTTAAGCCTACAGCTGCACGTTGTCTTTGAGCTTGGCAAACTTGGCCGGGCCAATCCCGCTGACCTCGAGGAGTTCTTCGACGTCCTGAAATCCCCCGCGCTCCTCGCGGAAGGAGACGATGGCTTCCGCGGTCACCTCCCCTACCCCGCTGAGATCCGTGAGTTCGGCGGCCGTGGCGGAATTCAGGCTGACCTTATCGCCGCCGGCGGGTGCTGCGCTGGGGGCATCGGCAAGCGGGGCACCTTGGGGCAGGACGTGGAGCTGCTGGCCATCGGCAAGCCGCTGCGCTTGGTTGAGCGTCATGGTCTCCGCCTCCGGCAAGGGTGCGGCCGCGGCGAGGGCATCGGCGACGCGGGCACCGGGCTCGAGGGTCTTCAGGCCAGGCGCTGCAACCTCGCCGACGACGGATACGACGATCTCGCTGGGCTCGGCGGTAGTGCTTTCCATCGCCGCGGGTTCGGGCATGCCGGACTCATCCGAGTTGCGGGAGCTAAGGCCCAGCCAGATAATGACGCCCACCACCACGAGGATGGCTACCGCGCAGGCCTGCCAGCGGCTGATGCGCACGCGCGGGCGCGGGTAATCGACGTGGAGGAGTTCTTCCTCGCCGGTGGGTTGGGTAAATTCGCGGAGTCGTTCGCTAATTTTGGGTGCCGCCATGGCTCACAGGCTAGAAAGCGGCGCTGGGCGCTGCGAGGCTATGGAGGAAGGCGCTGTGGATAAGTCGTTGATGGGGCCAACTAGGCGGACTGTGCGGGGTGGTTATCCACAATCGGGGGCGCACAGGCCGTCCTGCTTCGCCCGTGCGTGCGAGGGTCTAGGAGCTAAATACGGCTGAGACCCCAATGGCGGAGGGGCCGGCGTGCACGGCGAGCACCTCGGTTAGGGGCGTGGTGATAAAGGACGTGCCTTCTGGCAGGGCATCGCGCAAGAGGCCCTGCAGCTTGTCTGCCGCTTCGCCGGCCTGGTTGTGCTGAATGGCGATGAAGGCGGGCTCTCCGGCGGCGCGGGCGGCGATGATCTCTACCACCTTGGTAAAGGCCTTGGTCTGCGTGCGGGTTTTTCCCACCAGCTCCAGCTTGCCGTCCACGATGGACATAATCGGCTTGGTGGCTAAAAGCGCGGTGGACAACATGGCGGTGGCCGCGGACATGCGGCCCGAGCGGCGCATATCCTCCGTGGAATGCAGGTACACCCAGGTAGCCGCGCGCTCAATGCTATCTAGCGCCGCCGCGTGGCATTCTTCCAGCGCCGCGCCCTGTGTCGCCTTAGTGGCAGCCGCCATCGCCGCCGCGCCCATGACCATGCCGGCCGAGCCGGAATCGATAACGCGCACCGTATCGGGGAAAACCCCAGCCGCGGCCACCGCCGCCGACCAGGTGGATGAAAGCTCCTTGGACAGGTGGATGGCGATAACGCCATCATCCTGCGCCTTTTCCATCTCCCGGCCGTAGGCCGCGGCCAATTCGAGTGAAGACAGGCCCGAGGTGGTGCGCAGTTTTCCGCCCTTGTCCTCGCTATCCATCACGTGCAGGTCAATGACGGTGATATCGAGTTCTTCAGCGATCTCTGGGGGCAGGCTGGCCGCGGAGTCAGTAATGACGCGAACGGTCACTAGGTATCTGCCCCTCCATCACCGGTGACCTCGCCACCCATATTCCAGCCGTCGAAGTACCACTGCGCGCTCGCCACCGTCTCCGGCGTGAATTCCAGGGAGGTCACGGGGGTTTCTGGATTGAAATCCGGGCGGGCGGTCAGCTGCGACCAGTGGGTGTTTTTCAGACCGGATAAAATGCCGTACTGGCCGTGATCCAAGCCCAACAGGTGGCAGGTGAGCGCGGAAATTGCGCCCCCGTGGGCGACGATGAGCACGGCGCCGTCATCCCAGCCGGAAAATTCCTGCATGAGCTCGTCGATGACCGGGCGGGCGCGCCGCGCCACGTCCACGCGGGACTCGCCTTTTGGCGGGGCCCAGGTCGGATCGTGGCGCCAGATGGCGCGGGCGCCGGGAAATTCGGCATCCACTTCGGCAGAGCTCTTGCCCTGCCACTGCCCCAGGTTGGTCTCGCGCAGGCGAGGGTCCGTAGAAAAGTCCAAGCCGAGCGATTCTGCCACCACCCGCGCGGTTTCCCGCGCGCGCTGCAAATCGGAGGCGACGATTTTTACCACGCCCTGATCCCGGAGCAGGCGCGCGGCGGCGCGGGCCTGTTCATAGCCGACATCGGAAAGCTCAGTATCCAAGTGGCCCTGCATGCGCCCGGAGGCATTGTAG
The DNA here is from genome assembly GCF_040225835.1 of Corynebacterium sp. KPL3927. NCBI lineage: Bacteria > Bacillati > Actinomycetota > Actinomycetes > Mycobacteriales > Corynebacteriaceae > Corynebacterium > Corynebacterium sp. KPL3927. The sequence continues at coordinate 17,670 of NZ_JBEHGD010000010.1, forward strand.
GTGGTTTGTCCGTGGCGGATCAGAATCAGGCGGCGGCTCATGGTGGGGTTAAAGCTCCTCGTCCTCGCCAGGGGCCTTTTGCGCCAATGGCAGCTCATCAATGGAATCCACGGTGCGCGGATTAACGCCATTGGTCCAATCGCCGGGGCGTTCGGGCGGCTCAATGCCCTCGATCTCCACCAAGGGGCAATCGTGGTAGAGGCGGTCGAGCCCGTAGTGCTCGCGCTGGTCCGTGCGCTGCACGTGGATGACGATATTGCCATAATCCAGAAGCACCCAGCGGTTTTCGCGGTTGCCCTCGCGGCGCTGCGGCTCGAAGCCCTGGGCCGTCATCTGGTCCTCCACCTCATCCACGATAGAGCCGACCTGGCGCTCATTATCGGCAGAAGCCAGCACAAAGACCTCGGTGATGGCGAGGACATCGGAGACATCAATTGCTGCGATATTGCTTGCTAGCTTATCCTGTGCGGCGTGCGCCGCGGTTGCCGCCATGCGGCGGGCGAGATCAGAAATAGACAATGTATAAAAATTCCCTTTTCGCGTCTGGTGAGGAAGTCTCTTTTAGCTGTCTATTCTTGCACGTTCGGTGCGATTGTGCCCAAACTTGAACTATAAAGGTTTATCCGGCTGCGCCGAGTACAGGTTATTTTTGGTGATGTATTGCACCACCCCATCCGGAACTAGGTACCACACCGGCCTGTTTTGAGCGGCGCGCTCGCGGCAGTCTGTGGAAGAAATAGCCATGGCAGGGATATCGATGAGGTTGATATCTTCCCGCGAGCCGGCCGGCAGCATGTCCGTGCTCAGCTCGTAGCCCGGGCGCGTGACGCCCACGAAGTGCGCCATGTCCAGCATCTCTTCCCAGTTATGCCAGCTCATGATGGATTGCAGGGAATCCGCACCGGTAATGAAGTAAAACTCGGCACCCGGAAAAAGCTCACGCAGATCGCGCAGGGTATCGATGGTATAGGTAGGGCCCTTGCGGTCGATGTCCACGCGGGAGACGGTAAAGCGGGGGTTGGAGGCCGTGGCAACCATCGTCATCAAATACCGATGCTCCGCGGCGGTGACCTCGCGGGAGGATTTCTGCCACGGCTGACCGGTGGGCACAAAGACTACGGTATCGAGGGCAAAGCGGTGCGCCGCCTCGCTGGCGGCGACCAGGTGGCCATTGTGGATTGGATCAAAGGTGCCGCCCATGATCCCAATGCGCTGGGAATTGGTCATGGCTGGAGAGTATAGCCGCTACCCTGCTGGGGAGTTAAGCCAGCCAGCCACGGTATCGGCCACGCGGGCATTGTCCTGTTCCACTGCCGCATCGCCCTCGCTATCGCGGAAATACGAAGCGTGGTGGGCGGCCTTAGTGGCCAAGGCGTCTTTGGCATTGCGCAGGTTGAGGTCGCAGACAAAGTCGCCGGCGAGGCAGTAATCGATGCGGCGATCGGCCGGCAGTGCGGCGCTGTGGGGCACGAGGATCCGCGGAATCGGCCCGGCCATGCCGCCGGGGCGCCGCAGGGGATTGCCCAGGTAGATCGCCCCGGCGAGCTTGTCCTGGGACGCGAGGTAGCGCTCCGCGCTGGTGGCGATAATGGCTCCTTGCGAATACCCAGCGGTGATATAGCGCGGGCTGCAGCCCGTTTCCTCTTCGTACCTCTCCACCACTCCTGGCGCGTTGTTCATGCCGCTGCGCAGGCTCCGCACAAAGCCGACGGTGACCTGAAAGACCAGATCGTGCAAGGGGTGTTCCAGCAACACCCCACCGAGGCGACGCATCAGCTGCAGCGGGCGCAGGTTTTCGCCCTCTTGGGCCAGCGGTGGCAGGTTCATCGAGGCGGGATAAGCATCCGCATTCAGCGCCAGCACGTAGGCATTATCTATGGTGCCGGGGTGGCGTTGTTCTACCAAGTGGAAGAGCGCGGCAAGGTTAGGGCCTTCATAACCATTGGATTCCGCGCCCTGTTCCGAATAGCGCTGCGGGCCAAAGTACTCCCCGTGTTCCTCGTTTTGGTCCGAGCCGCGCGCGCGGCAAGGAAGACGTAGTCGGGGCAGGTCTCGGTCTCCGGATGGGGCTCCCCCGCTGCCGCGACAGGTATAAGCACAGGCATGCCAAGCGCCGCCGTGGCGGCAATAGCTACACAACCAGCGGCGGCGCGAGAGCGAGGAAAAAGACGCACGTTCTTATGGGCGTACGTGACCGGTGCCCTGGAGAACCCACTTGGAAGAGGTCAGCTCCGGCAGGGCCATTGGGCCACGGGCGTGCAGCTTCTGGGTGGAAATACCGATTTCTGCACCCATGCCGTAGACCTCGCCATCGGTAAAGGCAGTGGAGGCGTTCAGCATGACGGCCGCAGCATCGACCTCGTTGCCGAACTTAACCAAGACGTCCGCATCCTGGGCCGCGATACCCTCGGTGTGGCCGGTGGTAAATTCCGCGATGTGCGCGATGGCACCGTCGACGCCGTCAACCACCTTGGCACAGATGTCCATGGACAGCGACTCTTCGCGCCAGTCCTCCTCGGTAGCCTGGACGACGTCCGTGGCACCGAAGCCCTCGAGCTCGTCTACGTCACCGTGGACGGTGACGTCTGCGTCCTGGAGGGCGCGGACGATGCGCAGCTTGGTGGCATCATCAAGCGCGGCATCGATAAGCACGCACTCCGTAGAGTTGCAGACCGAGGTGCGGCGGGTCTTGCCGTTGATGACCATGTCGATGGCCTTGTCCATGTCTGCCGAGGCATCGATGTAGAAGTGGCAATTGCCGGTACCGGTCTCGATGGCCGGGACGGTAGCGCCGGTAACCACGGCCTCGATGAGCTTGGCGCCGCCGCGAGGGATGACTAGGTCCACTAGGCCACGGGCGGTAATCAAGTCCTGGACGGAATCGTGGGTCTCGCACGGCAGGAGCTGGACTACCTCGCGCGGCAGATCGAACTCTGCGAGGGTGTCCTGCAGGAGCTCTACTAGCTTGGTATTGGAGTTGCGCGCGGACTTAGAACCGCGCAGCAGCGGCACATTGCCGGACTTCAGCGCCAGGCCAAAGGCATCGACGGTGACATTAGGGCGTGCCTCGTACACCATGCCCATCACGCCGAGCGGGACGCGCACCTGCTTCATCTGGATGCCGTTATCCATGGTGCGGCCCTGCAGGATCTCGCCTACTGGATCTTGCAGGCCAGCGACCTGACGCAGGCCATCGGCAATGCCTTCGACGCGGGCAGCGTCCAAGGTCAGGCGGTCAATCAGGGAATCGGACATGCCGCGCTCGCGGCCTGCCTCAATATCCTGCTGGTTGGCAGCAAGGATGTCATCGGTGTGGGCAATAAGATTTTCGGCTGCGCGCTGCAAGATTTCATTCTTGCGCGGCGTGGACAGCTGCGCCACGACGGGCGCAACGTCCTTAGCAGCACGGGCTTTGGACAGAACTTCTTCGCGTTCAGTGTTGCTCATGTCATACCAGAGTAACGTACCTGCCCAAGTTTTTCAGCCACCCGCCTTTTACCTCACACTTTTCCTAAATTGGGCGGGCTGCTCAGTGAAAACTCCCCCTCTCCCCGTGCCTGAAAGTGCAGTAAAGATCACAAGTTTAAATCTTATAGTTCAATACCTTGAAAAATCTACTTGGGTATGTTTATTCTTTGCTTGATAGGTTTCACTGCAAAAAGGAGCATTCATGAAAAAGAACGTGGCCAAGCTGGGCCTGATGCTGACCCTGAGCGGGGTTGCCCTCGCCGCCTGCAGCACGAACGACGGCGGCAATGGTTCCGACGCGGACTCCGGTTCGGGCGACGATCAGACCATCAAGGCAGTTGCCACCACCACGCAGATCTGCGATTACCTCACCCAGATTGCCCAGGGCGGCATGACGCTGCACAAGGTGGATTCCAGCGGCAAGGAGACCACCGAGGGCGATGGTGATACCACCCTCGATCTCACCTGCCTGTTGGCACCGAATGCCAGCGCGCACGAGCACGAGATGACCCCGCAGCAGATGAGTGCCATGGCAGATGCGGACTTCCTCTTCAAAAACGGCGTCGACCTCGAGCACTTTCTCGATAACGCCGTAGAGTCCTCCGGTTTTGATGGCGAGACCATCGTCACCGCCGGCGATGACAACTCCAAGCACAAGGTAGACCTGCGCGAGTGGCCCTTCCCCGGCGAGGACGGCGAGGAACCAGAATTCACCCATGACCCGCACGTCTGGACCTCCCCCAAGAACGCCAAGATCCAGGTAGAAAACATCGTGGATGCCTTGGCCGATAAGGAGCCATCAGTGGAGGAGGTCGGTGAAAAGTACACCAAGCAGCTCGACGAGCTGGATAAGTGGGTCACCGAGTCCCTAGAGACCGTCCCTGAGCAGGACCGCGTGCTGTTTACCTCGCACGATGCCTTTGGCTACTTCTCCAATGACTATGATGTGAAGTTCATCGGCTCTGCGCTCACGGACTTCAATAACCAGCAGGACGCCACCTCCTCGCACATCGAGGACGCCGCCAAGGAGGTCCGCGATTCCCGCGCGAAGGCCATCTTTGCGGAAAACTCCAATAACTCTAAGTCCATCGAGGCCATCGCCCGCGCCGCAGGCGTCAAGGCCATTATGGATGATGACGCCCTGTACGGCGACTCCTTGGGCGTGCCAAATAGCGACGGCGCCACCTACATCGGCTCCATCATCCACAACGTCACCACCTTGGTAGATGCCTGGGACGGTGAAGCGGCCGATCTGCCAGACAGCCTGGATAACGCATAATGAGTGCACCGCTTCTAAAGCTTTCCCATGCCTCTTGCGGCTATGGCACCACCACCATCGTGGACAATGTCTCCTTGACCATCCACGAAGGTGAGGCCATCGCGCTGCTGGGGGCTAATGGTGCCGGTAAGTCCACGCTCTTAAAGGCCATCGCTGGCCTTGCGACGCTGCGCGGCGAGCACGAGCGCACGGCGACGCTGGGATATGTTCCCCAGCACCACACCTGCGATCCCACTTTCCCCGTCACCGCTGGCCGGGTCGTGGAAATGGGCCTGCTCAATAAGGCCTCGTGGTGGGAGCGCATGGGCAGCATGCGCCGCCTGCACCCGCAGATAACGCAAGCGCTGGAACTCGTCGGCATGACGGATAAGGCGAAGACGCGCTGGGACAAGCTATCGGGCGGGCAGCGCCAACGCATATTCATCGCCCGCGCGCTCGCCTCGCACCCTGACCTCGTGCTCATGGACGAGCCTTTCAATGGCCTTGATCAGGATAGCAGGCAGGTGCTTTTAGGGATCATCGCCAAGCTTAAGGAAAGCGGGGTTGCCCTGCTCATTTCCACCCACGATCCCATTTTGGCGCAGCGCGCCTGCGATGCCGGAATGCTCATCGTGGACGGCCACAGCGAGGTCCTTGATACCGAGGATGCCGTCGAGCGCTACCTGGAGGCCACGTCGGTATTTCAGGGGGAGATGTGACGCTTCTGCTTACTGCTCCTTATATGCAGCGCGCGGCCCTCTTTTTGCTGTGCGTGGCCTTGACCGGCGCGATAGTCAGCGTGGTGGTCAACCTGCGCCGCATGGAATTTAGCGTCGAGGCGCTGGTCCACTCGGTATTCCCGGGCATCGTCATTGGCCTGGCCGTGGCGGGGTTTCCCGGCATCTTGCCCGGTGCCGCCGCTGCTGCAGGCATCGCGGTGCTTATTTTGGCGCGCCTTAATTCCGGCGGCGATGGCCACGATCATGAGTCCGGCACCGCGGTGGTGCTGACCTTGATGTATGGCATCGGCGTGGTCATCAGCCTCGCCGTGGGGGATCGCTCCGGCCAGCTGGAGGCCCTTATGTTTGGCCGCCTGCTCGATATCACCACTGACCGCATGATCCCCTCGATCATCTTGTGTGCGGTTGCCGCCCTGCTCATCCTGGCCACCTGGCGCTCGCAAGTCGCCGTAGCCTTTGACCGCGAATCAGCGCACGCCACCGGCATCCGCGTGGGGCTAGTCGATGTCATCGCCAACGTAGCGGTGGGCCTTATCGTCGTCGCCGCAAGCTCCGCCATCGGCGTGTTGCTCGTCTTGGGTTTCGTCGTGGTACCAGGCCTGGTCGGGCGCGTCTTAGCCAGTACCCCGGTGCAGATGCTCCTGTGGGCGCTGGTCGGCGCGGTGCTAGCCGTATGCGTAGGCCTGTGGCTCATGCTTTCGGTAACCTCCCACCAGATTTCCCCGCAGGCCATCGTCGCGCTGTCGCTTTCCCTGACCGTTCCGCTCGCACTTTTAGGCAGGCGCATATGGGTGTCTTAACATTGCCATTCTTCGAAGCCATCGCGGTGGGTTGCCTCTCCGGGCTGGTGGGCACGCTCATGGTGCTAGGCAACCGCGTCTTTTTTGCCGAAAGCCTCTCCCACGGCACCTTTCCCGGCGCGGTCATCGGCGTCGTCGTGGCCAATGCGGTGGGCGCCAACTTAAGCGATGGGCTCATGCTCGGCTCCGTGGCGGTCTGCATTCCGCTGGCGATTTTCATGCATTACCTGGGTAAGGTGCATGGCGTATCCTCTACCGCTGCGGCGGGCACCACGCTCACCCTGGGCTTTGCGCTGGGCATTTTGCTACTGCGCTGGTTTCAGCCGCTGCCGCTGCACGTCGATAGCTTCCTGGTGGGCTCGCTCACCACGGTCAACCACCGCGATGTCGCCGTCGCGGCTGGCCTTGTCATTATCTGTTTGCTGGCGGTATTGGCCTGCCGGCGCCGCCTCTTCCAGGCCTATTTCGACCCCAGCACGTCCCCGCATAGCGGGCTTTACGATGCCCTGACGCTCGGCCTTATCTGCTTGACGATGGCCGCCGTCATCCCCGCCGTCGGCACCATCTTGTCCATTGCCCTACTCGTGGCCCCGGCCGCGGGCCTGCGCCCGTGGGTATCGCGCCCAGAGGCGCTGCTTATCGGGGCGGGCATCATTGGTATCACCATCGCGGTCGCCGGGCTTTTTATCGCCGCGCACTTAAGCCTTTCGGCCGGCGGCACCACCGCCATTGTGGCCGGCGTCTTTTACCTCGCCAGCATGACGGCCTATAAGGCGATTTCCTAACGTGCGGCGCGGCATGGCGTCGCACGGCGCGGCGCAGCACTGCGTTGCTGCGCCGCGCGTTAATTAGACGAGGACAGGCGGACTGTGATCTCGCGGGCGGCCACCTCCGCCAGCGACATCTCGCCGCCTTTGGTCTGCACCGTCAATAAGCCGGCCACGCTATCGCTTACGCGCAGCTCATTGCCCAGCTCCACCCCAAAGCGGTCGAGGTAGCGCAATAGGCCAGGATCCTCATCGCAGACGCGCTCCACGGTCACGGGCGCATCGAGCGGGGCGCTGGCGAGCGTGAGCGTGCCAAGATCCTCGATCCCGCCGCCAATATCGGGAATGGGATCGCCGTGCGGATCGCGGTCGGGGGATCCCAGCAGCGCATCGATGCGGCCAATAAAGCGATCGGAGCAGGCGTGCTCGAGGCGATCAGCGTCCTCGTGCACCTCGTCCCAGGAATAGTCCAGGGTCTCTACCAAGAAGGTTTCTAAAAGCCGGTGGCGGCGCACCATCTGCATCGCCAGCTCGCGGCCCGCAGGGCTCAATGAGACGCCCTGATAGCGCTCATGCTCCACCAGCCCTTGAGCGGCGAGCTTTTTAATCGCCTCTGAGGCAGTAGGCACCTTTTGATCCAGGCGCCCCGCCACATCCTTCAGCCCCACTGGGGCGCCGCCGGAATGCTCCGATAAGTCCCACAGAACTTTGAGGTAGTCCTGGCTGCGGGTAGGGAGTTCTTCTAGGTGCATGTCCACCATCTTAATAATCGTGCTTGTGTTGCCCTTGGATAAGTGTTAAATTAGCAGTAGTTCAACACATTGAACTTTTAATTTCACTTGCCACGGACAGTGGGCGGTACGTCCTTTCTTCGGTACACACACGACGCACCCAGGCTTCGCTGTCCGTGGCTCTTAAGCTTTCTAGTATCCCGCCTCCGGATCTACCTGGGTAGGCATGGGCTCGCCCATCTCCCACGCGGCGGCATTGGCGTTGAAAATATCGCCCATGTGGTACTGCGCCACGTGCTTTGTCGCCCCGATATGCGGGGTCATGGTGCAATTGGACAAGGAGAGCAGCGGGTGGTCATCGGGAAGCGGCTCTGGGTCCACGACCTCCAGGCCGGCGCCGGTAATCTCGCCCTCGCGCAGGGCATCCACCAAATCATCGGTAACCACGGTGCTGCCGCGCCCGACGTTGATAAACAGCGCGGACGGCTTCATGGCGCGGAACTTGGCGGCATCGATAAGCCCCTCCGTTTCCTGCGTGGCGGGCAGGATGCAGAAAATAACATCGGCCTCGCCCCACACGTGTGCGGCATCAGCCATGGCAACCACCTCATCGGCGCCCTCCACGGGGCGCCCAGAGCGATTCACGGCGGTGATGTACACCCCAAAGGGCTTGAGCAGGGCAATGAGCTGCTTGCCGATGCCACCAGCACCCAAAATCGCTACCTTCTTCGGCCCCTGCTGGTCATAGATCCACTCCTGCGCTTCATCCAGCTCCTTGGCCACCGACCAGGTGCCGGCCTGCACAAAGGCCTTGTGCTGATGAGCTTGGGAGAGCAGTAGGCCCAAGGCGCATTCGGCCACCGGCTTGGCAAAGGCGCCGGCGGAATTGCACCACGGCAAGCCCTCAGGGGTAATCAATCCAGCATCAATGAGTTGGTTTACACCGGTAAAACAATGCTGCACCCAGCCGATATTGTCCGGCATCTCTGGGATGCGGCGTGGGCTGGGTGTGTTATTGACATAAACCTCTGCGTCTTCGAGGTTTTCTACGCGTTCGTGGCCGGCAGCGCTTAAGTCATCGACCATCGGCTGCCACGTTTCTGGTCCCATAAAATACTTCATGGGACCAGCGTACGGCACTTAGCTAGATGCGAGAGGCGAAGTTGGACAGGTAATCCGCGTGCACGACGGAGCGGCGCTTATCTTCTGGCAGCTCACTCATCTGCATGCCCTTGATGGCGTTCAATTCCTCGGAATCGAAGCGGACCTCACCGCGGCCGATAACCTCGCCCTTCGGGCCCAAGATATCGATGATCTCGCCCTTGTTGAATTCACCGCGGACATCAGTAATACCCACGGCGAGCAAAGAGGTACCGCCCTTGGTCACGGCTTCCTTCGCACCCTCATCCAGGCGGACGGCTCCGCCGGTATCGGCGCAGTAGAGCGCCCAGAACTTCCAGGCCGAAAGCTGGCGTTCCTCGCGGGTGTGGAAGACGGTACCCACGGAGGCATCGGAAAGCGCGGGGCCAATATTATCGGTGGAGGTCAACAGCACTGGAATGCCGCCGCGGGTGGCCAGGCGGGCGGCGGAGACCTTCGTGGCCATGCCGCCGGTGCCGACCTTGCCGCCATCGCCGGCAACAACGCCCTTGAGGTCCTTACCGGTGCGCACCTCGTCGATGAACTTCGCATCCGGCTCGGCCGGGTTCTTGTCATAGAGGCCATCAACGTCAGAGAACAGGAAGAGCGCGTCTGCGCCCACCAAGTTGGCGACCAAGGCCGATAAGCGGTCGTTATCGCCAAAGTGCATCTCCGAGGTAGCAACGGCGTCGTTTTCGTTCACGATGGGAATGGTGCGCAGCTGGCGCAGACGGTCAATGGTGCGCTGCGCGTTGCGGGCGCGGTCGCGGTGCCCGGCATCAGACGCCGTAAGCAGCACCTGACCGATGGTGCGCTGGTAGCGCGCGAAGGACCGGCCCCACTCATAGGCGAGGTGAACCTGACCCACAGACGCCGAGGCCTGCTTCGTAGCCAGGTCGGTGGGGCGCTGGTGCAGGCCGAGCGGACCCATACCGGCGGCAACCGCACCGGAGGAAACGATGATGACATCGGAGCGTCCCATGCGTGCGTGGACAGCATCAACGATGTGGTCGATCTTTTCCTGCGCCACGCGGAAATTCTCATCCGTCAGCGACGAGGAACCAATCTTGACAACGACGCGCTTCGCCTCAGCGATAGAGTTGCGCAATTCGGATTCAAACCCGGAGGCTATCGGGTTTTCATCTAGGGCTTCGGGGAACGGAGTATCAGCGGTAGGGCCATCAAACGGCTCTACGGGGAGCGGAAGAATGGGCTCTTTCTGTTGATCAGCAGACATAACTCAATAGTGTACAAAGCTTATGCCGCCCGCCCCCTTCATTGGGGCACATTTCCCCCATGTGCGCAGTATAATGCGTCTGAACTGGGGGCAATCATCCGGTGGAATTGCCCCCACTTCCCTGCCTCAGGAGTTAACGACTAACCCTGCCACCGGTCACGGTTAGCGCCTTCGCGGGTGATCTCTTCCTCGTCCCCGTAGTCGAGTTCATCGACCAAGCCACGCCGGGCTTGGGAGGCACGCTTGCGCTCCGCCGCCGACACACGGTTGGTGCCCTTGAGGCGGGCATCCTCGCCGCGGCTAGCCATAGTGGGATCGCCGCCTGTCATCGGCTCCCACTCGAAGGTAATGCCGCCGATGGTCACGGGGCAGCCTTCCACCGCGCCCTGCTTGTGCAACTCGTCTTCCACTCCGGCCTTGGCCAGGCGGTCCGCCAAGTAGCCCACGGCCTCATCGTTTTCAAAGTCGGTCTGGCTAATCCAGCGCTCGATCTTTTCGCCTTCCACGATGAAACCGCCCTGCACTTCTGGATCCGGTCGCACGCTAAAGTCTGCGAAGCTGCCGGTGTTTTTCTTATGCGCCTGGGCCTTGGGGTGAATAACGGTATGGGAAGGATCCCGCTTCGGCTTAGGCTGTGCCTTGTGGTGCTCAGTGACCATTTCCATGAGCTTGAATTTCAGCGGGTCCAAGCCCTTACGCGCTGCCGCAGAAATGATGAACACCGGCCAGCCGAACTTTTCCTTGAGGTCATCCTTGACGAACTCCGCAAGCTCTTCTGCTTCCGGCACATCGGCCTTATTCAAAATGATGACGCGCGGGCGCTCGCGCAGGTCACCCAAACCGGTATCGCTTTCTAGCGCCTCCTGGTACTTAGCCAGCTCATTTTCCAGCGCTTCAATATCGGATTCCGGATCGCGGCCCGGCTCGATGGATGCGGTATCAACCACGTGGGCCAGCACGGCCGTGCGCTCGATGTGGCGCAAGAAGTCTAGACCCAAGCCTTTGCCATCGGCGGCGCCAGGGATAAGGCCGGGGACATCGGCAATGGTAAAGGAGCTATCGCCCATATCCACCACACCCAAGTTGGGCTGCAGGGTGGTAAACGGGTAGTCACCAATCTTCGGCTTGGCTGCAGAGAGCACAGAGATCAACGAGGACTTGCCCGCCGAAGGAAAGCCCACGAGCCCCACATCCGCCATGGACTTCAGCTCGAGCACCAAATCATGAGCTTGGCCCGGCTCGCCCTGCAGCGCAAAGCCCGGTGCCTTGCGGTTCTTAGACGCCAGCGCCGCGTTGCCCAGGCCACCGAAACCGCCCTCGGCCGCAACAAAACGCGTGCCCGGCACGGTGAGATCAGCCAGGGTCTCACCCTTTTCCGTACGCACAACCGTACCCGCGGGAACCTCCAGAATCAGGTCCTCACCGCGCGCGCCATTGCGCATATCGCCGGCGCCGTTGCCACCGCGCTCGGCCTTAATATGCGGGCGGTAGTGGAAGTCCATCAAGGTATGGATCTGCTCCGAGACTTCCAAGATGATGTCGCCACCGTGGCCACCATTGCCGCCATCTGGTCCACCCAATGGCTTGAATTTCTCGCGGTGGACAGACACACAGCCATGCCCACCGTCGCCAGCCTGCAAGTGCAAGACGACGCGGTCAATAAATCGTGCCATGATGTGCCACACCCTTCTTATTTAAATCTATTGTCTTAGCCAGTGTAATGCGTAGCCAAGCTCGGACTCCAACCCATGCCCTGCCAGCACAGCGGGAGGTAAAACGAGAAAATCCTCGAGCCGCCCTCACCCGTAGTGAAAGCTGCCCGAGGATTGACCGCTGCGGTCGTGCTTAAGCAGTAGCTTCTGCAGCAACCTCTTCAGCCGGGATGATGTTGACCATCCGGCGGCCGCGCTTGATGCCGAACTTCACGGAGCCAGCAGCAAGTGCGAACAAGGTGTCGTCGCCGCCGCGACCAACGTTCTCACCTGGGTGGAACTTGGTGCCGCGCTGACGCACGATGATCTCGCCGGCGTTAACCTGCTGACCACCGAAGCGCTTGACGCCGAGGCGCTTGGACTCGGAATCGCGACCGTTGCTGGAGCTGGAAGCACCCTTCTTGTGTGCCATGTCGTTTCCCTCCTTCGGGGATGATTTGCAGCCCGGTTAAGGCTTACTTGATACCGGTGATCTTCAAGGTGGTCTGAGGCTGGCGGTGACCCAAACGCCTCTTGTAACCAGTCTTGTTCTTGTACTTCAGGATATCAATCTTTGGACCTTTACCTTGTTCAACGATTTCCGCAGCGACGGAAACCTTCTCCAAGTCGGAAGCCTTGGACTTCACAGCGGCGCCATCGACGAGCAGAACCGGGGTGAGAGCCACGGCAGAGCCTGGCTCACCCTCGATCTTCTCGACCTTGACGAGGTCACCTTCAGCAACCTTGTACTGCTTGCCGCCGGTCTTGACGATCGCGTACATAGAGGGTTACCCCTTATCTAAACTCGCTCGGACACGGCATCCAGGCCGTCATCCGAATGGACACTTACATATTGCGTTCAGACCTCGCGCGAACATATCCGCAATCACCGGGCGGCAATTGTGGGCTGATCCAGCGCCGAGAGTTCTAAACAGCGACTGTCAAAGACTACCCCGCCGCGGGTACAAAATACAAACCACGCACTTCGCACCCGCGTGGCGATGCCCTAGGAAGTAGCCCGCCGTGTTACGCGGCGCCGCCGCCGACCCGCGTCCTTAGCACCAGTTTGCGGGGTCTCAGGCACGTTAGTGGGCACCTTTTCCCCAGCACGTTCCTGTCGCGCAGCTGCTGCCGGCGCCCCGGTCTTTTTCACCGCGCGCTTCTTCCCGCGGCGAATAACCTTCGTTTCGGCCTGCGGAGCACTAGCCTTCTGGGAATCCTTCTCCCCTTGAACAGGTGTAGCTGTAGGCGTACCCGCGTTGTGCGAGGTGGCCTTATCCCTTGGGTTGGTGCGTACCACGCGGCGCTTGCCGCGACGACCTCCCTGTACCGAGGAATTCTTCCTCCCGCCACTGATATTCTCGTGGCGTTGCTCCGCCGTCCGCGAGGTGTCCCCGCGCTTGTTGTTCTGCTTTACATCTTGCACGTTAGCCCGGTGCGAGGCCTGCACATTTGCCCGGCGGGAGTTCGGCTGGGTGCGAACGCTACGACGCCTACCGCGCCCGCGCGACTTGCTACGGGGATTTTGCTGCTCGCCTTCCTGCTGGGGCGCATCGTCACGCCGTGCCTCATCCGAGGACTCCGCAGATTCCGCCTGTTGCTGCTGGGCAAAATCCTCTGGGCGCGGGCGATTATCGGAACGCGAATTCCCGCGCGTGCGGCGCTTGCGGCGCGGAGAAGCCTCATACTCGGCGACTGCCTCCTCGTAAGAAGTCTTCTCCGGGGCATCGGAAGCTTCTGCCTTCTTCTCTTCAGCCTTTTCTTCAGCGGCCTGCTGGCGCTGGTTCGGCTGCTCCTGCGTGCGACGGGACGCGGGCGAGGTCCGCGTTGCCCGGCGCGGCTTCTTGCCCCGCTGGGTGCGCTTTTTCTCCTTCGCCGGTGCTTCTTGGCCATCGGGTACATAGGAATTAAATTCCTGGACCTCATCGCTTTCGGCGGCGTTGTCCGCCGCGGCATAGGCGATGGCCTCGATTTCAGAGACCTCAGACTTCTTCTGCACTCGGCGGCGCTTCTTCTGCTTGTCTTCGCTGCGGCCACGGCTGCGCTCGTCACGGTGTCCGCGCGCGTCGTCGCCGCGCTTCTGTGGGGCCTTCTGCGTGGAGTCGGCGGACTCATCGTCTACGACGACATTGGCCACGAGCTCCTCCAGGGACGGTGACTGCTCATCCTCGTTGCCGTAGAGCGGGGCATCCGTCTTCCGGTACTTTTGCGGCTGGGACGTGGCATTCCTGCGGCCCTTGCGGCCCTTCTGCCCCTTCTTCTCCGCGCGCTCGTCCTCATCGTCGTGCTCGTGCATGGCCACGGCAGTAGGGTGCTGCTGGGGATCGTGGTCAGGCTTCTTGTGCGACTTAGAGGAACCGTGCGAATGGTGGCCGGAGTGGTTGTCTTCGGCTTCATCGACCGGGTACTCGTGAATAATGATGCCGCGGCCATGGCAGTGCTCGCATTCGGTAGAAAAGGTCTCTACCAGGCCGGTGCCCAAACGCTTGCGCGTCATTTGTACCAAGCCCAAGGAAGTGACCTCGGATACCTGGTGGCGCGTGCGGTCGCGGCCCAAAGCCTCCTTCAGGCGGCGCAAAACCAGGTCCTGGTTTTCCGGCAGGACCATGTCAATAAAGTCCACCACGATCATGCCGCCCAAATCGCGCAGGCGCATCTGGCGCACGATTTCTTCGGCCGCCTCCAGGTTATTGCGGGTCACGGTCTCTTCCAGGTTGCCGCCGGAGCCGGTGAACTTGCCGGTGTTGACGTCGATGACGGTCATGGCCTCAGTGCGGTCGATGACCAAGGTGCCGCCAGATGGCAGCCACACCTTGCGCGAGAGTGCCTTATGTAGCTGCTCATCAATGCGGTAGGCGGCAAAGGCGTCCTGGCCACCGTGGTCCTTCGGCTTATAGCGCACCACGCGGTCTGCAAGATCCGGGGCCATGGATTCCACGTAGGCATTGACCGTATTAAAGGACCGCTTCCCATCCACGATCAGGCGGTGGAAGTCTTCATTGAAGAGATCGCGGACAACCTTGATGAGCATATTCGGCTCTTCATACAGCGTGACCGGCTTAGCACCCTTGGAGGATTTTTCCTTCTTGGCCTGGGCGGAAATATCTTCCCACCGGTTATGCAGGCGCTGCACATCGGTTGCGATGGCCTCTTCGGGAACGTTTTCGGCAGCGGTGCGGATGATGGCGCCGCCATCGCCTGGCACCACGCGGCCCAGGATGTCCTTTAAGCGCTTGCGCTCTGGTGCCGGCAGCTTGCGCGAAATTCCGGCGCTGCGCCCACCTGGAACGTAGACGAGGTAGCGGCCGGCCAAGGAGATCCGGGTGGTCAGGCGCGCGCCCTTGTGGCCAATCGGGTCCTTTGCCACCTGCACCAAGATTTGGTCGCCGGATTTCAGGGTATTTTCTACCTTCCGGGAGCGCCCATGCAATTTGGTCTTGCGCCAATCAATCTCGCCGGCGTAGAGCACGCCATTGCGGCCCTGGCCGATGTCCACGAACGCCGCCTCCATGGACGGCAAGACGTTTTGCACGCGGCCCAAGTAGATATTGCCGATGAGGGAAGCCTGGGCCTCAGTGGTAACGAAGTGCTCGACCAAGAGGTCATCTTCAAGCACGCCCACCTGCGTGACGATGCCCGCGCCGTCCTCGCGCTGCTTATCGCGCACTACCATGGTGCGTTCCACGGCCTCGCGCCGCGCCAAAAATTCCGCCTGGGACACGATGTGCTGGCGCTCGCGGCCCTTTTCGCGCAATTCTGCGCGGCGGCGCTTCTGCGCCTCGATGCGGGTGGAGCCGCGGATGGCCTTGGGCTCATCGATAAGCTCCGGCTCCTTATCCGCCGCATCCTTCTTGGAATTCTCGTTCCCGCCGCGCCCGCGGGAGGTACCGCGGCGGCCGCGGCGGCGCTTGTCAGAACCCCCACGCGCTGCCTTATTGCCTGCCTCGGCCTCGTCGGCCTCAGCGGGCTCGGCGTCTTTGGCAGGATCCGCCGCATCTGCGGCTTCAGCGATCGCCGCCATGTCCGCGGCCGCGTCCTCACCGAGATCGGCGGTTTCCTGCTGCTGCGGTGGCATAAATAGCGGTGCGAAGTCATACGCGGCGGAATCGTCGTCCGTCTCCGCGCGCGGGACTATGCGCGGTGCATAGTAATCATCGTCGAAATCCTCGCCGGCCTCTGCCAGCACCTCATGCAACTTGGCTGGATCCACGGTCCCCGTCGTGTCACCCTCACCGGCATCCGCAGCGCCCGCATCGGTAGCATCGGCATCTTCAGCGTCTGTAACGTCTTCAGCGCGCGCGGGTGCTTTCGCCGGCTCAGGATCCGGCAGACGGTCCGGTGCCTGCTTTACATCCGGCAATGCGTTTTTTACCAGCGAAGCATCGACTTTTTCCTCAATCTGGGAGATTTCATTGTCCACGTTCTTGCGCACGCGGTAGCGCAGGTTCTTTTCCTCTTCCGCATTGGCTGCGGTGTTGTCAGCCGGGGTGCCAGCTTCTTCCCCGGCATCGGCCTGCGCCGGTTCTTTCTTTGCCGCGGGCGCGGACTTCTTCGTGGCCTTGCGGGTGCGGCGAGCACGCTTGGTGGTCTTGGCCTTGTTCTCAGGCTTTGCATCCTCTGGGTTCTCGTCCGCGGCTGCCGGCTGCCCCGCCTCCGCAGCCCCTGCGTGGCGCGCCAAAGCGGCAAAGAGGTCGCCTGCTTCCGCGCGGGTAATAGAGCTCTGCGCGGTCTTATTCAGGCCCATGTCCTTCAGCTGGGCCACCAGCTGGCGTGATGATAGGCCGAGCTTTTTGGCCATCGCATACACGCGAGTTTTATCTTTCAGCTCGCTCGGATCTATCCGCTGGGCCAAAGCCGCAGCTGCCTGTAGGTTTTCAGTTGTTTCTTGAGAGTTCTGTGCCACCATTAGTTGGGCTTACTCCTGTACTTCGATTGTATGGTGCGCCAGCTACTCGGGCGCAGGCACAGCCCTAGAGGAGCTGTGCCGCTGCCGCACGAATAGCCGCGATAAACGCACTGCGTTAAAGCTTGTGGGGTTATGAAATTATGCGCGCGCTGCGCGTGAGTTCCATTGTGTCACACAATCCTGGCGCGGCGAGCAGGCTGTGGGCGATGCTACGTTTGAAATTATGGCAGAACTGGCACCGCGTCCCGCACGGACATTATCGCAGTACCGGCAGCGCAATGAGATTACGCCGAAAGAGGCGTGCTTATGCGGCGTTCCGGCCGGCTTTGCTCTCGGTTTTGCCCAAACGGGGGCCAGCTACATGCTGATGGGCGCCGCCGTTTTTGCGGTCTTTGCGGTCATCGGATTAGTGCCCCTCATCCGCCACTATCCCCGCTCCATTGGGGCTAGCCAGGATGTCTACCTCGAGGGCGATTACCCCGCCATTGCTTATTGGGCACCAGTAATTCCAATTGCCCTACCGCTGGCCATGGCCCCGCTATCCGCGGCTGGCTGGTTGCCGGACATTTCCCTGGCCCCACCCGTAGAAGGTATCTTAACCGGCGCGGTGTCGGCGTTCGCATTTCCACTGGGCTTGTGGGCCATGTTTTCCCAGTCCTTCCGCATTGGCCGCCGCCGCATGCAGCGCATCGTGGCTGAAGATCCACTAGAAGGGGTCACGGATAGTGCCATGGAGCTTGCCGATGCCCACCTCGATACCCTCACCGCCCTCGTCACCGCCGGGGCAGTCCAGGGCAATACGACCACCACCAAGGCCTTGTCCCGCCTGATGCAGGTGGAGCTAGATCCTCTGTCCGATGCGATCCAGGAATTAAAAAAGCATGGGCTAGTGGAGGTAGAAAATATTGGGCTGCGCTCCAAAGTAGAAAGCTGGCGCATCACCCTCTCCCCTACTGGCGTGCGGTGCTTATATCAACTTGGCAGGCGCTAATTCGGCAGAGTCCGGTCTCCAGGAAATAACTTGGGACCAATCCAGAGCATTACGTATACCAGGCCAACCAAAACCGGAATTTCGACAAGGGGTCCGATAGTACCGGCCAATGCTTGAGCAGAGGTAGCTCCAAAGGTACCAATGGACACCGCGATGGCTAACTCAAAATTATTTCCCGCTGCGGTAAAGGCCACTGAGGCAGATTGTGCATAGTTCATTCCGACAGCCTTAGCTACGCCCAAAGCCAAAAAGAACATCCCGACAAAGTACAGCATCAGAGGCACCGCTACCCTAACTACCGCTATCGGCTGCTCCACGAGCTGTTCTCCCTGCAGGGAGAACAGTAAGACAATTGTGTACAGCAAACCGATCATTGCCAAAGGAGACACGGCGGGAAGGTAACGGTTTTCAAACCACTCACGCCCTTTAGTTTTCTCTGCCCATACTCGGGAGATGATCCCAAGCAAAAGCGGAATTCCTAAGAATACGAGTACCGAAGTAACAATGGACCAGAAAGAAAATTCGACAGAGGTGGTATCAAGGCCCAGCCACCCCGGTAGTATCTGCAAATAGAACCAACCCAGGACTCCGAACATCGCAACTTGGAAAACGGAGTTGATTGCTACTAGTACTGCCGTGGCTTCCCGGTCACCGCAGGATAGGTCTGACCATACCAAGACCATTGCGATGCAGCGGGCAAGGCCGACAATAATAAGACCCGTGCGCAACTCGGGTTGATCCGCCAAGAATAGCCAAGCCAGTACGAACATGAATGCTGGCCCTACAAGCCAATTTAAAACGATCGACACGGTCATCAGCCGTCTGTCAGTGGCAATCTCCCGAGTCTTTTCATAGCGCACTTTAGCAAGCGGTGGATACATCATCACCAGCAGTCCTAAAGCGATTGGGAGGGAAATACCTCCAATTTCCAAAGCTGAGAGCGCGTTCCCTATTCCTGGAAGGAAATGACCTATGAGCAGGCCAAGGACCATAGCTAGGATGATCCACAGGGGTAGAAAGCGATCGAGAAAAGCCAAACGCGGCTTCTGTGAGGTAGCCATACCTGTCTCCTTCATTGACCCAAGTCGCACCGTACCGTGCAGCACTGTAACCATTCATATCGATAGATGTCAATATGAAAGGGTATGTCAAACGCCCATATACTAAAGGCATGGTTTCTTCGCACGGCATGACCAAAAATCCTCACATCAACGAATGTTGTTCACTCAACAACGGCCCCCTAGACCAGGACGATTCCGTGCACTTTGCCCAGCAATTCAAGGTACTTGCAGATCCCGCCCGACTTCGTCTTTTATCCATCTTGTGCGATGAAGGCTGCGGCCCGATGAGCGTTTCCGAATTGACCACATTATCCGGCCTCACCCAGCCGACGGTGTCTCACCATCTTGCAAAACTGCGGGATGCTGGCCTCTTAGCCAAACGACAGACTGGCCGCACCGTCACCCATGAAGTGCAAAAGCAAGCTTTCACTGCACTTCGCGAGCTACTCTCTTTCGACTAAACAGCCACTAGCAATGAAATCTGGACCTGATATGTCTGCAACACTGTGAGCCAATCAAAGTATTTCACTCCGCAATATATCCCCCCTCATAATGGAAAAGACCCGAGCTTAACGCTCGGGCTTCCTTGGAATCTAGGTAGAGTCAGTGCTTAGAGGTTGGGGAACCAAATTCCGATCTCGCGCTCTGCGGACTCTGGGGAGTCGGAGCCGTGCACGATGTTCTCGCCCACGCTGAGTGCGAAGTCACCGCGGATGGAACCCGGTGCAGCCTTGGAGACTGGGTCGGTGCCACCGGCCAGCTGGCGCCATGCCTCGATGGCGCGCTCGCCTTCAACAACGCCGGCAATCAACGGTGCGGAGGTGATGAAGTCCACCAGCTCGCCGAAAAATGGCTTGTCCTTGTGCTCTTCGTAGTGCTTTTCTGCGGTCTCACGGTCAGCCACGCGCAGGTCCAGCTCGGCCAGCTTGAGGCCCTTGCGCTCGATGCGGGCAATAATCTCGCCCACGTGGCCGTTCTTTACGCCGTCCGGCTTAATGAGGATCAATGTACGTTCAGTCATGCCCCATACTGTACCGAATACCCACAATTCGTCCACGCCCGAGGGCTATAAGCGGGGGCAGCGCAGTGGGCGGCATTTAATAAACACTAAGTAAGCTGCTGGACTATCTCCGTCGCGCGCTCATGCGAGGTCCCCCTAAACCACAGGCGCACTTGGTTAACCGCCGTGCCGAACTGGCCGTTGCCCAGCAAGCGCTTAATCTCTGCGCGCTGCTTTTTATCCAAATCATCAAGAGTGGCTTCTTCTGCCCGCTGAAAATTAGCGCGCAGTGCCAGGGCCAAAAATACGGCGGCGATGATGAGTGCTACCAGCGGCAGCCACGGCGCGCCCGTGGCTGCGCGGGCAGCGACCGCGGCAATGCAGGCTAGGGCCGCGAGGACGAGATAGACGGTGCGCATGGCCACTACTTCTGGTTGAGGTGCTGGGTAGTTAAGTAACCGCGCTTCATGCGGGCGATTAAGTTACTGCGCAAATACGCCGCAAGGAGCCACTCCATGCCAAAGATGATGAAGATCGCGGCGATGGACCAGTGCGCCATGAAGCCAAGGATGAGGCCCAATAGCTGCGCCCACACGATGACGGTCAGCGCCCACTTCTTATTCATAAACGCGATCATGCCCAGGTGGAATATCAGGGCACCTATGACCACGCCGTAGTTAAACGGCGTCCACAGCGTGCCGTCATACAGCTTGTACAACAGTGGCAGCGCCAATACGAGCGTGATCGACTCCATGATGAGCGAGCTGGCGATGACCATGCCATTAAAGCTCTTGAGCGGATCCTTGACGGGATCCTGCCCCAAGCCCAATGGGCCGATTTCATTATCCGCGACTTCATCACCGCGGCGCGGCGGCCGAGGCGGACGATGCGGGCGGGACCTAGGATTGGGGCTGGTCATGCGGGCTCCTTTCCAAACATCGCGCGGGCTTCGCCGGCGGTAACCACCGAACCGGTAATGACAATACCGGAGCCGGATTGCACCTCGGATTCCTCGGCTAGCTCCACGGCTTGCGCGTAGGCGCCGGGCAGATCATCGGCCACATAGACGCGTTCTTCGCCATAAATATCGCGGGCGGTTTCCGCCAGTTCATAGGCATCGAGCGCGCGCGGCGAGGAGTTCTGGGAGATGACTACCTCGCTCAAATACGGCTCCAGCGCGGCGAGGATGCCCTGGGCATCCTTATCACCAAAGATGGAGACCACGCCGATAAGCCGGGCGAAATCGAAGTCGCGGTCGAGCGCCGCGCCGAGTGCCTTGGCGCCGTGGGGATTGTGGGCGGCATCGATAAACGTCGTAGGCGAAGTACGCACGCGCTCGAGGCGGCCGGGGGAAATCGTCTTGGCAAAACCGTTGCGCACAGAGGCAATATCCAATGGATGCCCGGAAGAGGCACCGAAGAAGGCTTCCACCGCGGCAAGGGCAACGGCCGCATTCTTGGCCTGGTGCTCGCCGTGCAGCGGCAAGAAAATATCCTCGTACATGCCGCCGAGGCCCTGGATATTGACCTGCTGGCCACCGACCGCGATGCGGGATTCTAAGGCCGCGAACTCCGCTCCGGAGCGCGCCACGCCGGCATCCATATCCACCGCGCGCTGCAGGATGACCTGCATGGCCTCGGGGTCTTGCTCGGCGATGATGGCGATGTTTTCATTCGGTGTCAGCGGGTTTTCGGCATCGGCGCGGCGCTTGATGATGCCCGCCTTCTCCCCCGCAATCTCCCGAATATCGCTGCCCAGGTAATCCGTGTGGTCCAGGCCCACTGGGGTAATTACGGAGACGTCCGCATTGACCACGTTCGTGGCATCCCACGACCCGCCGAGGCCGACCTCGACGACGGCGACGTCAACGGGGGCATCGGCAAACGCTGCATAGGACAGGCCCACTAGGACCTCGAACTTGGACATGGGAACGTCTGAGTGCGCATCCACCATCTCCACATACGGCTTGATTTCGTGCCACAGGCGCACGTAGTCGCGCGGGTGGATGGGCCGACCATCGATGCCGATGCGCTCGGTAACCCGCTGCAGGTGCGGGCTGGTGACCAGACCCACGCGGCGGTGGAAGGAACGCAGCAGCGAATCGACCATGCGGGCGGTAGAAGACTTGCCATTGGTGCCCGCAATGTGGATGACGTCAAAGGACTGCTCGGGGTGGCCCAGCAAATCCATGAGCATCTCGATGCGCTCCAGGGTGGGCTCGATCTTGGTCTCCGGCCAGCGCTGGTTGAGCTCGTCTTCCACCTCGCCGAGCGCCTGCAGCTCCTCCGGGGATACCTCTTGGGGCGCGGCGTCGTTATATTCTTCGTCCTCGCCCATGCCCAGGTTGAGGGTCAGGCCCGATTCCGTAATCTCCACCGGGGTGCCCTCGGTACCCTCCTTGAGGGCATCGACGATCTCAAAATCGTCCTCTTCCCCGGTGGCCTCGCCATTGCCGTTGGCGTCGTGATTGAAGCGCTGATCTGACACTACTTAAGGCCCTCCAAACGGCTGGTAATGCGCTCGACTTCCTCGCGCGCGATGTCTTGGCGCGCCCGAATCTTAGTGACCACCTCTTCCGGCGCCTTGGCCAGGAAGTTCTCATTGCCCAGCTTCTTGCCGGTCTGTTCCAATTCCTTATTGGCCTTGGCCAAATCCTTTTCCAGGCGCTTGCGCTCGGCTTCGACGTCTACCGCGCCGTGGGTATCCAGCGTGACCTCCACGGTGGCCTGGGACAGGCGCACCTCAATGGAGGCCGAGGGGTTAAACTCCTCGCCCGGCGCGGTGGTATTGGCCAGGTTGCGCACCAATTCCTCCTGGCCCTGCAGGTCTGCCGCAGCGAAGTCGAGGCGGCCCGGTACCTTTTGCGAAGGCTTAACGCCCTGATCAGAGCGGAAGCGGCGCAGCTCGGTGATGAGCTTATCGGCATCGTCGATGCGGCGGGCGGCCACCGCGTCCTTGGTGGCGCCGCCGTTGGTATCGGCCACCGTGGGCCATGGGGCGATGACGATGGATTCCCCGCCGGTCAATGCCTTCCACAGCACCTCGGTCACATACGGCATGGTGGGGTGCAAAAGGCGCAGCACGACGTCGATGACGCGGCCCAGGACGATCTGGGTATTGCGGCCTTCTACCGTTTCGCCATCGCGCGGGATCTGCGTCTTGGCAATCTCCAGGTACCAGTCACAGAGCTCGTCCCAGGTGAAGTGGTAGAGCAGCTCGTTGGCCTTGGCAAATTGATAATCGTCCAAGTAGGCATCGACCTGGGTGCGCACCTCTTCGGCGCGGTCGAGGATCCAGCGGTCGGCATCGGAAAGCTCCGTGCGTTTTGGCAGCGGTGCCACGCCGGCGCCGTTCATCAGCGCGAACTTGGTGGCGTTAAAGAGCTTGGTGGCAAAGTTGCGCGATGCCGCGGCGGCGTCAGAGCCCAGCGGCAAATCCACGCCCGGGTTAGCGCCGCGGGCCAGGGTAAAGCGCAGCGCATCGGCGCCGTAATCGCGCACCCAGTCCATCGGGTCAATGCCATTGCCCAGGGACTTGGACATCTTGCGGCCCTGCTCATCGCGCACGAGGCCGTGCAGGTAGAGGTCCTTGAAAGGAATCTGCGGGCGGCCATCGGTGCCCTTACCCAAAAGCTCTGGGGTCTTGGTGCCGGCAAAGGTGCCGAACATCATCATGCGCGCGACCCAGAAGAACAAGATGTCATAGGCCGTGACCAGCACGTTGGTGGGATAGAACTTCTCCAGATCCGGGGTCTTATCGGGCCAGCCCAGGGTGGAAAATGGCCACAGCGCCGAAGAGAACCAGGTATCGAGGACATCCGGATCCTGCTCGTAGCCTGCCGGCGGCTCCTCATCGGGGCCGACGCACACGATGTCCCGCTCAATCTCACCAGACTCGTTCGTGCGCTCCGGACCGTACCAAATGGGGATGCGGTGGCCCCACCACAGCTGGCGGGAGATGCACCAATCGTGCATGTCATCGACCCATTCGAAGTAGCGCGGCTCCAGCGACTGCGGGTGCAAGACGGTATCGCCCTCGCGCACGGCATCGCCAGAGGCCTTCGCCATCTGCGCTACATCGACGAACCACTGCAGCGACAGGCGCGGCTCGATGGGCTCGCCGGAGCGCTCCGAGTGGCCCACGGAGTGGACATAGGGGCGTATTTCTTTGACGATGCGCCCCTGCTCCCGCAGCGCCTCGCGGATTTCCACGCGCGCTTCTTCGCGCGTCATGCCATCAAAACGGGTGCCGGTATGCGCGATGTGGCCGGTGGTATCCATGACCGTCGGCATATCCAAGTTATGGCGGGTACCCATGGCGTAGTCATTGGGATCGTGGGCCGGGGTGATCTTTACCGCACCGGTACCAAAATCCATGTCCACGTAATCATCGGCGATGATCTTCAGCTTCAGGTCATCGCGGAAAGGGTGATCCAATTCTTGGCCCACGAGGTGGGCGTAGCGCTCATCGTCGGGGTGGACGGCAATGGCGACATCGCCAAGCATGGTTTCCACACGCGTAGTGGCAACAATGAGGTGCGGCTCATCGTCATTGAGCGAGCCATAGCGGATGGAGACCAGCTCGCCCTCGACGTCCTTGTAGACGACCTCGATATCAGAAACGGCGGTCTCCAGCACCGGCGACCAGTTGACCAGGCGATTAGCCCGGTAAATCATGCCCTCATCGTAGAGGTTCTTAAAGATGGTCTGCACCGCGCGCGACAGGCCCTCATCCAGGGTAAAGCGCTCGCGGGTCCAGTCCACGGAGTCACCGATGGCGCGCATCTGGTTCTGGATGGTGCCACCGAATTCTTCCTTCCATTCCCAGACCTTGTTGATGAATTCCTCGCGCTCATAGTCCCAGCGCTTCTTTCCCTCCTGCTCACGCAGACGGGCCTCCACCTTGGTCTGGGTGGCGATGCCTGCGTGGTCAGCGCCCGGCAGCCACAGGGTGGCATAGCCCTGCATGCGCTTGCGGCGAATGATGGAGTCGATCAGAGTGTGGTCCAAGGCGTGGCCCATGTGCAGCTGGCCGGTGACGTTCGGCGGCGGCAGCACGATGGAATAGGGCTCCGCCTCCGAGGATGCATCCGGGGTGAAGTAACCGGCGCTTACCCAGCCTTCGTAGAGGTCTTTTTCTACTGCCTGCGGCTCCCAGGACTTGGGAAGCTGGTCCGCGCGGTTGGTGCCAACGAGTTGCTCTTTATTCTGATCAGTCACCTGGCCAACTCTACCCTGTGCGTCAACTGGCACCACCGGCCTGTCTAGAGTAAGGGCATGTCTCACAACCCTGGCCACCGCGCCCGCCTCCGCACCCGTTACTTCACCCAAGCCAAAGACAACTCTCAGGCCTTCGCGTGCCTGACGAGCTACGACTGCTTGACCGCCGAAATCTTCGATGAAGCCGGGGTCGATCTCCTGCTCGTCGGCGATTCCCTGGCCAACGTGGTGCTGGGCCGCGAAACCACGCTCTCGCTCACCCTCGATGAGATGATCCCGCTGGCCCGCGCGGTGGTTGCTTCGACCTCCCGCGCCTTCGTGGTGGTGGACCTTCCCTTCGGCTCCTATGAGGACGGCCCCTCCCAGGCGCTGGAGACCGCGGTGCGCGTCATGAAGGAAACCGGCGCGCAGGCCGTGAAGCTGGAGGGCGGTGCGGAGCGCGCTCCCATTGTTGCCGCGCTTGTCGCCGCCGGCATCCCGGTCTGCGCCCACATTGGCTTTACACCCCAGCAGGTCCACGCCTTGGGCGGCTTCGTGGTCCAAGGCCGGGGTGCCGGTGCGGAGAAGCTTCACGACGACGCCCGCGCCCTCGCCGAGGCCGGCGCCTTCGCCGTGGTGCTGGAGATGGTACCGGCAGCCCTTGCTGAGCAGGTGACCAAGGAGCTGCCCATCCCCACCATCGGCATCGGCGCCGGCGCGCAGACCGACGGTCAGATTCTGGTGTGGACCGATGCCTTCGGCCTGGGAGGTCCCAAGGCGCCGCGTTTTGTGCGCCGCTACGCGAATCTGCGCGGCGCGCTGCTGGAAGGAGCGAAGGACTATGTCGCAGATGTGGGTGAACGTTCCTTCCCCAACGCCGAGGAGTCTTTCGAGGACTAAGGTCTTAAGCCATGCAGATCCTCACAACTAAATCCGAACTCCGTGCCTTCCGCGCGGCAGCGTCCGGTTCCGTGGGTTTGGTGCCCACGATGGGCGCGCTTCACGACGGCCACGCTTCCCTCATTCGCCGCGCCCGCGAAGACAACGACACCGTGGTGTGCTCGGTCTTTGTCAATCCCCTCCAGTTCACGGACCTGGGCGACTGCGAAGACTACCGCGCCTACCCGCGCACCCTCGACGCGGATGCCGCACTGCTGGACTCGTTGGGAGTCGATGCGGTCTTCGCCCCCAGCGTGGAGGAAATGTACCCGGGTGGCACCCCGCGGGTGTGGGTGCGCACGGGTGAGATGGGCTCGGTCTTGGAAGGTGCCTCGCGCCCCGGCCACTTTGACGGCGTGGCCACCGTGGTGAGCAAGCTGTTTCACCTTGTCACACCAGACCGCGCTTATTTTGGGCAAAAGGATGCGCAGCAAGTAGCGATCATCCGCCGCCTGGTGGCGGACCTCGACCTGCCGCTGGACATCATCAGCGTGCCCATCGTGCGCGCAACGGACGGCGTGGCCGAGTCCAGCCGCAATGCGCGCCTCAGTGCCGCCGAGCGTGAGCAGGCGGTCGCCTTATCCCAGGCACTCTTCGCGCTGCAGGATGGCGCCTCACGTGAAGAAGCTGAGGCCCAGCTCGCTTCCTCCCCCGGCGTGACGGTGGATTACCTCACCGTGGTGGACCCGGCCACGCTCGAGCCCGTAGATGCACAACACCGGCCCGCCTTGGCGCTGGTAGCAGCGCATGTGGGGCCGGTGCGGCTCATCGATAACTTGGTGCTGGAGGCTTAACCTTTCAGCAGGTGGGCTACGGCCTCGCGCTCCTCACGCAGCTCCTGCACGGAGGCCTCGATGCGCTCCTTCTGGAAATCGCTGAGCTCCAGGCCTTGGACGATTTCCCACTTGCCGTCGCGGGAGACGGTGGGGAAACCTGCGACGAGGCCCTCGTCCACGCCATAGGAGCCATCCGAAGGCACGGCGGCGGTGCGCCAATCCTCGGTGCCGTGGACCCAATCGTGCATGTGGTCCACGGCGGCAGATGCCGCCGACGCCGCGGACGAGCTGCCGCGCACCTCAATGATCTCCGCGCCGCGCTTGGCCACCTTGGGGATCATCTCCTCGCGGTACCACTGCTCATCTACCTCCGCGTTGGAGAAAGCGATATCCGGGAACTGGGTGGCGGAGTGGTTGCCCCAGACCGCAATCTTGGAAAAGTCCTTGGTGGCCTTGCCCGTCTTGGCCGCCAGCTGGCCCAAGGCGCGGTTGTGGTCTAGGCGCATGAGTGCGTTGAACTGGGAGTTATCCAGATCCGGCGCGCTATGCGCGGCAATCAGCGCGTTGGTATTGGCTGGGTTGCCCACCACCAGCACGCGAACATCGCGCGCCGCATAGTCATTGATGGCCTTGCCCTGCTCAGTAAAGATGGCGCCATTGGCCTCGAGTAGATCTGCGCGCTCCATGCCCTTGCTGCGCGGGCGGGAGCCGACGAGGAATGCGGCGGTGGCATCCTCGAAGGCGACCTTGAGGTCATCTGCCACCGTAATCGAGTTAACCAGTGGCAGGGCGGAATCGCGCAGCTCCATGGCCACGCCCTCGGCCTTTTCTAC
This sequence comes from Corynebacterium sp. KPL3927, assembly GCF_040225835.1. Classification (NCBI taxonomy): domain Bacteria; kingdom Bacillati; phylum Actinomycetota; class Actinomycetes; order Mycobacteriales; family Corynebacteriaceae; genus Corynebacterium; species Corynebacterium sp. KPL3927. Next base: position 45,206 of record NZ_JBEHGD010000010.1, read on the forward strand.
TACCGCTGGGATTTCCAATAGGGCAAGGTCTACCGGGGTGTCCTTGCCAAATACGTCGCCTGCGGCAATCCGCCACAGCAGCGAGTAGGCGATATTTCCGGCGGCGCCGGTGACGGTTACTTTTACTGGCTGGGTCATGCTCATTCCTCCTCGTATGTCGTGGAGTTGTAAGCGCCCCTCATGCACGCCACCCTCCACGGGATGTATCAACCCCTAGCTTAGCGCTATCCGGAGGTAGCGTGTTGTGAAATTTATCCCCCTCTTTCGGAGGGAAAACGCCGCTGAATTTCCGGATATTACCCCCGTTTACCTCCAAATTAACGCCCCCAATGTGCACATTCCTCCCGCGACGTGGGAATAATCGGGCATGATGGAAGCGGCACAGCCCCACCGGGGAGTGCGCGTGCAGGGATACATTCCCTGCTTTTGGGCGGCAACATATTGGTCACCTCGCTACCGCACCGGACCAGCATGAGGCCGGCCGTGCAGTTCCCAAGACACTACCCACCATCGCCACATCGGCGCCGCGAAGCAGAGATAGGACACATGCTATGAGCACTGAGCACACCGAACCGCTGCACGCTGCGGAGCAGGCGGAGGACTCCGACGCTCACGCTGCGGATTCCATCAGCACCGATGCCGTGGTGGATATCGCCATTTCCCAGTTTTCCGCGTGGGGTTTTTCTGAAACCAAGCTAGATACCATCGCCGCGGAATCCGGCATGTCTAAGCGCATGATTCACTACCACTTTGGCGATAAGCAGGGCCTGTACTTGAGCGCTTTAAGCACCGCCGCCGAGCGCCTCCGCCCCAACGAAGAGGACTTGGAGCTCGATTCCGCGGTCCCGGTCGAGGGCGTGCGCAAGCTGGTGGACTGGATCTTTTGGCAGTACGTCAACCACCCCGAGGCCATCCGCATGATGACCTGGGAAACCGCCCAGTCCATCGTGGGCTCTTCCACCAATCCCGTGGCGGATTTTAGCGGCGTCGCCCTTCACCTCGATCGCCTGCTCATGCTGGGCCAGGACGCCGGTGCCTTCCGCCCGGGCATTTCCACCAACGATATTTTCACCATCATCGCCTCGCTCACCTCGTACCGCGTGACCAACCGGGCGATGATGGACAACCTGCTGGGCGTGGATATGTCCAGCCAGGCAAATACCGACGGCATGCACCGGCTCACCGTCGATACCGTGCTGGCATTCCTCACCGCCAATATCCCCGATTCCGGCCACGAGTCTTATTTGGTACCTTCTGATGCCGACGAGGGCGATGAGGCCTCCCCGCAAGATATCTACGGCGAGGCATAAAAGTAGGGGCACCGGCTGCTTGCCGATGCCCCTTCTCACTAAGCCGATTCCTTCGCCTCATCCTTGTAGGTGAATTCGGGCTCTGCGCCTTGGGTAACGCACTCCGCTGTGATGTGCACGGCGGAAATATCTTCCCTGTCCGGCAGCTCAAACATCACTGGAACGAGCAGCTCTTCCAGGATCGCGCGCAGGCCGCGCGCGCCGGTTTTGCGCTCGAGGGCGAGCTCCGCGATAGCATCCAGCGCCCCGTCCTCCATGTGCAGCTCGCAGTCATCCATCTCAAATAGGCGGCTGTACTGCTTGAGCAGCGAGTTCTTGGGCTCAGTGAGCACCTTAACTAGGGCCTCGCGGTCCAAGTTATCCACCGTCGCCACCACGGGCAGGCGGCCGATAAATTCTGGGATCAAGCCGAACTTCACGAGGTCTTCCGGGCGCACCTGAGAGAATAGGTCCACCTTTTCCCGCTCGTCTTCGGTGCCCAGCTTCGCGCCAAAGCCAACGCCCTTCTTGCCCACGCGATCCGCGATTACCTGATCGAGGCCGGCAAACGCGCCGGCGACGATGAAGAGGATATTGGAGGTATCTAGCTGGATAAATTCCTGGTTCGGGTGCTTGCGCCCGCCTTGCGGCGGGATGGCGGCCACGGTTCCCTCCAGGATCTTCAGCAGCGCCTGCTGCACACCCTCGCCAGAGACATCGCGGGTAATGGAGGGGTTTTCGGATTTGCGGGAAATCTTATCCACCTCGTCGACGTAGATGATGCCGCGCTGGGCACGCTCCACGTCAAAGTCCGCTGCCTGCAGCAGCTTCAAGAGGATGTTTTCTACGTCTTCGCCCACATAACCGGCCTCGGTCAAGCTGGTGGCATCCGCGATTGCGAAAGGCACATCCAGCAGGCGCGCCAAGGTCTGCGCCAGGTAGGTCTTACCGGAACCGGTGGGCCCCAGCATCAAAATATTGGATTTAGAGATCTCTACCTCTTCGCCCTCGGCCTTCTTCCGGCGCGCATCTAGCGCGGCGGATTCTTCGGCCTTAATGCGCTTGTAGTGGTTATACACCGCTACCGACAGCACGCGCTTGGCCTTGTCCTGGCCAATGACGTACTTATCCAAAAAGGAAGAAATCTGCGAAGGCTTGGGCAGGCGCACCTCCGCCTCGGAAGACTCCTCGGCCTGCTCGTGGCCGAGCTCTTCTTCAATAATCTCATTGCAGAGCTCGATGCACTCATCGCAGATGTAGACCCCGCCACCGGCGATGAGCTTTTTCACCTGCTTTTGGCTCTTTCCGCAGAAGGAACACTTCAGGAGATCAGCGCTTTCTTGCATACGTGCCATTCAGTACTTTCACACTCGCTCTTGTTTACCGCTTTTAAAGGTGGGTAGGAAGGCTCGCTCACTTCCGTCCCCGCGGTTGGTTGTTCAAAAATCTACCTTAGTAAATCAACCCGACACGGCTCCTATTCATTCCCTCCGCGTGGCGAAATTCGCAGATCTTTATCCGCCCACACCACTAAACTTGGGATTGGATCCTCTACTTCCTCCACCACCGTCGAAGGAGCCAATTCATGTTTGACCTCACCAACCGTACCGCGATTGTCACGGGCGGGGCTGCGGGCATCGGCAAGGGCATCGTTGCCTCCCTGCGCGAAGCCGGCGCCAGCGTCGTCATTGCCGATATCGATACCGATAAGGCCGAAGCCACCGCCGCGGAGCTCGGCGCGACCGCCTACCCCGTCGATGTCACCGATAGGGCCTCCATCAAAGAAATGTTTGCCAAGGTCCACGCCGAGCACGGGGCGATCGACATCGTCTGTTCCAATGCCGGGGTCTTTCCTAACTGCCCACTGGAAGAGATGACGGATAAGCAGTGGGAAACCATGTTTGAAATCAATACCCACGGCACGTTCAAGGTCGTGCAAGAAGCCCTGCCGTATATGAAGGAGCGCGGCTATGGGCGCATCGTCATCACCACCTCCATTACTGGCTCGCACACCGGCTTTCCCGGCTGGGCGCATTACGGCGCCTCCAAGGCGGCCCAACAAGGCTTTATCCGCTCCGCAGCCCTGGAAATCGCCCGCGATGGCATCACCATCAATGGCGTATTGCCCGGAAATATCCTCACCGAGGGCCTCGAGGCGCAGGGCCAGGAGTACCTGGATGAGATGACGCGCTCCATTCCCCTGCACCGGCTTGGCAGCCCCCGCGATATTGGCAATGCCGCGGCCTTCCTCGCTTCCACCGAGGCCGGATACATCACCGGACAAACGCTCATTATTGACGGGGGCCAGCTCTTGCCCGAAACCCCCGAGGCCATCCTGCCGCCGCGTTAGCCTGCGCCTGCCCGGCTAGCGCTTGCCGATGCCCTGCCCTAAGACACAGATAACCCCGCCGACACCGTTATGGTGCGCGGCGGGGTTATCTCGTACGGTTTTTATTGCAGCCAGTCAAAGTCGAGCAAGAATGCCTCGACATCGAGCATTTCCAGCTCATCTGGCGCATGGCCGACAACGAATGCGAAGGACTCAGCGACGTCCTTGGTCGTCGCGGGGGTAAGCCCCGCGACAACGAGATTTTCCGCTACGCGGGCAGAAACCGGTGCCTGAGACACGGTATCCAAACCCGTACCCGTGGTGGAGTCCTTGAACATATCGCTAATGCCACCAATGAAGGTCCGCATCGTGTTCATCTCTCTCACCTCTCAATGTTGCTTTGTTGATAGCTACAAATATACTTGGTACTTACCCACTAAGCAACCCCTAAGCCACTTAAAGTTTATCTCTTGTTAACTTTAAGTGGCTCTGAGGAATATTCCATGGTCACGGGCTTGCTATATAGTCCGCGAGTTATTCTTAAAGGTCGCCAAATGGTGCGAAACCAAAGTAGTGGTCCAGGGAATCGCGCGCGATCCACGCGATTGCCACCACGATAATGACACCCAGTACGGCATAAACGGTCCAACCCAGCAGCTTCATTTGGCGGCTAGCGGGAGTATCTCCTACCACCACACCATTGTCATCCCGAATGGGATCACCCGTCATGGAACGCATGCCCAAGGCGAAGAGCAACGGGATACCAGCACCGAAGACGAGGGCCAGGCCAGCGACGCGGAGTATAGATTCGAAGATTTCTGCAACAGTCATGTTTTAGCGCTCCTCTTGTGGAGTAGATGAGGTGGAGTCGTTGTCCCCGTTGACCGCCGCTACCGGGGTCATGCCCCCTGAAGCTGCGACAGACTCTTTCGCACCAACGCGTGGCTCCAAGGACGAATCCACGGACTCAGCGTTCTCATCCCAGTCATTATTAACGTTGGATGCATCAACTGGGTTCATACGGGAGCGGATGACGATGAGCGCCGTCATGGCCAAGAGTAGAACGAAGTCCACGATAGCGCCGGTTGCCACATTGGTAGCGGAAGAGACGCCGTGCGCCAACCACCACGATGCGAAGCCAACAAAGGCGGCACAGGGCAGCGTAATGAGCCAGGCAGCCACCATGCGCATTGCAACACCCCAGCGCACTTCCGCGCCACGGCGGCCCAAACCAGTACCAAGGATAGAGCCGGTGGACACGTGGGTCGTAGACAGAGCCATACCACCGGCTGAGGAAGTCAAGATGATGGCCGCGGAGGTAGCCTCGGCTGCCATACCTTGCGGGGATTCGATCTCCACCAAGCCCTTACCCAGGGTGCGGATAACGCGCCAACCGCCGGACAAGGTACCGGCCGCAATGGCAATCGCACAGCCGAAGATGACCCAGGTTGGAATGCGGGCATCGGCAGCCGCGTGGCCCGAAGCCACGAGGGCGAGGAAGATAACGCCCATGGTTTTCTGAGCGTCACCGGCACCGTGTGCCAGCGATACCAAGCAGGCGGTCACAATCTGGCCATGGCGGAAGTGCTCGTTCTTTTCCTTATTCGGAATGGTGTTGGTCACCCAATAAACGAGGAAGGTGGCGCACGCAGATACCAAGGCGGCGATAATCGGGGACGCCACCGCCGGAATGATGATCTTGGCCATAATGGAGGTCCACTCCACTCCCCCAGTGCCCATCGCTGCAAAGCCTGCACCGATAAGGCCGCCGAAAAGGGCGTGGGAAGAGCTGGACGGCAGCCCGAGCAACCAAGTGAAAAGGTTCCACAAAATACCGCCGATAAGGCCGGTAAAGACCACCATCAACAGGGCTTGGCCATCCGAGTCGGCGGCTGCACCCGAAAGGTCATAGGAATCGAGGTTGACGATGCCTTTGGCCACCGTTGCCGCGACATTCACGGACAAGAACGCGCCAACGAGGTTAAGTACGGCAGAAATCGCCACCGCAGTAAATGGCTTCAGCGCGCCAGTAGCAATGGAGGTTGCCATCGCATTGGCTGTGTCGTGAAAACCATTGGTGAAGTCGAAGGCTAAGGCGGTAAACACCACAATGCCCAAGATAATCAGAGTCGCTGTCACAGCATTGGCCCCTTGTAAGCAATTAACAAATGAGAAGAAAGTGTTATTGCGGCGCCATCACGCGTCGCGTACGAAGTGCAGCGTACTCCGCAACAATAAGTTGAGCCAATAGCTTTTCTAAGAAGTAAACTGCACTTTGCCTAGTGTTAACCTTCCACATATGCCTGAGCGCTAGGCACCTGCCAAAGATCTGCGGTTTACCAGCAATTTTTAAGACACCTAATCTATTTTCACCCTTTAATAGCGTGGCAGAAAACACTTAGAGAGGTGCGCCGGCTTAACACCAACACACCTCTCGAAATAAAGGTTTTAGCTTCCCTTTTTAGCGGAAGGTAGCAAACTTCTTGACCACCCAGCGGCTCAGCACGAGTAGGACGATGCCCAGTGCGATGGAGACGACACCTAAGGAAATAAAGAAGGTGTTTTCCGCACCCGCATCCTCTGGGTTGTAGAAGCTAGCCAGCGAACCGGCAAGTGCGGTACCCATGGCCACGGCCATCATCCACACGGCCATCATGCGCGATGGGAACGCCTCAGGTGCCACCTTGGTGGCCAGAGAGTTGCCCACTGGGGACAACATCAGCTCACCCATGGTGAATAGGAAGAGGATCCAGATAATGACATACATTGGCGTGGAGTTTGCGCCCGAGCCGGAGAATGGCAGGAAGAAGAACAGCGAGATACCGATGATGATATTGGCCACGCCGAACTTCACCGGCGTGGACCACTGACGGTCACCGAGCTTCGTCCACATAGCCGCGAAGATTGCAGAGAAGATAACGATGAAAATCGGGTTAATGGACTGCACCAATGACGGCGGAATCTCGATACCAAAGATGTGGCGGTCCAGGCGCACATCGGCGTAGATGGTCATCACTGTAAATTGCTGCTGGAAGATACCGAAGAACAGCACACCGGAGATGAACATTGGAATAAAGCCCAAGAGGCGGTTCTTTTCTTTCCGGGTCACCAAATCAGAGGTGTACATCTGAATCCAGAAGTACACGGCGGCGATCAGGGCAACGGCGGTGACGATATTAGACAGCCACTCTACCTTGATGATCCCAGTACCCAGGCCGATAACCATGACGAGGACAGCGACGACAATCGCGCCCAAGCCCAGCATGCGCTGTTTAAAATCTGCAGGATTAGGAATTTCGTGGCCAGCGTCCTTAATCGTGGTCTTACGCATGGCAGTGTACTGGATAAGGCCTAGGGCCATACCGACGGCAGCGATACCGAAGCCCCAGTGGAAGCCCTTCCAGCCCCACATTGCGGTGGTAAGAAGCGGTCCGAAGAGGGCACCTATATTAACGCCCATGTAGAAGACGGAGAAGCCGCCGTCACGGCGAGGATCGTCGCGGCTATACAGCGAGCCCAGCACCACCGAAGCGGTAGTCTTTACACCGCCGGAACCAACGGCGATGAGGATCAGGCCGATAGCCAGGCCGGTTACGGCAGGAATGAAGGCCAAGACGAGGTGACCAGCCATCACCATGATTGCGGAGTAGAACAGGGTGCGCTCCGCACCGAGGATGCGGTCAGCTACCAACGATGCCAACAGGCATGCCATGTACACCAAGCCGCCGTAGGCACCGACGATCGACGTCGCGTCGCCGCGGTCGAGGCCTAGGCCGCCATCGGTGGTGGCGTAGTACATGTACAGCAGCACGATGGACTGCATGCCGTAGAAGCTGAAGCGCTCCCACATTTCCACACCGAACAGGTTAGCCAGCCCCCACGGGTGGCCGAAAAATGTACGCTCCCCGCTCGAAGCAGCGGGTGCGGAGGTTCGATCCTCCGCCTCTGGTTCCTTATTTGTCATAACATAATACGACCACTCAGAGGCCTAATTCACAAATCGGCCATTATACGTGAAACATCGCACTATATTAATCTGCCTAACGACCTGCAGATATTTCTCTGAAAGATTCACCCCGTTTGGGGTAGATGTTCGCCCTCCGTTGCTCCCCTGACATACCCCTCATAGGAATATACTGCAGTCACTTATGCGCAAATAATAAAAGCCCTGCGAGCGCTCCTCTCGAAGCGGCCTCGCAGGGCCTCCACTGATGGATTCAGTCCATCAGGACCGTATTAAGAATTGAGCTTGCGGTACTCAAAGACGGTATCGATGATTCCGTATTCCACGGCATCTTCCGCGGTCAGGATCTTATCGCGGTCGGTGTCGATGCGGATTTGCTCGGCCGTACGGCCGGTGTGCTCCGCCAGGGTGTTTTCCATCAAGGTGCGCATACGCTCAATCTCTGCGGCCTGGATTTCCAAGTCCGAGACCTGACCCTGGGTGCCCTGGGTTGCAGGCTGGTGGATCAATACGCGGGAGTTCGGCAGCGCCGCACGCTTGCCCGGAGCACCAGCAGCCAACAGCACTGCGGCAGCAGAAGCCGCCTGGCCCAGGCACACGGTCTGCACATCAGGACGCACGTAGCGCATGGTGTCATAAATTGCCATCAAGGCAGTAAAGGAACCACCAGGCGAGTTGATGTACATGGTGATGTCACGGTCTGGGTCCTGGCTCTCAAGAACCAGCAACTGGGCCATGATGTCATTGGCAGAGGTGTCATCGACCTGGGTGCCCAAGAAGATGATGCGCTCTTCAAAGAGCTTGGAGTACGGGTTGGTTTCCTTCGTCCCCTGAGCGGACTGCTCAATAAAGGAAGGCAGTACGTAACGGGAACTTGGCATCTGCGACTTATTCATAATGATTTTCTCCTTATTCCCTAGTTGCTCAGTGGGCCGTTCACGGACTCGATAACGTGGTCAACAATGCCGTAGTCCTTGGCTTGCTGCGCAGTCATCCAGCGGTCGCGGTCAGAGTCCTTGGTGATCTGCTCGAAGGTTTGGCCGGTGTGCTCTGCAATGAGCTCGGCCATCTCGCGCTTGGTCTGTGCGAATTGCTCCGCCTGGATGGCGATATCGGCAGCGGTACCGCCCACGCCAGCGGAAGGCTGGTGCATCATGATGCGAGCGTGTGGCAGCGCATAGCGCTTGCCCTTCGTGCCACCGGAGAGCAGGAACTGGCCCATGGAAGCAGCCAAGCCCATGCCGTAGGTGGAGATATCGCAGGGCGAGTACTTCATCGTGTCATAAATGGCCATGCCCGCGGTCACGGAGCCACCCGGGGAATTGATGTAGAGCGAAATATCGCGCGTGGGATCCTCTGCGGAAAGCAGCAGGATCTGCGCGCACAACTTATTGGCAATTTCATCGTCTACCTGGGTGCCCAAAAAGATAATGCGCTCGTGCAGCAGGCGCTCGTAGACGCTGTCACCCAAGTTCAGGCCGGAGCCTGCTGGGGTGGTCATCTGAAGCTGGTCAGATTTCTTAGACATTCGAAAAGTCTCCTTGAGGACGGTTAATCTCTAATGCCACCACACTACTTAATGTGGCGATAATTGTGGGGTCTGTTCGCTATCAGCGTTTGCACCGATCTTTGTCTGCTTTTTCGACCCGGCGATGAGAAAAGCCCAGCCAGACTTCCTCGCCGGTGCGAGGGGCCAAGCTGGGCTTTTAAGGAGAAGATTTACTCCGCGTCGGTAGCTTCGTTCTCGTCTTCTTCTACCTCACCGAAGTACTGCTCAACGTCAACGTCGTTGCCTTCTTCGTCCTTTACGGTGGTACGGCAAATGGCGGCAGCCAGTGCCTTGCCGCGGCGTACGTCAGAGAACAGGTTGGCAATCTGCCCGTTGGACTGCAGCTGCTGGATGAACTGGTTCGGGTCCATGCCGTAGGACTGCGCGGTGAACAGGATGTGGTCCGAGAGCTCCTGCTGGGATACTTCCGGCTCTTCCTTTTCTGCCACGGCATCCAAGAAGATCTGCGTGCGCACGGACTCTTCGGCCTGCTCGCGGGTCTGCTGATCAAACTCTTCGCGGGAGGTGCCCTGTGCCTCGAGCAGCTGTGCCAGCGCCTTCTCATCGTGTGCCAGCTGGCCCAGGATCTGGTGCAGCTGGGCGTGAGCCTGCTCGTCGACGACGGACTGGGGCAGTTCAAATTCGACACCGGCAAGCGCAGCCTTCAGAACCTCATCGCGGATCTGGCCGGCCTGCTCAGCCTTCTTGGACTCCTCAACCTCGGTCTTGGTGGCTTCGCGCAGCTCCTCGATGGTGTCGTACTCGGAGGCCATCTGGGCAAACTCATCATCCATGTCCGGCAGCTTGCGCTCCTTGGTCTGCTGCACGTGGACCTTGAAGGTAGCCTCTTCGTCCTTGTGCTCACCGGACTGAATGGTGGAGGTGAACTCGTTATCCTCGCCGGTCTTCATGCCACGCAGTGCGGTGTCCAGACCCTTGATGAGGTTGTCATCACCGATGGAGTAGGACAGGCCTTCGGTGGAAGCCTCCTCGATCTTCTCACCGTCAACCTCTGCGGTGATGTCGATGATGGCGTAGTCACCGGTCTTCATCTTGCGCTTGGTGTCCTTCAGCTCACCGAAGCGCTCTGCAAGGTCCTCGAGGGCCTTGTCCACGTCTTCCTCGCCGGCCTTGATGGCTGGGACGGTGATGGAGATTTCGGAGAAGTCCGGAACCTCGAACTCAGGGCGGACGTCAACTTCGGCGGTGAACTCGACGAAGTCCTTGTCCTCGATCTTGGAAATATCTACGTCCGGCTGGCCGATGACCTTCAGGTCCTCGGACTGAACGGCCTGCTCGTAGCGGGAAGGCAGCATGTCATTGACTACCTGCTCCAGAATCGGGCCGCGGCCGAAGCGAGCGTCGATCAGCTGGCGCGGGGCCTTGCCCTTACGGAAACCTGGAATAGAAACCTGCTGCGCGATTGCCGCGTAAGCTTGATCGATTTCCTGGTCTAGCTCCGCAAACGGAACGTTGACGGTGAGCTTAACGCGGGTATCGCTCAGCTTGTCTACGGTGGTCTTCACGAGTGAATCTCCCTGGCTTCATTGTTTTTCTACGTACATAAAAATTAAAGGGGGTCTGAAAAACCTTATTAGGGCATTTTCAGACCCCCATACGTCGGGGCGACAGGATTTGAACCTGCGACCCCCTGCTCCCAAAGCAGGTGCGCTACCAAACTGCGCCACGCCCCGTATGTAGGCCACCAAGTTACCTTGGCTGCGTTGCATACCTGAGACAGTTTAGCGTGTTGGATTTAAATCTCCTAAATCAACCCCCTGTTAAGGGCGTAGACGCAGGTTACCGGCATAATTTCTGGCCGCTTGACTTAGAAATCGAAATCAAACATGCCATCAAAAAATCCGCCACCATCGCCGTCAGATAATCCATCGAAGAATCCGCCACCATCACCGGCGTCTCCTCCTCCGGCATCGCCGCCCATATCGCCGGCATCTCCTGCGTCTCCTGCATCTCCGCCGCCATCAGCACCGTCCATGCCTTCGCTGCCCTCGGCGCCGCCCCAGTCGCCGTTTTCTGCGGCGGCTGCGGAATAGCCCACGCCGGACATGCCGGCAAACATGGCGTTAAACATCATGGAATAACCCATCATCCACACGCCCGTTTGCAGGGCATCTGCCCACCACGGGCGGGAGTACCAACCGGCCGGAACGGGGCGCCCAGCCACGGTTCCGCCTGGGTAATAGTTCGGGGTTTCCTCAGAGGCGTATGGGGACGCAGTCAGCTGCTCGCCATTCGCATCCACCGTGCGCTTCTCGGTGACCTTGCCCGCGGCGCGCTGGCCTTCTAGCGGTGGCAATTCCGGCCCCGGATTCATATCCATAATCTCGCGGGCAGCATTGACGTAATGCATGCCCTCAAGCGCCGATTCGCGGGCCAAGTTGGCCTGCTTGACCGTAGTGGCCCGCGAAATAGCGGAATTGGCCGCGGTAAAGCGCTCCGATGCGTCTGCCATCGCCTGCTGCGAGGCGGTATCCGTACCGGAAATCTGCATGACCTGGCCACCCAGGCGCTCAATCCACCGACGCGCATCCGCCTGGGCATCCGCTAACTGCTGCGCCTCTCGCTCCTCCCGGCTCTTTTTTGAGCTGCGCGAGGATAGGTACCACGCGCCGCCACCGAGTACGACTACAAGAAGTAGGAGTTCCACAACAATCATCGCTTTCTTTACTGGAATTGGTCCTACCTATTTTAACGGCCTACCCACTGCGCGTGTTCCCTATTTTCGTTTTGGGGCGCTCATGCGCTAAAGTAGCCGACAGCGTTCAAGGTAACGCTGTGGGAATGTCGTATAGTGGCTAATACCTCAGCCTTCCAAGCTGAAGACGCGGGTTCGATTCCCGTCATTCCCTCCATGTTTGTACTGCAATAATTGACTATCGTAGCTGGTTATTGGCAGTAAGTGGAACCATTGGTAGAACCATCTTGGTTGGCATGTTTAAACCCTCACGGATTGTATAGTCTGTGGGGGTTTGAATAGTTTTAGCTTTGGTTAGAGTTTCTTCCAGAGTGCGGCCACGGCGGGCGCCCCGCATCCGGCTTGTGTGGTGCGGGGTTGGGCTGTTTTTGGGAAATATTCTTAAAATGTTCGTTCTTCCAGTTTTCCAATAACGCATTAATGTGTTATACTAGTAAATGTAAGGCTTCAAGGCACTTACAAAACTGAAGAGGTGATGGAGATCGCGGCGCTGATTATTTCACTGTGTAGCCTAGCTATTCAGATAAAACAGCACCGCAACGACCACCCGCCAAAATCGGGTAGGCATCGCAAATAGCCTCTAGGGGCGCTGGATACTAGCACTATCCAGCCCCCTAGGGGTACACCTCCCAATATACCGAAAGGACACATTACAGTGACATTGAAACAGGCCTCCGCCGTCTCAGGCATCGTAGTCGCCGCCGCCTACTCGATAATTGCCGATTCGCCCATCTGGCTTATTGTCATAGCCTTAGCGGCACTATCCGGCTACAACCTAGCTACAGCCACTACCCAAGGGAGGAAAAACCGTGCAGCCTAAAATCATCGATGTCGATACCGGCGATGAGTTGTGGACTGGCTCGGATTGCGCCGCCCATATCGGCGTGAGCTACGCGACCTGGCGCAATTACTCAGCTAATCACCGCACCCCTGAGCATGTGGCCACGATTTTGGGTCGCACGCGATTGTGGCTTGCTGAGGATATTAAGCGCTGGCACGCGTCCCGGCCGGGGTCACCCAGCCAGCTCCGCCGTTAGGCCTCCTTGCTGGTTCCTTAGCTTTATCGAGGCCCCTGCTTGCCGGCGCCTCCCTCCATCCCGCCGCCCATCTCCCGCCAAGCGCGGCTATAAATACATCACATTGGGGCGGTGGCCAGAAAAGCGTAATCTGGTGTCCATGACCGTACCTAATATTACTTTAAATGATGGAAATACTATCCCCCAACTGGGCTTTGGCGTCTTCCAGATGGACCCGGAAAAGACCGAGGAATACGTAGCCGAAGCGCTGCGCGTGGGCTACCGCCACATCGATACCGCAGCCATCTACGGCAATGAAGAAGGCGTGGGCAAGGCCATCGCCAACTCCGGCATCCCGCGCGAGGAGCTTTTCATTACCACCAAGCTGTGGAATGACCGCCACACCGATGCCGCTGCCGCACTGGATGAATCCCTGCAGAAGCTGGGCCTTGACTACGTAGACCTGTACCTCATTCACTGGCCTACCCCGGCCAAGGGCACGTACGTGGAGGCTTGGAAGCAGCTCATTGAACTGCGCAAAGAGGGCAAGGCGAAGTCCATTGGCGTATCCAACTTTGAGCCAGAGCACTTAGATCAGTTGGAAGTACACACTGACGTCGTCCCCGCGATTAACCAGGTGGAGCTGCACCCTTACCTGCAGCGCTGGCGCGAACTGGACGCTGGCCGCGCCCACGGCATCTCCATCGAGGCATGGGGCCCGCTGGGTCAGGGCAAGAGCGATATCTTGGAGGCACCAGAGGTTACTGAAGCCGCCGAGGCGCACGGTGTTTCCCCAGCCCAGGCCATTATCCGCTGGCACCTGCAAAATGGGGTCATCCTCTTCCCTAAGTCCTCGACGCCATCGCGCATTGCAGAAAACTTCGATGTCTTCGGCTTCGAGCTCACGGAAGCAGAGATGGCCGCCATTACCTCTTTGGAGGAAGGCGAAGACGGCCGCGGTGGACATCACCCCAATGACATGAACGACGCCTAATGCGTTTGGTATAACCACCATATAAAACGCCGCGTGGCCCAAAGGCCCGCGGCGTTCATTTATGTTTATTCAAGGAACCTGGCGGCTTTAGCGCGGGTCCTTGGGCAGCTCGGGTGGGATATTGGTGCGCTCGTATTCTGCGAGGATATCGATGCGGCGCTGGTGACGGTCGGCGCGGGACCATTCTTGATCCAAGAAGGCATCCACAATTTCTAGGGCCTCTTCTTGCGAATGCATGCGCCCACCGATGCCGATGAGCTGCGCATTATTGTGCTCGCGGGCCAGGCGCGCGGTCTCCGGCGACCACGCCAGCGCGCAGCGCGCGCCCTTGACCTTATTGGCAGCAATCTGCTCGCCATTTCCGGATCCGCCCAGCACGATTCCCAGGGAACCTGGATCGTTGACGGTACATAGGGCCGCCTCAATGCAGAATGCGGGGTAGTCATCCTCGGCGTCATAGGTATGAGCGCCGCAGTCGATAACGTCATGGCCTTGTTTGGTGAGGTGTTCAGAAATCAGGTTTTTGGTCTCAAAACCTGCGTGGTCAGCTCCAAGATATACGCGCATAACCCCCACAATACCGGCACCGCCGCCTTCTAGGCACCACTTTGCATAACCTATTTCGCTCATAGCCCGGCGCTGTTAAACTAAAGCGCAGACTACGTGCTGCACAGAAAGGCTAAAACATGAGCCCTCGCGTCCTCGCCCTCTACGGCAGCATCCTTGCTATCGCGGTGCTGTTATTTGCGGCGAATATTTTCTTAATCAATAAGAACTACCTCGTGCCGCTTATTCATTCCGTACTTTTCACACTCGCCCACCTTGTTCTGGGGCTGTGGTGGCTGAATCAGCGGGTAATAAAGAAAAATCGCCTCGGCGGTTTGGCCGCGGTGATTGGGATTTTATCCCTGCTCACCGCGGCCTCATGGGCTACGTGGGTGGCCGCCGCTTGGTCAGAATTCCAAGCGCAAACGGCCCTGCCCATCATCAATATCGCCGGGGTACCGGCGTTTTTACTCACGCCGGTCATCGCGGTGTGCTGCCTAGCCGCCGCGGTGCGCCGCAAGCAAGACCAGCAGCGCTTATAACTAGTCCTCTTCTACCTGCGGCATCTCCGTGCGGGAGCGCTTGAGCTCGAAGAAGTAAGGGAACTGGGCCAGGCGCACGGAGGCATCGAAAAGCTCGCCGGCTTCCTCACCCTTGGGAACGCGGGTAATAACCGGGCCAAAGAAGGCGGTATCGCCCAGCTTAATAACCGGGGTTCCTACCTCATCGCCCACGGAAGAAATGCCGTTGTGGTGGTACTCGCGCAGCTTCTCATCGTATTCCTCAGTGTGGGCGACCCCCGCAAAGTCTGCGGGGAGGCCAACCTGCTCTAATGCCTGGGCGATGATCTCGTCATAGCCGCCATCACCCTTCTTGCCGCCATTGCCCTTGGCGTGAATCAGGGTGCCCATGGCGGTATAGAGCTCATCTACCTTTTCCGGCTGCTCGGTCTTAACCTTGGCAAATACGCGGGCAGGGCCCCAGTTGGCCTCCATCATTTCCATGTATTCGGGATCAAGATCGCGGCCATCATTAAGCACCGACAGGGACATCGGCTCGAATTCCACGGCAATATCGCGGACCTTTTCTACCTCTTTGATCCAGCGGGACGTTGCCCATGCAAACGGGCAAGAAGCATCGAACCAAAACTTAACTGGGGTAGTCATTATTCCTCCTTGAAATAAGTGCAGTTTGCCCCACCACTGTAAACGCGCTGCTAACCTTGATGCATCACTATTTTCGTTAGCAAAGGAGAATCTAGGCAATGACCTCTGTAAACCTCACGTGGGAGGAAGCAAAAAATCGCTCCCAGATGCTCAAGGTTGACCATTACGATGTCGCTTTAGACCTTAAGCATTCCGATACCCACTTCCTGTCCACCACCACGGTGCGCTTTAGCACCCAGGATGCCGGTTCTACCTTCATCGATCTGCGTGCGGACAAGCTGCACGAGGTACGTCTGAACGGAAACCCGCTGCCCACGCAGTCCTATGACCCCACCTACGGCATTCCCCTCTCCGGGCTGCAGGTAGCGGACTACACGCTCGAGGTCACCGCGGAAATCCCCTTCTCCCGTACCGGCGAGGGCCTGCACCGCTTCGTGGATCCCGCCGATAACGAGGTCTACCTCTACACCCAGTTTGAAACTGCCGATGCCAAGCGCGTCTTTGCCTGCTTCGACCAGCCGGATCTGAAGGCCACCTACTCCCTGCACTTTAAGGCCCCAGAGGAGTGGACCATTATCACCAATGGCCCGGTCACCCGCGAGGGAGATACCTCCCATTCTGAGATCGACTATCCGCTGTCGACCTACCTGGTTGCCCTGTGCGCCGGCCCCTACCACGAGGTCACCGATACCTGGCACGGCGAGCTGACCGAGCACCCCGAGGGCAAGCCGGCGCAAAAGCTCGAGGTTCCACTCGGTATTTATTGCCGCGCTTCGCTGGCAGATTCCCTCGATGCCGAACGCCTCTTTACTGAGACCAAGCAGGGCTTCGACTTCTACCACCGCAACTTCGGCTTCCCCTACCCCTTTGGCAAGTATGACCAGATTTTCGTCCCCGAGTTCAACGCCGGCGCGATGGAAAACGCCGGTTGCGTGACCCTCCGCGATGAATATGTCTTTAGCTCGCAGGCCACGCACTACAAGTACGAGCGCCGCGCCGATACGGTCCTCCACGAGCTCGCCCACATGTGGTTCGGTGACCTCGTGACCATGCAGTGGTGGAATGACCTGTGGCTCAACGAGTCCTTTGCCACCTGGTCCGCTGCCATTTCGCAGGCGGAAGAAACCGAATACGATACCGCCTGGGTCACCTTCGCCAACGTGGAAAAGTCCTGGGCCTACCAGCAGGATCAGCTACCTACCACCCACCCCATTTCCACCGATGCCAGCGATATCGAAACCGTAGAGCAAAACTTCGACGGCATCACCTACGCCAAGGGCGCCTCGGTGCTCAAGCAGCTGCAGGCCTACGTTGGCCGCGAGAACTTCCTCGCCGGCGTGCGCCGCCACTTCGCCGCCCACGCGTGGGGCAATGCCACCTTCGACGATCTGCTGCGCCACCTCGAAGAGGCATCCGGGCGCGATCTCTCCTTCTGGGCACAGCAGTGGCTCAAGACCACTGGTATTAATACCCTGGCGGTTGCAACGGCGGCCGACGATGACGGCACCATCACCCAGGCGCACCTTACCCAGCGCGGCGATACCCTGCGCACCCACCGCGTTGCAGTGGGCCTGTATGGTACGCAGGACGGCAAGGTCGTGCGCACCGAGCGCCTCGAGATGGACGTGGAGGGCGAGGCCACCGAGATCCCAGAGTTGGTCGGGCGCAACCTCAATGACATCGATTTCATCCTGCCCAACGATGACGATCTGACCTACTGCCTCATCGATTTGGATGCAGGATCCCTGCAATTCCTGCTGGATAATATCGAGAAATTCGATGACCCTATGGCGCGCACCCTCTGCTGGTCCACCGCCTGGGAGATGACCCGCGCCGGCACCATGCGCGCCCGCGACTTCATCCGCTTGGTGGCCCGCGGCATGAAGGCGGAAACCGAGCTCGCCGTCCTCGAGCGCATCGTCTCGCAGGCGTCTACCGCGCTGAAAAACTACGCGGATCCGGCGTGGGCGAAAGACAGCACGGTTTTGGCGCAGGCGCTTGTCGATGGCGCCCGGAGCACCGATGCGCAGCGTTCCATCATCTGCACGCAGGCGCTGTCTAGGATTCGGCTGCATCAGCCGGCCCGCGACTACCTGCACGATCTCCTCGCGGATTCCGATGATGCCGGGCTGCGCTGGTTCGCCGTCGCAGCGCTTGCTGCCGCGGGTGCGCTTGCCGATGCCGAGGCCGCCATCGCCGCCCAGCTCAAGCGCGATAATTCCGCTACCGGCCACTACTCTTCCCTGCGCGCCCGCGCCGCGATTGCCACCGCGGATAATAAGCGCGCGGTATGGGAAGAGATCGTCGCCGGGGATCTCACCAACCGCGAGCTCACCTCCAAGCTGGAGGGCTTAAATTACCCGCACTCCGATGATCTCTTGCCCACCGCGGAATTCTTCGAGGTGGCCGAAAAGATCTGGGATTCCCAGTCCTCCGAGGTGGGCCTGACCACCGTCACCGGGCTATTCCCGTCCTGGGATATCACCCAAGACGGCCTCGATCGCGCCGATGCCTTCCTGCAGAAGGATCTGGCAGGCGGCCTGCGCCGCGCGATCACCGAGCAGCGCGACCGCGTAGCCCGCGCCCTGCGCAACCGAGAGGTCGACGCCAACTAAGTGCCTAGTTCTTGCGGAGATTCAGTTCGATGCGCGGGCGCACCTGGATCTCCGTGAGCTGGGTAGTAGGCCCTGCCTCCACAACGGTGCGGATGGCGCGCGCCACCTCAACGGGCGCAATAACCTCGTTCGGGTTATAGTCCTGCAGGCCCTCCAGCATCGGGGTATCGGTGGGGCCTGGCGCCACGGTGGAGACGCGGATACCGGGCTCGGAGATACGCAGGGCATCGGCAAGCGCATACAGCGCGTGCTTCGTTGCTGCATAGACCACGTTATCGCCGTAACTTTTGCGCCCCGCCCCAGAGTTGATGAAGACGACGGTGCCCTCTGCCTTGCGCAGCTGCGGCAAGAGCGCGCGGGTGACCTCTGCTGGCGCGTGGACGTTTAAGTCCATGTGGGCGCGCCAATCTTTCGGGGTGGCCTCTTCCACCGAGAACTTCGTGGCGCGCGCCGCGCCGTGCACGAGGACATCGACCCGCTCTAGCTCGGGCAGCTGCATGCCTTCGTCCAAGCCGGCGACCAAGTCGCTGGCAACCGGCGTGATATTCGCGGCCTCTGGCAGCTCTTCGGCGCTGCGACCCAGCGCATACACGTGGTGATCGCGGGCGAGATCCTTGATAATCTCGCGCCCCATGCCACCGGTGGCACCGGTAACGACGGCGATTTTCTCTGGCACATTCGTGGTATCAGTCATGCCACCCCATCATAGGGAAAATGGGTGCTAGCGGTGCGCGGCGTCCGTCCCCGTTCCGCGATGTGGAACGATAGGGGTTATGGCTACTCCTGCAATCGCGATCGTCGGCATGGGCCCGCGCGGCATTTCCATCTTGGAACGCCTCACCGCCCGCATGGATGATTCCAGCTCCCCCGTTACCATTCACCTCATCGATGAGGCCCAGCACGGCGCCGGCCGCGTCTGGGAAACCGACCAAACCAAAACCCTGTGCATGAATACGCGCGCGGGGGCTGTCACGCTTTTTACCGAGCCCGGCGCGACGGTGGATGCCCCGGTGCTCGAGGGACCGACGCAATACGAGTGGATCCAGCTGCTGCGCGGCGAGGGCGATAAGGTAGCTCCTGCCAAGCGCAATCTTTTTGCCCAGCATCCTCCTGCCGCACACATTGCCACCGATTACCGCGCAGAGCTGGCCGCCACCCGCCCAGAGTCCAACCCTACGCGGGCGTTATACGGCGAGTACCTGCGCTGGGTCTATGATGTGGTGCTGGCTCGCCTGCCGGAGAGCATTTCTACGGTCAGCCATCACCACCGCGTGGAGACCATTACCGCGGACGGCGCGGCCGATATCCTGCACTTGGACGACGGCTCGCAGGTGCGCGCCGATGCCACGGTCCTAGCCTATGGCTGGATGGCGCCGCGCTTTAATGATGAGGAGCAGCGCTTGGCGGAATCCGGGCTGCGCTGGATCGCACCGGGTAACCCCGTGGAACAAGACTACGAAGCCATTCCCGCCAGCGAAGACGTGCTGGTGCGCGGGCTTGGCATGGGCTTTTATGACATCATGGCGCTAACCACCATCGAGCGCGGTGGCAAGTTCGTCGAGGATGCCACCACCCGCTCCGGCCTGCGCTACGAGGCGAGCGGGAAGGAACCACATTTCATCGTCTCATCCGGCCGCGGTTATCCCTTCCATCCCAAGTCCGAGTACAACGAGCTGCCGCCCACGATGCCGCGGCGGCGGTTGCATGAGGTCATCGACAAGCTCCAGGGCACTGAGGACATCGACTTTGACACCCAGGTTTGGCCCGCCATCGCCCGCGATAGCTACGAGGCGTATATCACCACGCTGGAACGGGTGAATCCGGCGGCGCTGCTTCGCCCGCGGGAAGAGATACTCGCGGTCATCGATGCCACCGCGCCAGATGATCTGGGCACCGCCCTCGCTCCCTTGGTCACCCAGCCGTGGGATATGACAGACCTTATGTACCAGGTCGCTGGATTTACCGGCGATATTACGGCGTTGACCGCCCACATTGCGGATTCCCTGGCGGACGATATCCAGGAGGCGGCCGCCGGCCACGATTCGCCCATGAAGGCCGCGCTGTGGTCGCTGTCCCAGTCGCGCAAGCCCGCCTCCATCCTGGGCGCGGAAGGCCGCTATACCCGCGAGTCCCGCACAGGCCGCTACGCGCAGTTCATGTCCTTTGGGCAGATGGTGGGCTCGGGCCCTCCGCTGTTCCGCGTGCGCCAGCTGCTCGCGCTTGTCGATGCCCACCTGGTCCACTTCCTCGGCGATCACCCCACCCTCGCTATCGAGTCAGACCATTTCACCCTGACCTCTGGCCCGCGTTCGGCATCGGCGCCCACGCTTGTCGATGCCTTTATGCACAAGCCCGATATCCGCGTCGCCGGCGATCCGCTCACCCGCGGATTGGTCGAGAGTGACCGGGTGCGCCCGTTTGCTGATCATGGGCAGGACACCAGCTCCCCCGAAACCGATGGTGCCACGCGGCGCACCGTCCATCCGGATGGCAGCCTGGATGAACGACTGCATATCGTCGGCATTCCCACCTATGCGCAGTGGCCGGATACAACGATTTCCCCCATGCCAGGCACGGATCCACTCATGCTGCAGGAAACCGATAAGACCGCCGGTTCCCTGCTCAAGGTTGCCGGCGGCCACTAAGCACGCGTTTTAGAGCGCGTTTTAAAGGGCGTCGAGGGCCTTCTGTAGATCCGCCAGCAGGTCATCGATGTCCTCGATGCCGATAGAGATGCGCACCATGTCTTCCGGCGGCACCAGTTCCGATCCTTCGGCCGAAACGTGGGTCATGTTCTGCGGGTGCTCGATAAGCGATTCCACCCCACCCAGCGATTCCGCCAGGCAGATAAGGCGCGTATTCAAACAAATCTGCTTGGCGTGCTCTGGGTCATGGAAGCGCACGGACATCATGCCGCCGAACCCGCGCATCTGCTGCGCCGCCAGTTCGTGGCCAGGGTGCTCTGCCAATCCCGGGTAGCGCACCTGTTTGACCTCTGGGCGGGCCTGTAAGAATTCCGCCACCTTTTGCGCATTGGCGCAGTGGCGGTCCATGCGCACGCCGAGGGTCTTAATACCACGCGCGGTCAGGTAGGCATCGAAGGGCGAGGCGACCGCGCCCACGTTGCCCTGGAAGTACAGCAGCTGCTCATCCACCTCGGGGTCATTGGTAACTACGGCGCCACCGAGGACATCGGAATGCCCACCCAAGTACTTCGTAGTGGAGTGCAGAACGTGGTCCGCGCCGAGTGCGAGCGGGTTCTGCAGGTACGGCGTGGCGAAGGTATTATCCACCAGCACCTGCGCATTGCCCTTGACCTTGGCCACCGCCGCAATATCGGTGATATTCAGCGCCGGATTGGTCGGGGTTTCCAGCCAGATGAGCTTGGTATTGTCCTTTACCGCAGCGGCGACGGCATCGACATCGCAGGTATTGATAATGGACATCTCCACGCCCCACTCCGTGAAATCATTAAGCAGGCGGTAGGAACCGCCGTAGGAGTCATTGCCCAAGATGACGTGGTCACCGGGGCGCACCAAGATGCGCACCATCGTATCGGCGGCTGCCATACCAGTGGCAAAGACGCGCGCGTAATCCGCGCCCTCCAGCGCGGCCAAGGTCTTTTCGAGGGAGCGAACCGTCGGGTTGGCCACGCGCCCGTATTCGAAGCCGCCGCGCAGCTGCGCGAGGCCATCCTGGGCGAACGTAGTCGAGGCGTAGATCGGCACGTTGATGGATCCCATGTGCGGATCCGGGTGATATCCAGCGTGAATGGATCGGGATGAAAATCCTTTTGCCAAGTTATGCGCGCTGTGTTCAGTCATGCCTCCCAATCGTAGACTAAGCGGTTCATCCACACCGGCCATTCGGCAATTTATATTCGGTTCCACGCGCGCTGCGAATTCTGCGCTGTCAGTGAGATTTCAGGATTCTTCTCTAGAATGGGTGCGGTTAGCTTGTGTCCACGATCAAGAAAGAAAGATGAGTACGAACTTATTTACCATGGCTCAGGGCGCTGCAGAGAAAAAAGACGATGCAGTCGAGTCCGTATCGAGCTTCTGGAACGACGAGAACGTTCAGCTTTGGCTTATCGAGCGGCCTATTCGCATCGGCCTCATTATCATTTTGGCCTTCATTGCGCACTGGGCGCTGCGCCACCTCATCAACCGACTGGCGAAAAACAGCATTAAAGCCTCCACCCTCAAAAAGCCCAGCCGCAGCCGCAGCAGGTCTGCGGAGAACGGCCAACCGGATGACACCCTGCGAGAAACCAGGGAGGCGCGCCGCGCCTCGCGCATTAAGACCCTCGCCGGCGTAGGGCGCTCGGCGGTCGCCATCGTGGTCTGGGTTTCTGCCGGCATTGCCATCCTGGACGAGTTGGAAGTCAACGTCGCCCCGCTGATCGCCTCAGCCGGTGTTATCGGTGTCGCCCTCGGCTTCGGTGCACAGGAACTGGTCCGAGACTTCCTCTCCGGTATTTTCATGCTCATTGAGGATCAATACGGCATTGGCGATGTCATTGACCTGGGCAACGGCGTCTTCGGTGACGTCGAGTCCATTTCCCTGCGCATTACCACCGTCCGCGATATCGACGGTGCCCTGTGGTACGTCCGCAACGGCGAAATCCTGCAGGTGGCTAACCACTCCGATGAGTACTCCGTTGCCCGCATCCAAATCCCTGTCGGGCTATCCAATGACCCAGAGGTTGCCGGCGAGGTCATCGACAAGGCCGTCAAGGATGCCGTCAAGGACGAAAAGATCCGCAAGATGGTGCTCAGCACCCCGCGCATCGACGGCATGTCCAAGTTCGAGCCGGACTATGTCTCCTTCCGCGTGTCCACCAAGACGCTGCCGGGCCGCCAGTGGGACGTCCAGCGCTTTGTCCAGTCCCGCGTCCTCAATGTCATGCACGCAGAGGGCATTACCACCCCGTATCCACACGGCATCGGCATTGCCAATCCGCACAAGGGAGACGATGCCTAAATGAATTCCGTCTATGAAGCCATCGGTGGCACCCCTACCTTTGAACGCCTCGTACATGGCTTTTATGACCAAGTCAAAGAAGACGACGTAATTGGCCCCATGTACCCGGATCAGGATTGGGAAGGCGCGGAACAGCGCCTTACCTGGTTCCTGATTCAGTACTGGGGCGGTCCCCAACACTTCTCCGAAAACCGCGGCCACCCGCGCCTGCGCATGCGGCACGCAACCTTCCCCATCGATATGGAAGCCCACGATCGCTGGCTCGAGCTGATGGGAAAATCCCTCGATAGCATCGAGGAAGACACCATCCCGCCGGCATATCGCACCATGATTTGGGACCACATGCAGCGCGTCGCCGCCATGCTCATCAATAGAGCTCCTTAACTTTTCAACTTTTTGTAGCGCTGCCTGTGCAAGGCGTTACAAGCTGCACGAAGAGGCCCGCGCACTTCCACATTAGGTAAGTGCGCGGGCCTCTTTTACTGTGCGCTAGCGCCGGGTTAGTACTGCCGGATGCTTAGTCTTTCCAGTCGAAAGCCTGGCGTACCGGCTCAGATACCAGCTTGCCCCCGCGGGTCATCACGCCGGAGCGAAAACCTGGGAAGCGCTCGATCGCGGCATCCAGGTTGTCGTTGGCCACCGCGCGGACATACGGCAGCGTCGCCGAGGCCAAGGCGCGGGCCGAAGTATTGGCCACCGCACCGGGCATATTGGCCACGCAGTAGAAGAGGGTGTCGTGCACCTTGAAGGTCGGTTCGTCATGGGAGGTCTTGCGCGAGTTCTCGAAGCAGCCGCCCTGGTCGATGGCGACATCGACAAGCACCGCACCCTCCTTCATCTTCTTCACGGTCTCCTCGCGCACCAGCTTCGGTGCCGCAGCGCCTGGAATCAGGACGGCGCCAATGACGAGATCGGCCTCCTCCAGCTCCTTATCCAGAGTGGATGGGTCAGAGATCAGGGTACGCACGCCGCCGGCGTACTGGTCATCAAAGCGCTGCAGGACGTGTGGATCCACGTCCAGGACCGAGACTTCTGCGCGCAGACCGTGCGCCATGGCCACGGCGGACGCACCTACCTGGCCGCCGCCGATGACCACCACGCGCGCAGGCTGGGTGCCCGGGATGCCAGAAACCAAGAGGCCGCGGCCGCCCTGGGTGGACAAAAGGTGGTGCGAGCCCTCGATGACGGCCAAGCGCCCGGCAACCTGGGACATGGGGGTCAAAAGCGGCAGGGTGCCGCGGCGGTCCGTAACGGTTTCATAGGCAATCGAGGTCGTCTTTGATTCCGTCAGCGCCTCCGTCAGCGGGCGATCCGCTGCCAAGTGCAGGTAAGTAAAGACGGTGAGATCCGAGCGCAGGTACTGGTACTCGGACTCGAGCGGCTCCTTTACCTTCAGCAGTAGCTCGGCCTTAGCCCACGTCTCGCCCGCAGAATCGACGATGGTGGCCCCTGCCTCTACGTACTCCTCATCGGGGAAGGACGCGCCTACGCCTGCGCCCGATTCGATGAAAAGCTCGTGCCCATCAGTAACCAAGGTCCGCACCTCGGTTGGGGTGAGGGCAACGCGGCTTTCATTATTCATGATTTCTTTGGGTACAGAAATGCGCACGGAGGTTCTCCTTCATGTGTTGGTTACAGAGGCGAAAATTTACTTCTCGCTGTCAGGTTAACGCAGAATGAGAAGGAGAATATAAGTTTGTGCGTATTTCACGAACGGGGGTGGCAGCTAAGATCCCGCTTTCCCAGATACCGCAGTGTATAGGGTTAAAAAGGCGCACAACGGGAATTCCCACCACCCCCGACTATTGGGTTATAGGTATTACAACCTGTTTGTTTTAGGCGGTGAGATCCCAGATTCGGGGAGTAATTACAGCACGGATAGCCGCGTGGAACGGTAAATGCTGCCAAACGGCGCATCAAGGCGCACCCACCGGCCAAGGCTCGATACACGCAGGTGTCGCGGAATATCCATGGAGGCAGAAAACCCCGGGATTAGGCCCAGGTTGGTGCAGGCGAAGATCATCCGCATCGGAATTTCCACCGTTTGGCCGTTGCCCTCAACCGTGACCACGGTCTGATTAAGCAAGCTAGGTGGCGGGCCCATGGGCCCAGAAAACTCCCGGGCCAGCTTCTGCCCTTGATCCGAGAGTTCGCGAACTACCGTCACCGGCAGGGTATCCACCACGCTAAAGCCGGTCGCCGGGGGCAATGCGCCCGGCCACGACGCATCGCGGGATGGGCCGAGTTCCATAACGCCGGTGCCATCGTTTTTCGCGAGCTGTTGCTCCAGCGTCTCGGCGGACACCACTGCCCCATCGCGAGAGACTATCCCCTGAACGCGACGGGAGGCGACGACCTCGAAGGGGGTGGTGACGAAGGCGTCAACGACGTCATCGGCAAGCTGGCGCAGACGCACCGACGCATTCGCGTCTACCCCAACTGCGCGCGCAAGAAGGGCCCGTAAGCCAGGTCCTCCGCTGCGAACTTCAAGCGACTCGGTGACCATGGCTAACGGGCCCTACCTTTCTTCATGTGCCTAACGCGCCACTTAGGAGGCGCTCATCTGCAGAATATCCTTTTCCTCATCCGTCAGCGGGCGCGGGGTGTGCTTCTTCTTATCAATGACAACCTGCACACAGTTCACCGTGGCCGCTACCTCCCCAGCAGCGGTCTTGACCTGCTGGGACGTGGTAAAGGATGACGAACCAATCTGGGAAACGGAGGTTTCCACGATGACGTGGGCATTGCCCTCAAAGGGAATCGGCCGCATATAGTCCACGTCGAGATGACGCACCAAGGCCATGAAATCGATGCCCTTGGCATAGATATTCTCCTTGGCAAAAGCCAAGCGCGCCTCCTGGGCAACCTCAATATAATTGGCGTTCATCATGTGGCCGTACATATCGAAATCGCCCCAACGGGTGGGCACTTGGTGGGTATGCGCGTTATCGGTCGCCATCATTCTCCTCAGGGATTATCGGGTGAGCTTGCGGTGAGTTACGCGAGAAGGACGGGCGGCGTCTTCTCCCAGACGCTCCACCTTGTTCTTCTCATAGTCACCAAAGTTACCCTCAAACCAGAACCATTGCCCCTCGGCAACGTTGCCTTCCCACGCCAGAATGTGGGTACAGGTGCGGTCCAAGAACCAGCGGTCGTGGGAAATAACAACGGCACAGCCAGGGAACTTCTCCAAGGCGTTTTCTAGCGAACCCAGGGTTTCGACGTCCAAGTCGTTGGTTGGCTCGTCAAGAAGGATAAGGTTGCCGCCCTCTTTCAAGGTCAGCGCCAAGTTCAGGCGGTTGCGCTCACCACCGGAGAGCACCTTCGACGGCTTTTGCTGATCCGGGCCCTTGAATCCGAACGCGGACAGGTATGCGCGCGATGGCATCTCGTTTTGGCCAACGTGAATATAATCCAGCCCGCCGGAGACGACCTCCCACACGGTAGCTTCTGGGTCGATATTCTCGCGGTTCTGGTCCACGTAGGACAGCTTGACGGTCTCGCCGACCTCAACGGAGCCATCATCCGGCTCTTCCAAACCAACGATGGTCTTAAACAGCGTGGTCTTACCCACACCGTTCGGACCAATGACGCCGACGATGCCGTTGCGCGGAAGGGTGAAAGACAAGTCCTTGATCAGGGTGCGATCGTCGAAGCCCTTGACTAGGTTCTTTGCCTCGACGACCTTGTTGCCCAAGCGCGGCGGCGTTGGAATCTGGATTTCCTCGAAGTCCAGCTTCTTGTACTTCTCCGCCTCGGCAGCCATCTCTTCGTAGCGCTCCAAACGCGCCTTGTTCTTGGCCTGGCGAGCCTTGGCACCGGAGCGCACCCATTCCAGCTCGTCCTTCAAGCGCTTGCGCAGCTTGGCGTCCTTCTTGCCTGCTACCTGGAGGCGCTCTTGCTTCTTGTCCAGGTAGGTGGAGTAGTTACCCTCGTACGGGTACAGCTTGCCGCGGTCCACCTCGCAGATCCACCCCGCGACGTGGTCCAGGAAGTAGCGGTCGTGGGTGACGGCTAGGACGGCACCTGGGTAATCTGCCAAGTGCTTTTCCAGCCACTCCACGGACTCGGCGTCCAAGTGGTTGGTGGGCTCGTCCAAAAGCAGCAGGTCCGGCTCCGTCAACAGGAGTTTGGCCAAGGCCACGCGGCGGCGCTCACCACCGGAGAGGTTGGTCACCGGGGCATCGGAAGGCGGGCAGCGCAATGCCTCCATCGCCTGCTCGATCTTAGAATCAACCTCCCATGCATCGGCTGCATCCAAGTCTTCTTGCAGCTTGCCCATTTCTGCCATGAGCTCATCGCTGTAATTGGTCGCCATTTCTTCGGCGATTTCCTCGAAGCGCTGCTTCTTTTCAAAAATATCGCCGAGGCCCTCCTCGACGTTGCCGCGCACGGTCTTTTCTTCATTCAGCGGCGGCTCCTGCTGCAGGATGCCCACGGTAGCGCCCGGGTCGAGGAATGCCTCACCATTGGAGGGCTGATCCAAGCCGGCCATGATCTTCAGAATGGAGGACTTACCGGCACCATTGGGGCCGACCACACCAATCTTGGCGCCCGGGTAGAACGCCATCGTGACATCATCAAGGATGACCTTATCGCCAATTGCCTTGCGCACGTTTTTCATCGTGTAGATGAATTCGCCCACTTTTACCCCTTTGCAAAAATTTGGGAGACGTATTTATCTACACAAACACTACATCAGAATGCGTGCCTAGGTGCCTCGGGTCGGGCGAACCCGAGGCGGATGGCTGGCGCTATGCATGCACGGTTTCGGCGGTCTCCTCCTCTTGCGTTGTCACTTCCTCGCCCTCTGGGGCTGCCGCACTATTTCCCGCTTGGATGCGGTCTGCAGCGGTATCGGCGGAGGTATCGCCCGGCGCGGAGTTATCTACGTCTGGTTCCACCTCATTATCGCCAAGCTCAGGGATGGCGATGTTTTCCTGGTTATACTGCGGCGCCAAACGCTTTGCGCCGATCACGTGGCGGTTTAGGTCCAGGCCCACATACTGTGCCTTGATAAAGGTGCGGTAGTGATCCTTGCCCTCATCATCGCGCCATTGATCGGAGACGATCGAGCCGCAGACCAGTAGCGGCATGCCCTTGGCCAGGGATTTCTTGACGTTGATGGCAAATTGGTTCCACATTTCCACGTCAATAAAGAGGTGGTCTACATCGCGCCACTGCTGCTGGCCGCGTTGGGTTTCGGCGTCGGTACCGGTATCGGCGGGGCGATCAGGAACGCGCCGGGATGATGCGATGCGCAGCTTGGTTTTATATGCGCCGGTCGAGGTCTTGGTCAAGATCGGATCTTGGGTAAGGCGGCCGGTTAGCATCACTGGGTATTGAGACATGGTGCTGAAATTCCTTTACTAGGTTGTGAGTTCGCGAGTGGTATGTCCCCCGCTCGCCTTCACATCCTGCTGCCGCAGCGCAACCTGCACCATGCCGTGCCGCCCAGCGCTGTGGATAACTTGTTGTTCCCCTCAACAAAGCGGCCCCAGGATGGTCACTTTCGGGTGGGTTATCCACAGGTGGGCAATAAATTAGTGCCCGCGGAACCCGCTTTCATCGCCGTGGCTCATGTCCTCCAGCATCGCGTTATAGCGGGCGAGCTCAGCGTCATCGTCAGCCTCCGCCTGCACATCGTGGCGCCGTGCGGTCGCGCGGTCATCGCGCAGCCAATCCAAGAAGAGCTTGCCAAAGACAATAACCAAGGGGAATTGGCCAAAGCCCCAGGCAATGCCCCCGCCCACGCGCTGATCCTGCAACAAATCATGATCCCAAGGCAGCTCGAGGTACTGATAGAAGTCGAGGCCAAGCACCGTTTGCAGCTGCATCAGGTAGACGCCGGCGAAGAGGTGAAAGGGCATCGACAAGAAAAGCATGCCAAGCCGGAAGGGCGTGGAATGACGCTTAGGCAAGGGATCTGGGCCAATGACCTCCCAGAAGTAGAAGTAGCCGGAAATGAGGAACACGTAGTTCATGATGAGGTGGCCGGCGTGCTCCGAAATGGCGAATTCGTACAGGCTCGGGAAAAGATAGAGCACGTAGAGGAAAAAGAGGTACTGCGCCAAGTTCACGAAGGGATTGGTAATGACCCGCACGAACTTAGATTGGGTCAGAGCCAAGGCATAATCGTGCGGGCTCGGCTGCCCCTTTGGACCCGGCTCGTAGGCCTCCATGACCAAGGTGACGGGCGCGCCTAGCACCATGAGCAGCGGAATGGTCATGGACAAAATCATGTGCACCAGCATGTGGATGGAATACATTGCGGGCATGTACAGGCCGAGGCCGGTGGACATGACAAGCGTAAGGCCCAGCGAGCCGACCATAAACCACGCAGTGCGCCCCTTGTCCCAGCTCAACCCACGCTTGTGCACGCGGTAAACGCAGTAGCCATATGCCGCGGCCAAGAGCAGGCCAATCGTGCCAAACATGATGTCAAAGCGGAACATCGTCCAGATATTGAATACCGTGGGTGCCTCATGCAGGTTATAGCCCATGAGGATCTGCATCGAGCTCAAGTTCGGATCCCGCGGTGGCGGCGGCACGGTGCGCCCCAGGGTGATGGCTACGCCAATCGTGCCCGCCATGACCGCGAGCTCCACGATGGCGATGCGGATAAAGAGCCGCGGGTTTTTATCTAACTGCGGGATGGTGAGTTCGCGATGGATAAGCCCCAAAATGCCCAGCAGGATGGTGAGCACGAACTTGGTGATCAGGATAATGCCGTAAGGCGATTGCGGCAGGTCCGAAATATCCATCCGGATGAGCGTATTGATTAGGCCGGATACCGCCAGCACGACGATGGCCATGAAAGCGATGGCGGAATAACGTTTGACCGCGAAGGTGAGGTTCGGGCCCAAGCGCCGGCCGTGCGCGATGAGCGCCATGAGACCGCCCCCCCACAGCATCACAAATACCAGGTGCCACAGCAGCGAGTTCGTGCCGTAATCGTGATCGCCGCCGGTCGCAGAGTGGCCCTCAAGGCCGATGGGGACTACTTGCAGGATGGACAGCAAAAGCAGGGCCGGCTGCATGGCCCAGGTGCGGCTGAGGCTGCCAATAATTCCCACGGTAAGGGCGATGAGCACCGCAATTCCCCACACGATGGTGGAGGAAATCTCCGTAAAGGCCATTTTCAGAATGGTCAGGTTGAAGACCTTAAAAAACGGCGTGCCGGTCAGGTCCGACATGATCATCGGGATTTCTACCAGCCCCACGGCCGCAACGCCGAAGGCCGACCACGTACCGGTGCGGGCGGCGATATGGCCATCAACCGATAATGGTGCCCCAATGAGGGAATCGTTGTCCCCGCGCGGGGCGATGAGAAACGACGAGGCCAAAAAGGACCCCACAGAAAGCGCCATCAATAGCCACGCCAACCCACGGAACAGCGGCAGGCCAAAGGTGGTAATTCTCCCGGGGTCCGGAATACCCAAGGCCGCCAAGGAATCCGCCAATAAGAACAAGGAAATGAACCCGGCGAGCAAGCCAGCAAAAAGCATTGCTGCAATAAAAATCCCCCAGGAAGGACGGGGTTTTTGCGTTCCAGACTGCGTGCCTTTGACCAGCTTATTGACCATAGCTCGCATTCTATAGGGCCACCCTAATGCAAAGCGAACGCATATTTTCTCCCTGGATGTGCCATGATAGGACTTATGGACACCCGTCAACTTCTTTATTTCCGTGCCGTTGTAGACAATGGGTCCTTTACCCATGCCGCCGCAGCCCTCGAAATGACCCAGCCCTCCCTGAGCCTTTCCATCCGCAAATTGGAAAAGGAGCTCAATACCCAGTTGCTGTCCCGGGGTCGTTCAGGCGTAACCACCACGGAGGCAGGTGATTATGTCTATGACACCGCCCTTAAGGTCGATGCCCTGCTGGCCGATGCCCAGCGCCACATCAGCGAAATCACCGGCGATAACGCCAATACCGTCTCCCTGACGTCGTGCCCCATTTTGAACTGGGAATTTACCCCTTCCATCCTCTCCGAGCTCACCGAAATCCACCCCTCAGCTCGCATTAGCCTGGATGATTCCACCGCGGCTACCGCCATCAAGCGGCTCTTAGAGGGCCAGGTGGACCTCGCGCTCTTGCCGACGTCCGACCCCAAAGCCTTCATTCGCCGCTACTCTCCCGAGCTGACTATCCACGACGTCGCCGAGTTCGATTACACCCTCGCGGTGCCAGAAAGCCTGGCGCACCTCCCCTCCCCAGTCTCTTTGCGGGACTTGCGCGAGGAAACCTGGCTGGTGCCTCCCCACTGCCGCGAGCTTCCCGGCATGGCGGAGCTTTACGATGAACTGTGGGAGAACCACCCCTCCTACAAACCGAATCACATTCAAGACGTGGCATCGCTGCACGCTGCCATTCCGATGATTTCCAGTGGCTTTGGCATCAGCTTCATGCCGCGGTGCGCCCCCGCGCTGCACCCGCAGGGTATCGCTTCGCTAGCGGTCAAAGAGGAACTTCCGAGCTTCCACGCCATCGTTGCGTACCGCTCCGACCGCGAATTGACCCCAGCCGCCCAAGAATTGGTCGGAATTCTGCGCGCGCACAATTCCGTCCGCCCCCTGGCTTAGAAATCACCGTGGCCGTGGGCTAATATGAGTGTGCTGTCCAGCCCCCATAGCTCAGCGGATTAGAGCAGTGGGTTTCTACCCCATGTGTCGCGGGTTCGAGTCCTGCTGGGGGCACCGTGTCATGAGTCGCGACATGCTTGACAGGTCAGTCGCGACATCGTTGACAAACCGGCATCTCAGTTGTTTTTGTTCTGGGGTGCCGGTTTTTCGTGTATTGGGTCCAGGAGTGGGTCTCCTTTTTTCCAGTAGGGCTTTTGGTAGTCGCGGGCTGTGTCGATGTAGTGCTCGGTGATTATTTCTGCGGTCGCAGCTAGTGATGTGGTGACGTGATTGTCGGCGATGACCATGAGGATTTTTTGTTTCTTGAATGCGCGCCCGATGCCTAGGTGGAAGAGTTTGCCGGCGTAGCGGACGGTGACTTTGCCGTTGTCCCAGACGATGTCTTTTCTGGTGCGCCATTCTTGTGTGGGATTGTCGTTGGGGCTGGCTTTTGTGCCGGTGGTGTAGCTGTGGTGTGGGGTATGTCGTCCTAGTGCGCGGTGTGGGCGTGTGGTGTTGTAGTAATCGCGGAACTCGTCGAGTAGTTGTTGCAGGTCAGCAATGGTGTGTGCGGCTGGTCGGGCGGCGAGCCATTTTTTGAGTGTTTGGTGGAATCGCTCAATTTTTCCTTGGGTTTGCGGGTGTCCTGGCCGTCCGTTTTTCTGTTGGATTTTGTGTGTGGTCAGGACTTTTTCAAAGGCATTTCTCCCGCCTTTGCGCCCGGCTAGCCGGGCGGTAAATACTAAGCCGTTATCGGTGAGAGTGGATGCTGGCGGGCCGTATGTGTTGATAAGGCGGGTTAATTCTTGTGCTACCTGTGGGCCGCTAAAGCCGGCTCGTGCGGTAATAGATAGCAGGTAGCGGGAGTGATCGTCGAGGAAATCCAGCACGTCGACGCGAGTGTTATCTGCCAGATAGATGTAGGTGATATCAGCCTGCCAGCATTCATTGGGCATGGCGGCCTCAAAGCGGACAAATGAGCTTTTAGGCTTCTTCTTCGGCGCTGGGGTGATAAGGCCTTCAGCGTTGAGGATGCGGCGGATTGTCGATGTTGATGGGCTGCGGGAGAGTGTCTAATGGTTTGTGTGTAGGTTCCCAACCTGCATAAGGAGATAAGCCAGAATGACTAGTGTGGCACGA
>NZ_JBEHGD010000011.1:0-71115 GCF_040225835.1 Corynebacterium sp. KPL3927
ATGCAGCCGAAACACTAAACAGTATTCAAAAAGATGCGTATTCCAACACCTTACCGGCACACACCAACCAACAAACCTACTTTAAGCTTGCTGGCCAACAGACCAATCAACACACAACCATGCACACAAAAATAAAAAATAAGTACATTGGCACACTATTGAGTTCTCAGACATCGTCACCACACAACAGCTACATACTCAAAAGCATGGAACTCGTTGCGAGTAAAAAATTGTTTTTGTCAGGGCCTGTTTTCCTGTCGCCGCTTCAGCCAGAGACAATGTCTTGTCTCTGTGGGGCGCTGTCGGTCGCGCTGACTCGTATTAAGTTACACACCGCTTTAAAGTTTCACAAACTTGCTGGTCAGCACGGATTTCAGACACTTCTATTTCATGCCAAACCAGCCCGCAAGGCCTTTCTCCCACAGGCTGCTTATGCGGCTTGCGTATATCGGCAGGGTTGCGGCCCATACGGCGTAGATGCCGAGGCTTATAAACATCCCCACCGCGGCCGAGACATAGCCTTGGACGAAAAGCCAAACCAGCGGTGCGATACCGAGGAGGTACGCCACAAAAACTCCAAGAGTCCTCTTCTCTAGGAACTCGAGGTACGTAAGACCAGGTACGGTGACGGCCGCGATTGCGGTGATGCCGGCGGCGACCTCGATTGTGTTCCCCCAGAAGGAAAGGGCTAAGCCCACGGCGGCACAACCAAGGACGAAGATGAGCCCAGTCGCTGCAGTCATGGTCGCCCAGCGGCGGCGCGTGCCGCCGAGCGTGACATAGTCCCTGAGCGTATCCCGCAATATGCCCATGGTTTGGCTGAGGAAAAAGGAGAAGAGCACCCAAGCAATGAAAGCGATGAATTCCATCGGTTCCCACAGCGTGCTCATTAGCGAAAGCACAACGTTGATGGATAAAAATACGACGACCATCAGCCACATTCGGACCTGGCGGCGGTATACAGCCTGTGCGTCGAGCGTCGGCGGGAAACGCCCAAGCTTGGATGCAATTCCCAAAGGGGTCGTCGAGTACCCCGTCCTGGTTGGGGTTGGTTTGCGCCACAGTGCCCATGCCAATGCCGCCGCATAAACGGCCAACGCCCACCAGCCCTGCCGTGCAGCCGTTCCTGCCATGGCTACAACAGCAAAAACCGTGACGATAATCCGGCGGTGTTCATTCCATATCTGTGAGCTCAAGCCAAGTACTTGGTACTTATCAAAACTGGGTTGATACGTCAGGATGGGCACAAGGGGCAAGAGCAAGGTGACAGTTCCCCACTTTTCGCCAAAAAGTACGGGGTAAAGCGCGATGAAGAATAGGACTGTAACCCAAACCCATTCCGTTGTGTGCCATAGAAGTTTCATGACTGCTCCTCCAATGATCGGACAGCCTTTTCAAGTGATACCTCTGTTACCCGGAGGTGATGTTCGTTGGCATAGCGGAAGACGGGATCGGGCGAGGTAGTGCGGGCATCGACAAGCACCTGGTCTCCCAGGCTGGTTGAAGCGCGCTCCAATACCGGCAGGTCCAGTGCGGAAATGGCCGCGGAGATCGCTTCTTCGGGCCCGCTGATTTCCAGGAAAGAATCGACAAATTCGTCTACGGGGCCGCTAATGGGGTGCTCCCCCATGAGGGAAATGGTGTCCAGTAAGCCCTCTATCTCGTTGAGGTGATGGGTGGATACCACGATGGTGCGACCGTGTTCTTCCCGGAGGACCTGGTAAAAGAGTTCGCGCCGCGGCAGGTCGAGGCCCAGATAAGGCTCGTCCAAAAGCATTATTTCGCAGCCAGAGGCAACGGCGAAAACAAATCCCAACGCCGATTTCTGCCCGCGGGAGAGCGCGGAATACGCCTTATTTGGGATGTCAAAGCGCGCGATGAGGTCGTCGTATCGCTCCGCATTCCAGTTGGGCCATCGGGCCTGGCCGACGGCACCGAGTTTCTTGCTACCCCACGAATCCGGCAGCGGATTGTCGATGCCCATGAGGATTACCCGGTTGAGCACGGATTGGTTATCAAAGGGCTGGCGGTCAAAGACCGTGATGCGGCCGGATTGAATTTGGCCGGCGATTTTTCGCAATAAGGTGGTCTTGCCAATTCCGTTGCGGCCGACCAAGCCATGGGTAAGGCCTGCGGAAAAGGTGAAATCGCGGGTAGTAATCATGAGTACATTCCTCTGCTTTCTGCAACCCGATCGAAAAGGTCATGGAGCTGGGCGCGGTTGTAGCCCAGGCGCACTGCTTCATCGACAAGCGGGGCCATATACTCCGCGGCAAAGTCGCCTCGCCTGCGCTCGCGGATGGCACGCGAAGCACCCTCGGCCACAAACATGCCGATGCCCCGCCGCTTTTCCAGCACCCCTAAGTCCACCAAGAGGGTGATCCCCTTTCGCGCGGTTGCGGGGTTGATGTTGTGGAAATCCGCCAACTCATTGGTGGAAGGCGCCTTATCGCCCTCCGCCAGAGTGCCGTCCACAATGGTGTCTTCCACCAAGGACGCAATCTGCCGAAAGAGCGGCTGCGTGGAGTTATCCATCATCACCTTCGGCTCGTTAGTTACTTAGTTAGTTGTGTAACTAACCATATAACACGCTTGCCGACGCCGCAATGGTCACCGAAATCTTTTCATTTGCGGCCAATATGCTGGGAATTAGCGAATTGTGATCGACGTTTCGGGGTGAATAAGGCACACTGGAGGTAACAAAGAATTTTATTTAGAACAATTAGAACGGAACTTAGGAGCCATGCTTGAACGCACACTTGTCTTTGTCGATACCTCATACCTGCTCGCGAGCTTTTATAACTCCTGGGAAACGGGGGCTCGCGCGCAGCTAGAAATCGATCTGCCCGAGGTGGTCAGCACCATGGGCGGGATGATCGAGGAGCAATTAGGCAACCCGATTCAGCGCCAATACTGGTACGACGGAATCCCGGATACCGGTCCACACCGCTACCAACGCGCCCTTCGCACCTGCGAGGGCGTGCAATTGCGCACAGGGCAACTCATTGAATGGGGTGAGCGACGCACCCAAAAAGGCGTCGACACTCGGCTCGTGGCCGATATGGTCATGGCCGCTATGAAGAACCAGTTCACCGATTTCGTTCTGGTCAGCGGCGATGCTGACATGATCCCCGGCGCGCAGACCGCCGTGGACAATGGCATCCGCGTGCACCTGTACGGCTTTGGCTGGGATTCCATGTCCGCAGCGCTGCGCCATACGTGTGATTCCACCACCATCTTGGATCCGCGCGAGGACTTCGCGGATTCCATGGAGCTACAGGTCCTCGAAGGCCCGCTTCCCCCGGTGGTGCGCGATACGGCGCAGAAGGCAGAGGGAGCAGAAGAGGAGCTTCCAGGCACCGAGCACTGCGACGAGTGCGAGGAGCCCTCCGAGGTGGAAACCGCATTCGGCACCCCGGAAAAGCCCACGCCGGCGCCCGCCCCAAAGCCTGCGCCGCCCCAAAGCGCACAGCAGGCCGCAACCCCAGCCCCACAAGAGCAGGAAAAGCCCTCTGCAGAAGCGGAGAAGGGCCCTGCCGAAGAGGCCGAGGCTACCGATCAAGCAGCACCAAAGCCTGCGCCGAAACCGTCAATGATGGCACCGCGGCGCAAGCTGCGCTCGAAGTACGTCCCACTGCCAGAAGAGGTCTGGAGCTCTGCTGGGTTCCAGTCCCCATTCGATGTAGGCCAGCAATACGCATCGTGGTGGTTTGATAATGCCGCCAACTCAGAGCAGCGCGACCAAGCCCACTTACTGTCTGGCGGCGGATTGCCACCGGAGATCGACCGCCCGCTGCTACAGTTCGCCTGCGAAACCCTGCATGAATACACGCTGACGGAAACCCAGCGCGTGAACTTGCGCGATGGGTTCCACTCAGGGATTCGCGGCGTGCTTATTAATATCCGCCGCGAGAATTAATCCCCGGATTCGATTTCCTTCTTCTTGGCCATATCGGCGCGCAGCGCATCCAGCCGCGCGCTGGCCTTCATGTCGTTGCCGGCCGCTTGATTCTCACTCATGCGGTCGCCGCCGGTTGCCTGCTGCAATTCTTGTGCACCAAGGGCATCGGCGTAGCGCTTTTCGATCTTGGAGCGGACGGAATCCAGGCTCGGCACGGAATCATCGGGCTTGAGCTCGTTCATGGAATCGAGCGCTTCCGCGTTCTTCTCCTGCATAGCAGCCTGATCCGCCTGCGCTTCTAGCTGGCTCACCTGGGCCAACTGCTCCTTCAGGCGAGCCTCGGATTGTTTTTGCTGGTTCTTGGCCTGTTCAGCCGCCTGCTCCGCCGCCGCGTACTGCTGCTTGACGTCTTCCAGTTCCTGTTCCACCGCAACGAGCTGAGAGGCCACTACCTCAGCGGCTTGGTTGTACTCGTTCGCCTTCTGCGGGTCCTCGGCGGAATCCGCAAGCTCCAGTGCGCGCTCGGTCTGAGATTGGTAATCCTGCTGGGACTTCACCAGGCGGTTCATCTGCATTTCCAACTGAGACTTGTGCCCGATGATCTCTGCCGCATGATCCGAGATTTCCTGGTGCTGTTCCTTGGCGGCCTTGACCGCCTGCTGGATTTGGACCTTTGGATCGGCGTTCTCATCAATCTTTTGATCGAGAGAACTCATCACGTACTTCCAGCCCTTGCTGAAGGGGTTAGCCATCACTATCTCCTTTGGTCATAAAAAAGACGCTTTCTAGCGAGTTTAGCGATACTCACCAGAAAGCGCCGTGGAAGCTCTGAAAATTCAGATTCTATGCCTGCTGTGCGTTCTGCTCTTCAACCTGGCGGCGAACATCAGCCATATCAAGGTCCTTAACCTGCTTGAGCAGATCCTCCAACGCTGCGGGCGGCAGTGCGCCGGCCTCGCGGAATACGAGGATGCCATCGCGAAAGATCATCAGGGTAGGAATGGACTGAATCTGCAGCGCGGAAGCAAGGCCCTGGTTTGCCTCGGTGTCCAGCTTGGCAAAGGTAGCATCGGTGTGCTCCTCGGATGCCTTCTCGTAGACAGGGGCAAAGCGCTTACATGGGCCGCACCAGTCCGCCCAGGCATCGACAAGCGTAATGCCTTCGCCGGTTACGGTCTGTTCAAAGTTCTCTTCAGTGACGTCGATAGTAGCCATACTCGTTGTAACTCCTTTACATTGTGGTTTATTCCCCACCGTACCTAAATTCCTCCCTTGCCTGATACCCCTAGGGGGTATAGAATGGAAGCATAAGCAACCGAGAAAGGATGATAGTCATGGCAACGAAGAACTACACCGTAGAAGGAATGAGCTGCGGACACTGCGAAATGTCCATCCGCGAAGAGGTAGGCGAAATCGCCGGTGTTGAGGCAGTTTCTGCAGACCACACCACCGGCGGAGTGTCTGTCTCCGGTAGCGATTTCACCGATGAGCAAGTGGCAGCCGCCGTAGCCGAAGCCGGATACACCCTTAAGTAGGCGAATACTATGTCACACGTTGATCTCGGGGTCTCGGGCATGACCTGCACGTCCTGCTCTTCCCGGGTAGAACGAAAGCTCAACAAGGTAGACGGCGTTGAGGCGAGCGTAAACTTTGCCACCGAATCCGCCTCTATTGAGTTCGATCCGGAGACTTCTACGCCCGCGGATCTGATCAAGGTCGTCGAAGGCGCCGGATACAGCGCTTTCGATATGTCCGGCAGCGATGACAGCGACCAAGACGGGGACGCAGACGCAGAGGGCACGCCGGTTGATGATGCCCGCGCTGCCGAACAACAGAGCCTGCTGCGGCGTACCATCATCTCCGCGGTATTGTCCGCCCCCATCATGGCTGTCTCCATGGTGCCCGCCCTTCAGTTCCAGAACTGGCAGTGGGCCTGCGCCATGCTGGCCACCGTCGTCTTCATCTTTGGTGGCGCCCCCTTCCACTCCGCTACGTGGACCAACCTGAAGCACGGCTCGTTCACCATGGATACCTTAATTTCCATGGGCACTTCGGCCGCATACCTGTGGTCCCTGTACGCGCTATTCTTTGGCAACGCCGGCGAGCCCGGCATGACCATGAGCATGTCGTGGTCCTCCAGCTCGGCCGAGATGGACCATATCTACTTTGAGTCCGTGGGAATGGTCATTACCTTCCTGCTCCTCGGCCGCTGGTTCGAGGTCAAGGCCAAGGGACAATCGTCCGAGGCGCTACGCACCCTGCTATCCATGGGCGCGAAGGAAGCCTCCGTGCTGCGCGATGGCAAGGAATCGCGCATCCCCATCTCTCAATTGCAGGTGGGCGATGTCTTCGTCGTGCGGCCAGGCGAAAAGATTGCCACCGATGGGGAGGTCGTCTCCGGCAATTCTGCCGTGGATGCCTCCATGATCACCGGTGAATCCGTCCCGGAAGAAGTAGGCGTGGGCGATACCGTTACCGGCGCCACCATTAACGCTTCCGGCAAGTTGGAAGTCAAGGCCACCCAGGTGGGCGAGGACACGGTGCTGTCCCAAATGGCCACCTTGGTCACCAACGCACAGGCATCCAAGGCGCCCGTGCAGCGCCTGGTGGACCGCATCGCACAGGTCTTTGTACCGGTAGTCATCGGCATTTCCGTCCTTACGCTGCTAGTGCACCTCATCTTTGGCGGCGTGGCACCGGCGTTTATCGCCGCTGTTT
Source organism: Corynebacterium sp. KPL3927 (assembly GCF_040225835.1). Classification (NCBI taxonomy): domain Bacteria; kingdom Bacillati; phylum Actinomycetota; class Actinomycetes; order Mycobacteriales; family Corynebacteriaceae; genus Corynebacterium; species Corynebacterium sp. KPL3927. The sequence goes on from NZ_JBEHGD010000011.1 coordinate 6,620, forward strand.
CCGTGCTGATTATCGCCTGCCCCTGCGCGCTGGGCCTTGCTACCCCGACCGCCATCTTGGTCGGCACGGGGCGCGGTGCCCAGCTGGGCCTGCTCATTAAGGGCCCGGAGATCCTCGAGTCCACCAAGCAGGTCGATACCATCGTGATGGATAAGACCGGCACGGTGACCGCCGGGGAAATGTCCGTTACGGCCGTGCATGGCGATGTCCTCGATTACGCCGCCGCCGTCGAACGGAACTCCGAGCACCCCATCGCCCAGGCTATTGCCCGTGAGCGCGACGTGGAGCCCGGCACCGATTTTTCCACCAGCACCGCTGGCGTGGAAGCAACGGTGGATGGGGTGCGCGTGGGCGTCGGCAAGCCGCGTGGAGACCTAGGCCAATACGCTGAGGCCTTCCGCGAGGCAGAGACCGCGGGCGCTACCCCGGTGGCGGTGTACCTAGACGATGACCTCGCTGGGCTCATTGAGGTCCGGGACACCGTCAAGCCCACCTCCGCCGAGGCCGTCCAGCAGATGAAGAAGCTGGGCCTGACCCCGCACCTGCTGACCGGCGATAATGAGGGCGCGGCCAAGCGCGTGGCAGAGGAAGTTGGCATCACCGAGGTCACGGCTGGCGTGATTCCGGAGGAAAAGGTCGACGTCATCAAGAAGCTGCAGTCCGAGGGGCACAATGTGGCGATGGTTGGTGACGGCGTCAACGATGCCGCGGCCTTGGCCCAAGCGGACCTTGGCTTGGCGATGGGCGCCGGTACCGACGTTGCCATCGAGGCCTCCGATATCACCTTGATGAATGGGGACCTGCGGTCTGCCGCCGATGCCATTCGCCTATCCCGCCGCACGCTGCAGATCATTAAGGGCAACCTGTTCTGGGCCTTTGCCTACAATATTATTCTCATCCCCGTGGCGGCCTTTGGCCTGCTCAACCCGCTATTTGCCGGCATTGCCATGGCATTGAGTTCCGTATTCGTCGTCTCTAATTCCCTGCGTCTCCGGAAATTTTCTAGCCAGCGCTATGATTAGCGCATGCTCAGCCGCAATGAACGATTAGACCGGCTTCCGGTCACCAGCAAACACAAGCGCCTACTCTTGGGCTCCGGCCTAGGGTGGGCGCTCGATGCTATGGATGTCGGGCTCATTTCCTTCATCATGGCCGCCCTGGCCGTGCATTGGGATTTGAGCAGCACCCAAACCTCCTGGCTCGCCTCTGTTGGCTTCCTCGGCATGGCTCTGGGCGCGACATTCGGCGGGCTCCTTGCGGATAAATACGGCCGCCGCCACATCTTCTCCCTCACCCTCTTGGTCTATGGCCTGGCCACCGGCGCTTCCGCCCTGGCCGGTGGGCTGACCATGCTTATCATCTTCCGCTTCATCGTCGGGCTGGGCTTGGGCGCGGAGCTGCCGGTCGCCTCCACGCTCATCTCCGAGTTCTCGCCGCGCCGCATCCGCGGGCGCATGGTGGTCCTCCTCGAGGCCTTCTGGGCGCTCGGCTGGATCCTCGCCGCGCTCATCGGCACCTTCATCGTGGGCGCCGGCGAAAACGGCTGGCGCTGGGGTTTTGCCGTGGGTCTCATCCCCGCCGCTTATTCGGTCTACGTGCGCCTGGGCTTGCCGGAATCGGTGCGCTTCCTCGAGTCCAAGGGCCGCCACGAGGAGGCCGAAGAGATTGTGGCGTCCTTCGAAGAGGCCGCCGCGGGCCAGCCGCTTGACGATGCCCACCCGGAACCCACCGCCTCCACCGAGACCTCCATTTGGGGGCCGGGCCTGCGCCGGCGCACGGCGGCGCTGTGGACCATTTGGTTTTGCGTCAACTTCTCCTATTACGGCGCCTTCATCTGGATTCCGTCCCTGCTGGTTGCCGATGGTTTCTCGCTCGTAAAATCATTCAGCTTCACCCTCATCATTACCCTGGCGCAGTTGCCGGGCTATGCCACCGCCGCCTGGCTCATTGAGGTCTGGGGCCGGCGAATCACCCTCGCCGTGTTCTTGGTCGGCTCCGCCGTCTCCGCCGGGCTCTATGGAACCGCAAGCTCCGAGGTATTCATCATCATCGCCGGGTGCCTGTTGTCCTTCTTCAACCTCGGCGCCTGGGGTGCCCTGTATGCCATTGGTCCGGAGCTCTACCCCACCGCGCTGCGCGGTCGCGGTACGGGCGCCGCGGCGGGTTTTGGCCGCATAGCCTCCATCGTGGCACCGCTTATTGTGCCGCCATTGATCGCGGCGACCGGTGCTGGATTCCTCTTTGTGTTATTTGCGGCCGCATTCGCCATCGCCGCCGTAGCGGCATTTACTTTGCCTGAGCTGAAGGGTGAGGCCCTTGCTCGATAAATTAGCCCTAAGCGCCTGGATAAGCGTCATGGTGGCACTGACCACCCTGAAGGCCTTCTTCCAGATCGGTTACCTATGGAAACCCGAAAATCAACGCGTCCGCGAGCTCCATTTAGTTCCCCTCGATGAATTCTCCGGTAATAGTTGGTTCGCCCCGCTTTTTGAATACGCCGGTAATACCGCCTTCTTCATCCCCTTCGGGCTCCTAGTATTTACCCTTTGCCGTTCCGTAAAAGTATCCACGGCCTGGGGGTTCGCGCTGAGCTTAACGCTAGAGACGGCCCAATATGCCTTCGCGCTGGGCCGTACGGATATCGACGATCTGCTGTTTAATACCCTCGGCGCGCTCATCGGTGCAGCGATCGCCTACTGGTGCGGCCAACGCTTCTTCCCGGTTTGGCGGTGGCTCTCTCTGGCCGCGGCCGCGGTCTTTATCGTGTTGGTGATTCTAGGTCCCCGATTAGGAGACCCCGCCGCCGTCGTGGACCTTTAATCCTTTTATCCGTGCGCCATGTTGACGAACTTGGAGTAGTGCAGCTGGTGGGCCACTTGCACGGTGTCAATGGGCCCGCCGCGGTGCTTGGCCAAGATAATATCCGCTTCACCGGCGCGCTCGTTATCTCGGTCCTGCGAGTCTGGGCGGTAAAGCAGCATCACCATATCGGCGTCCTGCTCCAAGGAACCGGACTCACGCAGGTCAGCCAATTGCGGCTTCTTATCGTTTCGGGCTTCAGGTCCACGGTTCAGCTGCGAAATGGCAATCACCGGCACCTCAAGTTCCTTGGCCAAGAGCTTGAGCTGGCGCGAAAATTCCGACACCTCTTGCTGACGTGACTCTACCTTTTTGCCCGAGGACATCAGCTGCAGGTAGTCCAAAACGATGAGGTCGAGGCCATGTTGCTGCTTGAGCCTGCGGGCCTTGGAGCGGATCTCCATCATCGTCAGGTTTGGGGAATCATCGATGAAAAGCGGCGCATCTTGAATGCGGTTAAGCGTGTCATCGATCTTCGCCCAGTCTTCCGTGGACACCCCGCCACTGCGCATATCGGTGAGCTTGACCTCGGATTCCGCGGAGAGCAGGCGCATCACGATCTCTGAGGCGGACATTTCCAGGGAAAAGATGACCGAGGACTTGCCATGCTGCAGCGAGCACGAGCGAATGAAGTCCATCGCTAGCGTGGACTTACCCACACCGGGTCGCGCCGCCACGATGATCATCTGGCCTGCGTGCAAACCATTGGTGAGCTTATCCAGATCAATAAATCCTGTGGGCACACCCAATTCAACGCCGCCAGCCTGCTGCAGCGCCGCCAACTCATCAATGGTCGGGTCAATCAGATCCCCCAGCACGCGGTAGTCCTCGGCGGTTTTGCGCTGGGCGATGGCAAAAACTTCCTGCTGGGCCCGGTCGATCACCGATTCGATCTCAGCATCCTCCGTGCCCGAAAAGCCCAGTTGGACCACGCGCGTACCGGCATCCACTAGCCGGCGCAGGACGGCCTTTTCCGCCACGATCTCCGCGTAATAGCGGGCGTTGGCAGCGGTGGGAACCGTAGCCAAAAGCGTGTGCAAGTAGGGCGCTCCGCCAACGCGCTCAAGGTTATTGAACCTATCCAACCGCGAGGAAAGGATAAGCGGGTCAATGTCTTGGCCCGCTGCATAAAGGTCCAGCATCGCGCCATAAATTAGCGCGTGGGCCGGATAATAAAAGTCATCGGGTTCGAGCTCTTCAATAACTTCCATGACCGTATTGGGGCTGAGCAGCATTGCACCCAATACGCCTTGCTCGGCTTCCCGGTCCGATGGCGGCTGGCGATACTCTTCATAACGCTGCGGTTGATCCTGTCGGTACCGCGGCCGGCGCGCTACGGCGTTATCCGGCGCAGGTGGTTCCGGTGGAAGCTGTTCATCATCAAAACTTGCGTTGGTCATGTGTTCCCCTTGGTGTCCGTGAAGCGACCTAGCGTAACGTTGTCCAAGTGTAGACGAGGGCCTGGACACTACCCGCCTGGGCATAACTTCCACAGTTATCCACAGGGGCTTGTGGAATTACCTGGTAGGCCGATCCTTGCATTTCATTTACCGAGGTCACGGGTGTGGATAACTCAACACCGCCCTGACCTGCAGCGATAATAACCGCTGGTCAGAGCCGTTATTTGCTAGTGTGAAAATTCCCACAGCGTAGCGGAAAATAGGCCGTGACCAGCGGTAAAGTCGTGACAAAATCGTGGTGTCCCCGAACCCTGAATTCCACATTCATCCACAGATTTTCACAGTTATCCACAGGCCAGTTGGGTAGGCAAAAGGCCCCAGGAATTCTCCACCTCACATAGAGAATTCTTGGGGCCTTAAGCCGTGCTGTTGTCTTTGGGTCTGTGGACCGTCGAGCGCTGCTTAGGCAGCGACGACCGAGAAGTTCACCTTGCCGAGCACGTCAGCGTGCAGCTTCAGCTCGACCTGGTAGTTGCCGGTCTTCTTGACCAGGCCCTTGGGCATATCAACGATACGCTTATCCAAGTTAGGGCCACCGGCCTTGGAGACGGCCTTGACAATGTCTTCTGCGGTAACGGAACCGAAGAGCTTGCCGGAAGTGGAGGTCTTAACCTTGACCTCAACGTTCGTCAGCTGCTCAAGCTGGTTGCGGACCTCGCGTGCGTGGTCCAGGTCGCGAATTTCGCGAGCTTCCTGGGCGCGCTTGATGCCCTCAATCTGCTTCTCAGCGCCGCGGGAAGCCACGATAGCCAAGCCGCGGGGAAGCAGGTAATTACGTCCGTAGCCGTCCTTAACCTCAACAATTTCGCCAGCGGCGCCGAGGTTCTCAACGGCAGCGGTGAGGATCAGCTTCATGATCCCTGCCTTTCAATTGAGTTAGTTGAATAGTTGCGGGTGACAGACTTAGAACGGGGGTTCAGAATCAGCGCCTCCGAAGCCGCCAGCGGGCGGTGCGGAGTTCCACGGATCCTCTGCAGGAGCCTGGTTCTGCTGCTGCGACTGCTGCTGTTGTTGTCCTCCAAAGCCGCCCTGATTATTGTTATTCGAGCGCTGCTGCTGGCCGCCGCCATAGTTGCCGCCGCCCTCACGGGGATTGCGGTTTACCTGTGCGGTGGCGTAGCGGAGCGACGGACCGACCTCATCGACGTCGATCTCAAATACAGTGCGGTTTTCACCCTCGCGGGTCTGGAAGGAACGCTGCTTCAAGCGGCCGGTAACGATGATGCGCATGCCCTTGCTCAGGGTCTCGGCGACGTTCTCCGCCGCCTGGCGCCATACGTTGCAGGTCAGGAACATAGCTTCGCCGTCTTCCCACTGGTTCGTCTGCGAATTATAGCGACGAGGCGTGGAGGCGACGCGGAAGTTAGCTACCGCCGCACCCGCTGGGGTGAAGCGAAGCTCGGGGTCAGCAACCATGTTGCCCACCACCGTAATATTGGTATCTCCCTGTGCCATGTCTTTACTCCTTATCGGTTACGTGGATTGTGCCTGATCCCAGTATCCGCTATTTGCTGTCGGTGCGCAGAACCTTGGTACGCAGGATGGTGTCGTTCAGGTTCAGGCGGCGGTCGAGCTCGGAAACCGAAGGGTGCTCGCACTCCAGGTTAACGACGGCGTAAATGCCCTCTTCCTTCTTCTCGATGGGGTATGCAAGGCGACGCTTGCCCCATACATCGAGGTTCTCAACCTTGCCGCCGTCCTTGCGGACGATGTCGAGGTACTTATCTAGGGACGGGGTTACGGTGCGCTCATCCTGATTAGGATCCAGAATGATCATGACTTCGTAGTGACGCACGGACCTCATCACCTCCTATGGTCTAGTCGTTTTCGGCTGCATCACCTTTGCGGATGCAGCAGGAGGGTACGTTGCGTCAAGCAACCCCACCACAGTACCGCATATGACCGGCGAAAAGAAATCTATCCCGTCGTGGTGGCGGCAAAAAAGATAGCACACGTCGCAGGGATGATGGTGAGAAAAACAATGGCGAGGACGCCCAAGATGGGCCCGCGCCTATCTTCCCGGTTATGAAACAGCCAAAAGGCAGCCATGACGCAGATAAAGCCCAACAAGATCGACACCATGCCGATTAAGGTCACAATCATTGAAATACTCCCGCCAATGGGTCGCGGCCCGTATGCGCAGCACGCACTTTATCTTCCGTGTTATTCCACATTTGCCGCAGAACAATCACCGCCATGGCGATAATGAATCCATCGCGCACGAGGATCGCCATGTCCAAAAGCTCGTGGGGAATGCCCTTATTATCAATGCCGAGCATGTGCCACATAAGTAGGGGCCATACGAGGGCATCGGCAAGCGCCCAGCCCAAAACCAACCGCCAACGCGGCACGGCCAAGGCCGCTGGGACCAGCAGCCAGAGCGAATACTGCGGGGACCATACCTTATTGAACAGCAGGAAAGCCGCAACGATGAGGAATACCAACTCCGCCACCCGCGGGGTAAGCGGGCTGCGCCAGCCGGCCAAGGCAATACAGACGCACAAGAAGATGAATGCCACGAGGGAGAAGGTATTCAAAAAGTCCTGGCTGAAAGAAATGCCCGAATTCCGGCTAATCAGTGCATACAGGGTGGTCCATTCCGCGCCGCGCTCCTGGTTCAAGCGGAAAAATTCCGCCCAAGCCGCCGGGTATTTCAAGGCGACGGGAAGGTTGACCACGAGCCACGCGGCGGCCGTAGCGACGGCGACCTTGGCAAAAGCGTCCCAGCGGCGATTGCGCCAGGCAAGGACGAAAAACGCACCAAGCAGGAATACCGGCCATAATTTGAATGCGGTTCCAAGGCCGATGAGGATGCCGGCGAGCCAGGGGCGGTGGCGGCTAATGGCCAGCAGCGCGCCGACGGCAAAGGCGATGGCAGGTATATCCCAATTGCTAAAGGCATGGATGATAATCAACGGGCTGGCGGCCACCAGGATGGTGTCCCACGTGCGATTTCCCACCAAAAGGTAGACCATGTAGATGACGCCGACCCAGATGCAGGCCATGACCATGGCGGTTAGCCCAAAGTACCAACCAGCGGCGGGCACCCCGGCCCACTCCACGAGCCCATAGGTATGGCGCGCAATCCAGCCCATCAGGCCCTGGAACATGCCCGCCAATACCGGGTATTCCATGTAGCGGGTCAGGCCATCTTCCTGCCAGGAAAAGGCGTAGGGAAAGCCCGGTTGATCTAAACCGCGGCCTTCATACAGCGGGACGATGTCGTTATAGCAAAAAGAGGTGTACTGGCGGTTGGCGGACCAATCCAGGTTGATGGTGCCGTCTTCGCCGCGAGTACCAGCAGCGCAATTTGCCTTGGTTAAGAACCCGCCGGCTAAGAAAACCCAGGCTACCGCGATCAACGCGCGCAACGGGGTCCACCACTGCGCGCGGCTACCCCGGGCAAAGCGTCCCCTCGGCCCGCCCAGGAACTCGATGACGCCCCGCGCCATCGGTTCGTCTGCTGCGGACAAGCGCTGATCTTGGCTCACGCGTACCGCTCCTTGCTTAGCCTAAGAGGTCAGCCAGGCCGCCTTCGCGGTCAAGGATGTCATCTAAAGACGGAGCTTCGGGTGGGGCCGGCTCATTATTGCCGCCGCCGTTGCCCCGGTTGCCACCGTTACCATTATTGCCTCCCTGGGTCTCCGGCTGCTGCGATGGGGCATCGCGACCCGCTTCCGGGCTTTCCGCAGGTGCTGGGCTGGTCTCTTCTTCAGGAGCGCCATTTTGCGCTGGACCAGTGTAGTTCTGGGTACTTTGCCCGCCGGCGCTACCACCTGGGTTGTAGGCCGGAGCGCCACCGCCGGCAGAAACCGTGCCGAAGCGTACGGGGTAAGCAGAGGGGAATTGCTGGAATTCCTGGTCCGCCAAGGAGTTATCCAACACGGACTTCCAGATCTTCGTCGGTGCGCCCGCACCGTACATGATGCCGCCATACTGATCGAAAATGGCAGAGGTGTTATCGGCCGTACCGACCCACACGGCGGAGGCAAGCTGCGGGGTGGCGCCGACCATCCACGCATCCTTATTAGTTCCCGAATCACCCAGCTGGGTCGTACCGGTCTTGGATGCCGAAGCACGTCCGCCCGCCAGCGAGCCGTTGGACCATGCCGCCACCGGCCCCATGGCCTCAAGGACGTTATTGGCCACATTGGCAGAAACGCGGCGCTCGCCCTCATCGTCTGGGTGTTCATACAGAACTTCACCGGCGGCATTTTCTACGCGCTGCACAAAGTGCGGGTTGTGCCAGACGCCCTGGTTCGCAAGGGTAGACATCGCGGTTGCCATGTCCAGCGGACGGGACTGGTACTGGCCCAAGACCACGCCTTCGAAAGGCTGCTTGCCGTTTTCGGTCAGCGTCTCTTCGATACCCGGCAGCGAGCGAGCAACGCCCAAGGCGTGGGCCATATCCGCGGTGTCCTGGGTACCGTTCTTCAGATCGCTCTGCAGGCGCAAGTAAGACGTGTTCAGGGACTGCTTGGTGGCCTCGCGCAGGTCGCATACGCCACAGCCGCCGCCCACGTTGGTGACCAGATCGGAGCCCGGCAGCTGGTACGGCGCCGAGGAGTAGTTGGTATCCAAGCTAATGCCCTGCTGCAGTGCAGCGGCAAGCGCCATAATCTTGAAGGTCGAGCCGGTCTGTAGCGGCGAATTGGCGTAGTCCCAACCGTTGGAATCATGCCCGCCAAAGTAACCGCGCACCGCACCCGTCTTCGGGTCGATGGTCACGGAAGCTGCGCGGGCGTCTTCTTGCAGCGGCGCCAGCTGGTCATCGACTGCCTGCACCGTATTGTTTTGCACGTTCATATCAATGGTGGTGGTAATGCGCAGGCCGCCGGTAGAGACCTGATTTTCCGTAATTCCTACCTCTTCAAGCTCGCGGATGACCTGGTCCTTAATGTGGCCATTAGCACCCGGGGCTTCCGTATATGCCGAATACTCAGAGGGGTCGCGGGTCTCCGGGAAGACCATTCCATCGCGCTCTTCCTTGCTGAGATCGCCCATGTCCACGAGGCCGTCAAGAACGTAGTTCCACCGGTTTTCGGAACCTTCCTGGTTCACGCGCGGGTCCAGGCCAGAAGGCGACTGGATAAGACCGGCGAGCATGGCGCCTTCCTCAGGGGTGAGGTCCTTGGCGTCCTTATCAAAGTAGGCGTTGGATGCAGCCTGGATGCCGTAGGCATTGCGGCCGAAGTAGACCGTATTCAGGTAGGCGTTGAGGATGTCCTCTTTTTCCCACTCGTTGGTCATCTTGATGGAGTAGATGAGCTCGCGCGCCTTGCGCACGTAGGAGTATTCGTTGCCCACCAGGGTGTTTTTCACGTACTGCTGGGTAATCGTGGAACCACCACCGGCGGTGTCATTGCCGGTGACCTTACCCAGCACCGCGCGGCCCAAACCGGTGAAGGAAAAGCCGGAGTTATCCCAGAAGTCGCGGTCCTCTGCGGCGAGCACGGAGTCCTGCACAAAGACGGGGACCTCATCCAAGGTCACGTGCGTGCGGTTGCCTTCCGGCGGAACCAAACGCGCCAACTGGGTGTCGTTATCGGAGGCATAGATGGTAGAGACCTGGTTATTGGCCAGCTCTTTGGGCTCCGGAACGGTGTATTGCGAATAGGCATACGCAAAAAGGCCTGCAGGCAGTGCCACAAAAACCACTAGGAGAGCCACAACGACCCACGGCCAGATGCGGCGCTTTTTGGGTTCTTCGCCTTCTTTACGGCGGTCCACCTTAGTGGACTCGCCAGTAGATTCCTTCTCGGTCACTGATTCGTGTCCTCATTCATCCCTGGTAACAATCTAAATAATTGCAGCTTACTGCCTAAGGCGGTGCGTCGAAAACTAACACGCGTTAAAAGCCGTTGCAGAACGCAACAAATGATTCCAGCGGCAGTGCCGGCAGACCTCCACCTCGTGCACGGTAAATTCCAGGCCTTCGCCGACAAATTCCGCTATTTCTTTCTCGCTGCGGGCGCTTCCGGCGCGCCGACCCAGGCTCTCGCCGTACACCCACCGGGTTAGGCGCAGGTTCTCCCCGCAGACCGGGCAAGGCTTATCCATGGTGCGCCCGTGGTGCTCGGCGGCGGCCCGGAGGAGGAAGTCCGCGTCACACACCTCATCGCGCCCCAAGTGCCCGGCGCGGTATTCGCGGACGTGTTGGGTGCGCTCCCATTCGTGGGAAAGCTCGTGCTTAAAGGCAACGGAATTCACCCGCATTATCTTAATTTCCTCTTCTTGATCGATCCATATGCCGTCGTGCTACCACCAGGCATAATTTCTGGCCTAACGTTGCGCAGGCACCACACAGCAACGAATTTATAAAGGAGCATAGTGTGTCTGACAAAGTAAAGGTCGCCATCGTCGGCGTCGGCAATTGCGCCACGTCCCTTATTCAGGGCGTGGAGTTTTATCGCAACGCCGCAGCAGAGGAAAATATTCCTGGCCTGATGCACACCCAGTTCGGGCCTTACCACGTCGGCGATATTGAGTTCGTCGCGGCCTTCGACGTCGATGGGGACAAGGTGGGCAAGGATCTTGCGGAGGCTACCCGCAGCTCCCGCAACTGCACCATCACCATCGCAGACGTCCCAGACCTCGGGGTCACCGTTCAGCGCGGCCCCACCATGGATGGCCTGGGCCGTTACTACCAGGAATCCATCACGGAATCGGATGAAGCTCCTGCCGATGTCGCAGCTGCCCTCCGCGAGGCCGGTGCCGAGGTTGTTGTTTCTTATCTGCCGGTTGGTTCCGAAGAGGCGGATAAGTTCTACGCCCAGGCCGCTATCGACGCTGGTTGCGCATTCGTGAACGCCCTGCCGGTCTTCATTGCTTCTGACCCAGAGTGGGCCAAGAAGTTTGAAGACGCCGGCCTGCCCATCGTGGGCGATGACATCAAGTCCCAGGTTGGCGCCACCATTACCCACCGCGTTATGGCGAAGCTTTTTGAAGACCGCGGCGTGCGCTTGGACCGCACGATGCAGCTCAACGTGGGCGGCAACATGGACTTCAAGAACATGCTGGAGCGCGAGCGCCTGGAATCTAAGAAGATTTCCAAGACCCAGTCCGTGACCTCCAACGTGCACAATTCCCCTATTGCTGGCAAGCGCGCAGACCGCAACGTCCACATTGGCCCCTCGGACTACGTGGAGTGGCTGGATGACCGCAAGTGGGCCTATGTCCGCTTGGAGGGTTCCGCATTCGGCGAGGTCCCGCTGAACCTGGAGTACAAGCTCGAGGTCTGGGACTCCCCTAACTCCGCCGGCATCATTATCGATGCCGTCCGTGCCGCCAAGATCGCCTTGGACCGCAAGGTTGCCGGACCGGTACTTTCCGCTTCCTCCTACCTGATGAAGTCCCCTCCAGTGCAGAAGGGCGACGATGTCGCGCGCAATGAGCTGGAAGATTTTATTAAGGGAAGCTAATTTTTTCGTCGCGATACTACCGCCAGACGGTAGGGCACGATAGAATTTAGTTCTATGACGCAACACCATGATGAGACGGACCCAACGAAGTCCCCGTCCAACTACGAGGACGCGGTAGAGGTAGCGCGGGACATCCAACCGGCGCTCAATAAGTTAATTCTTATTTTCCAGCGCACTGCAGAGGGTTCATCGCTGACTACCTCGCAGGTCTCCATCATGAACCAGTTGCGCTTGCGCGGGCCTTCCCGCGTATCCACCATCGCCCAGGCGGAGCTTATCCGCATGCCCACCGCGTCCAACGCGCTCTATCAACTAGAACGCCGCGGGTTCGTGGAACGCCACCGCGATGAAGAAGATCGCCGCGGCGTGCTGGTCGCGCTCACCCAACTGGGCGAGTCCGAATTGGCCATTGTTTCCGGGCAACGCGCCGCGGCCCTTGCGGAGATTATGCGGTGGCTCGAGCCCGAAGACTTGGCCACCGCGCGCGAGATGGGCGCGGTCATTTCCAAGCTTGCGGATGTCTACCGCCCCACCATGGATAGCGAGTAGCGAGCTTACGGCCACATGCAATTTTAGTTTTGCGGTCGCAACAGACGATAATGAGCTTTAGTACTCATTAAGCTTTCGCATACTTATTCATTCTATGGGCAAAAAATCTAACCAACCGCTGCTGCCGACCCTGCATAAAGGCTCGGCCAAAGAGCCGTTGCGCATCCTCATTTCGTGGAGTCCTTCCTCTTCCGGTACGGAACCCCTCGACTTCGCCGCATGGCTATCGCGCACCGCGGTGATAGAGGTGCGCGTTATTTCCACGGTTTTCCAACCGTGGACCACGACGTCCTTGTCCAAGCTAGGCGGGAAATACAAGAAGTGGTTTAAAGAGCAAAAGCAAGCGTGCGCATCAGCCACGGCTGCGGCCCTGACGGAGGCAGGTATCCCGGAAAAGTACTGGGACGATACGCCCTCCGTGCTTGTCGATGGCCCTTCCCGCCCCCAGCTTCTTACCGAGATGGCCCAGGATTTTCAGGCCGATCTCATACTTTTAGGCCCCAACCAGGCCGCGCCCAAGGGCCGCTTTTTCCCCAGTTCAACTGCGGATACCCTCCTGCACTACTCGCCACAATCTTTAGGGCTTATCCCGCGCAAGGCCAAATTATCGAAACACGGCGTGACCCGCTTTAATTTTGTCATTACGGAGCGCGGTGACCGTGCGGATAGGGAATTATTGGGTGCAGCCGCGCTGGCGGATCGCTGGGATCTACCCCTGCGCATCTTGGCTTTCTCAGCGAATGACCTGCTGAATTCCCCGTCGAAGGATAAAAGCGATATTGCGCTAAAGCTCACCGCCGAGTGGCACGAGGATTCGTTAGCAATGCTCGACCGGGCTCGCGACCGCATCCAAGATGCTTACCCGGAGCTCGAGGTCTCCTCTGAGATCGGTTCCGGGGCCGGGTGGTCCGGTGCCGTTGATTCACTCAAGTGGAAAAAGGGCGATCTAATGTTGATGGCCTCTACCCCACAAGGCCCCATCGCGCGGGTCTTTTTGGGTTCTAACGCAACCGAGTTGCTCCCTCATATTCGCGTACCGGTACTCATTCACCCCGCGACCGACTAAGCTTTGATGTATGAGCTCGCGCCCAGAGCACCCCGAAAACGACCTGACGACCGACGCCGATTATGCCAACGTGCGCCGGCCCGAGCCGCAAAGCTTCGATGATTTGGCAGACGAGCCCGATCCCGTCGAGGTAGCCGCCGCCAACCGGCGCTCCACACGCCAAGCCGTCTGGTACATGGTGTCCGTGCTGATCATCTCCGCGCTATATGGCTTCGGCGTCGCGCTCTTTTCGCGCCTTACCGGCGGCCCCCTGTGCGAGGACGGCACCGCAAGCTGGCTGTGTACCGAGGGCCAAAGAAACTTCTTTGCCATCTCCACCATGATCATCCCACTGCTGGGCATGATTGGCTGCGCGATCATTATGGTGCGCAAGCTGCGCCGCTACCTGCGCTGGCGCAGCTGGATGGCGATCTTTTGGGTGGTGGCCTTCAACTTCATGATTTGGGCCATCAGCGATATTCAGCTTTTTCTGGTGAACTAGGCTTCCGCATAGAATATCGCACCCACCTTATCGCGGAGGTAACCAGGCGCGCGGTTGCGTCCGCTAGTATGGTGTATCTGTAACCCGTGGTAAGCCTCGTGCCGGTGCACAATAAGGCGCGCATCACGGGTACGAAGTTCGCGACCGGCTAGCAAAGTTAGGAGCCGTCTCATCCAAATGGGTATTTCCCAGTTCTGGAGCTGCCAAAAAGGAGTATTACATCAGTGGCGAAGGTGAGCTTCTATTCAGAAATGGACTAGAAGAGCTCCAAAACTGTCAAACCCATGGAAGAAGGTTAAATGAATACAACGTCTAAGGATGCAAATGCAAGATACTTGGATAATCTCGCCAGAGAGTTACGCCTACTCAACATCAATGGGCTAGAGCTCGACCAAGCCCTGTCATCCGTCAAAGAGGTAATCCATGAGAAGGGTGTCCGAGCCGAAGATGAGTTTGGCCCGGCCAGAGAATACGCCCATACGCTCTATCCAGATAGTTCTCAACGACAGTTTTACCTATTCACCCTCCTAGGAATGATTCTGGCTGTAGCTGGCTTTATTGGCCTCCATATATACCTTGACCACGCCAACATTGAGAATACCGGTCAACTGGTGAAATTTACCCCGCTCCTGCTGATACCTGTAGGAATGGGAATAGATTTCGCAAGATATCGAAACGTCTGAGCCCGCAGCAGCCTTTCCTTCTTTACTCTTTGAAATGACCTCGTCATACCAATCCTTGTTGATCCGCTTAAGTTCTTCGAGACCCGCCTTGATGGCAAGTTTAATTTTCCCTGCTCGTCAGCCTCAGCGGAACCCTGTCCTGACTCAATCTGAACCTAATCAATAGAGGTCGCGTTAGGAAGTTTCTGAACTGAATCAACAGATCGCACGGGAGTACGAGAAGGTGTTGATTCTTGTGCTGAAGCGACAACGGACCCCGATGTAAGGATGGAAGCTGACACCGCAGTACTCAGATACTTACGGGTTCGTGTCTGGTTTGGGTGATGTCATTCTTGAAGTAGACGAGGCTGACCATCCCGAGTGCTTCAGTGCCTGCGTCGACGGTTGTAGACCACGTCAATCCAGTAGGCTGGGCCTTTTTCGGCAACTTCTAACAATCCATAATCAAGACTTCGAATTTTGATCGACGAGATTCGCAGCTACCTCGGCGCAATCCGGTCGCCCACAATGCTGGGTTTCCACATGCTGGATGCAGTCATCACAGATGAGCACCTGTTGGCGGCACGTATCCTCATTAATGCAGTTGTGGAAGGTATTAGTACCCTTGTCGCAGTGCACGCAGTGGCCCAATTGGATAAAGCCTGGGTCCTCTAGTCCTTGGCCAAACTCCTGGTGCATGCGTTTGTCAAAGACGTACATGGAGCCTTCCCACAGCCCATCATTGCCGTACTTTTCGCCGTAGCGCACGATGCCGCCGTCAATCTGGTAGATCTCGTTGAAGCCGCGGTTCTTCATTAGAGAGGAAAGGACCTCGCACCGGATCCCGCCGGTGCAATAGGAGACGACAGGCTTGTCCTTCATCCAGTCATATTTGCCGGATTCCAGTTCCTCGATGAAGTCATGTGTGGTGCGCACATCCGGCACGACGGCATTTTTGAACTTGCCAATCTCTGCTTCCATGGCATTGCGGCCATCGAAGAAGACGACGTCATCGCCGCGCTCTTCTACCAGCTTGTTGACCTCTTCCGGCTTGAGGTGCGTGCCGCCGCCCACGACGCCGTTTTCATCCACCTTCAGCTCGCCCGGCGCGCCAAAGGCCACGATTTCATCGCGCACCTTGACCGATAGGCGCGGGAAATCCTCGGCTCCGCCATCGGACCACTTGAACTGCATGCGCTTAAAGCCCGGGTACTCACGGGTTTGGCGCACGTAGCGCTTGCAGGCATCCATGTCGCCGCCGACGGTGCCATTGATGCCGTGTTCCGAAATGAGGATGCGCCCCTTCAAGCCCAGGGACTCGCACAGGGTGCGCTGCCATAGCATGACGGCGGTGGGATCCTCGATGGGGGTAAAGCAGTAATACAGGAGAACTTTGCCGATAGTCACGCCCATAATCTTAGGCGCGCTACCGGCAAGATCCCCAATTCCTTAGCGCTTTTGGTAGAGCGCCTTCTTGCGGGCGAAGACCGGATCCGAGGTCACGAGCACGCCGAGGTTACGGAAGATTCCCTCATCCACCGAGCCCAGGATGGTGGTGGTGTGGACGTCGCAGCCGGCGAGTTCCTTGATCTGTTCCAGCGCCTTGCGGGCATCCTCGTCCTTCGCGGCGGATACGGATAGCGCGATGAGCACCTCATCGGTGTGCAGGCGGGGGTTGGAAGAGCCCAGGTGCTTCGTCTTCAGCGTTTGGATTGGCTCTATCGATTCCGGCGAAAGCAGGTGGGTATCGTCATCGATGCCGGCCAAGTACTTAAGGGCATTGAGCAGCATCGCCGCGGAGCAGCCCAGCAGCGGCGAGGTGCGGCCGGTGATGATGGTGCCATCGTGAAGCTGCATCGCGGAGGCGGGTCCATCGGTTTCCTCCGCGCGCTTGCGGGCCGGGCCAACCACAGGGCGGTCATCGGCTTTGATGCCGGCCTTCGCCATGACGACGGCGGCGCGCTCAGACTGCTCATCGCCCAGCCCGGCGCGGGCTTCTTCCACCTTGGCCTTGAAGTAGCGGCGGATGATTTCCTGTTGGGCGGCGGCGCGGCAGACCGCATCATCGGTAATGCAGTAGCCGGCCATATTCACGCCCATGTCCGTGGGCGATTCGTACGGCGTGGTGCCGGTGAGCTTTTCCAGCAGGGTCCGCAGCAGCGGGAAGGCCTCAACGTCGCGGTTGTAGTTCACCGTGGATTCGCCGTGGGCGCTCAAGTGGAAGTGGTCAATAATATTGGAATCGTTCAAGTCCACGGTGGCGGCCTCGTAAGCGAGGTTGACCGGGTGCTCGAGGGGCAGGTTCCAGATGGGGAAGGTCTCAAACTTGGCGTAACCAGCGTTATTGCCGCGCTGGTGCTCGTGGTAGACCTGCGATAGTGCGGTGGCAAGCTTGCCGGAACCAGGGCCTGGGGCGGTGACAACCACCAAGTCCCGGGAGGTTTCCGCGAACTCGTTCTTGCCAAGGCCATCCTCAGACACAATGAGGTCCGTATTCGTGGGATAGCCAGGGATAACGCGGTGGCGGGCTACCTTGAGGCCGAGGCGCTCGAGCTTTTCGATGAACGCTTCTGCCTGCGCATTTCCGTCTTCCACCTGGGTCATGACGATGTTTTCAACCAAGAAGCCGCGGCTGCGGAATACGTCCACCAAGCGCAAGAGGTCATCTTCATACAGGATGTCTAAATCAGCGCGTACCTTGTGGCGGGCAATGTCTTTGGCGTTGATGCACGGGAGGATTTCAATTTCCTCTTTGATGCGCTCCAGCATGGCGATCTTGTTATCCGGGGTAAAGCCCGGCAGCACGCGGGAGGCGTGCATATCATCGAAAAGCTTGCCGCCCATTTCCAGATAGAGCTTTCCGCCGATTTCTTCGCGGCGGGCCTGGATGTGCTTTGACTGCAGCTCTATGTATTTTTCACGGTCAAAACCGATTTCATGCGTCATGATTTATCGACCCTTCAATAGAAATAAAATCAATCCGCGCTTCGAGTTTACTCTTTTTCATTCCCCGGCGCCACGCGCCCTAGTTGGGGTCGACCAACTATTTCACTACACTGAAGCTATGCCTGAAGGTCACGTGATCCACCGCCTAGCCCTCACACTCAACGCGGACTATCGCGGGACGCCACTCAGCGTGACCAGCCCGCAAGGCCGCTTCGCCACCGAGGCGGCCATTCTGGACGGTACAGAAATCGACCACGCAGAGGCCTTTGGCAAGCACCTCTTCGTGCACTTCACCGCCGCGGACCCGGCGCATATCCTCTATATTCATCTGGGACTCATCGGCAAGCTGAGCTTCGAACCGCGTGAGGAAACCCGTGGGCAGATCCGCATACGCATAGACAATGGGACGCAGGCCGCACAGCTGCGCGGGCCCCAATTTTGCCTGCTGCTTACGGAGGAGGATTACCGGGCGCGGCTCACTAAGGTGGGCCAGGATCCTCTCCGCGCCGATGCCGATCCTGAAGCCCTGTGGGCCAAGGTGCACAAATCCCGCCGCAGCATAGGCTCCCTCATGATGGACCAGCACCTTTATGCCGGTGTGGGCAATATCTACCGCGCGGAGGCCCTCTTTCGCGCCGGCCTCTCCCCCTTCACCCCTGGCAAAGATGTTTCCCGTGAAACATTCTTCGCTATCTGGAAAGACCTGGTAGAGCTCATGAACTACGGCGTGGAGCACGGCCGCATTGATACCGTGCGCGCCGAGCACTCGCCAGAGGCCATGGATCGTGAGCCCCGCAAGGATGATCACGGTGGCGAAGTCTACGTCTACCGGCGCGCGGGCCTGCCCTGCTATGTCTGCGGCACGCCGATTACGGAACAAGTAATGGAGGGCAGAAACCTCTTCTGGTGCCCCACCTGCCAATCCGCAGCTTAGGGCCTATAGTGGCGGGCATGCGACCAGCCTATAGTGTATCCGCCGTACGTTCCGCCGAGTCCGCGCTCCTCGCGCAGCAGAGTCACGATGATGAGCTCATGCGCTTGGCCGCTCGGGGCGTTGCCGCCACGGCGAAATCCATGCTGACAGGCCCAGCGCCCCGCCGCATCTCCATCCTGGCCGGGCCCGGCGGCAATGGCGGCGATGGCCTTTATGCAGGCGCTTTCCTTGCCGAGGAGGGCTATGGCGTCGACGCGCTTCTCGTTGCCGGCTCCGCGCACGGCCCAGCGCTGCAGGCTTTTAAAGCCGCCGGCGGGACCATTACGGAGCAACCGCGCGCGGAGGCTACGGGCCTGCTCATTGATGCCGTCGCTGGCCTCAACTCCACCCGCGGCCTTAGCGGTGCTGGGCTTGCCGCGTACCGCGCGGCCAAGCAGCACGATATCCCGGTGCTTTCGGTGGATATCCCCTCTGGTATCAACGCCGATACGGGCGTGGCCGCGGAAAATGCCGTCGAGGCTACGATTACCGTGAGCTTTGGTTGGGCGCGCGCCGGCCATATCTTCGCCCCGGAATGCGGCACGGTGGTCCTGTGCGATCTGCACTTGCCCAACGCGCCGCGGTCCTTTGCGGAGGAACTAACGGCCTCGGCAGAGCCGGCGGGCTATATCGCCAACGAGCCCACCATCGATCTCCCCTTCCAGTGGCCCGCGGAGCCCGTGCTTGCCGATGCCCACCTCGGCCACGTCACCGCCCCCAAGCCCGTGGGCTGCACAGGGCCCATCGTGGATCCCACTCCCCACGCTTCGAGCACGAAATACACCGGCGGGGTCACCGCCATTTGCGCTGGCAGCAGCGAGTATCCCGGCGCGGGCATCCTGGCGGCTACCGGCGCGGTGCGCGCCACGCCGTCCATGGTGCGGGTGATAGATAACGATGCCGTGGTCCCCCTCCTGCCCGAGGTGGTTCCTCACCGCAGCGCCGAGGATAAGGTGCATGCCCAGGCGTGGGTGGTTGGTCCCGGCCGCGGCACCGATGAGGCGGCGGCCCGCGAGCTCCGCACCGTCTTAGATCGCGAGCTGCCCACCATCTTGGATGCCGATGCCCTGACGCTGCTCGCCCAGAGCGCTGAGCTGCGCGATCGCGTCCGCGCCCACCCGCGGGTCATCCTTACCCCACACGCCGGCGAGTTCCGCCGACTCTACGAGGCCACCCTCGGCCGCGAGCTCGATCTCAGCGAGGGCGTGGGCCCGCGCCAGCGCGAACTGGCCGAGGACTTGGACTGTTTTATCCTGCACAAGGGCCGGATCACCACGGTGACCGCGCCGGGCCAGGCCATCTACGGGATGAATGCCGGCCACTCTTATGCGGCCACCGCCGGCTCCGGCGACGTATTATCGGGCATCCTCGGCGCCACCATTGCGCAGGTAGACCACGCGAAGGCCGATACCGAGTACATCATCATGGAGATCCTCCACGCCGCCGCCCTACACCAGCACGCCGCGGCCATTGCGGCACATACCCCCGATGGTTTCGGCATTTGCTCCGCTTCCCAAATCGCCGCGGCGATGCCCCAGTCCATCGCCCGCCTGCTAGTTATGCACCGTTAACGTCTTGCTTGCTCACGCGGCCGTCTTTGACCTCAACCACGTGGTCGGCGAAGGTGAGCAAGGAGCGATCGTGGGTGACCAGCACGGTGGCGGTGTGCATCTCCTGGGTAATATCGCGCAGCAGGCGGATGATTTCCTGCGAAAGGTGAGAGTCGAGGGCGGAGGTGGGTTCATCGGCAAGCAGCAGGTTCGGCTCATCCATCAAGGCGCGCGCGATATTGACGCGCTGGCCTTGGCCGCCGGAAAGCTGGCCGATGCGGCGATTGCCCATCCCCTTAAGGCCGACGAATTCTAGCAACTCATCGGCGCGATCCTTGCGCAGCTTGCGCCCGGCCATGTGGTCCATGATGAGCAGCTGATCGCGCACCTTGAGCGAGGACAACAGGTTCGACTGCTGGAAGATGATGGAATTCGTGCCATTGACCTCGACGGTGCCGGAGTCCGGCGTGATGAGCCCTGCCCCGACGGAGAGCAGCGTGGACTTACCGGAACCGGACTCGCCCACAATCGCGGTGAGGGTATCGGAGTCGGCGCTAAAGGTGGCATTATCAAGCGCCGTGGTCGTCGTCGTACCGTCCTGAAAGGTGACGGTGGCGTTGCGAATATCAAGGATGGTGGACATTTTAGGCATTTCCTCCCAATGCATCGAGGGGGTTGGCTTTGGCTACGCGGCGGGTGGAAACCAAGGCACCGGCCATGCCCAGGATCCAGATGCCCACCGCGGGAACGATGATGGTGCGCACGGATACGTCGAAGGGGACGGTGCCGGAGGCCAGCAGGCCAAGCAGCCAGCCGACGAACGCGCCGAGGATGGTGCCGGCTGCCAAAATCAGTGCGGCTTGGGCCAGGGCATCGCGCAGCAGGTAGCGCACCGAGGATCCCAGGGCGCGCAGGATGGAAAGATCGCGGGTGCGCTGCAGGGTCCACACTGTCAGGAAGGCGACGGTGACTAATGCGGAGATGCCGTAGAGGAAGCCCTGCATGGTCAACAGCGAACCGCGCTCGGACTGATAAGCGGGCAGGCCGGAGAAGGAATCAGACATCTCGACCGAACCGGGCACCTCTTCGGTATGCAGGGCAACCGTGCCGACTACGCCCTCTGGGGCGTGGCTTACCTTCTGCCAGGTTTGGGTAGAAACCCATACCACCGGCGAGTGGGAGAACTGCGTTTCCGGAACGGTGCCCTCTACGGAAAGGTCTACCCCACCGATATTCACGGTGCCGGAGGCCTCAATGGTGTCAGAGAGGACGGCGCCATCTTCCGGGACGGTGGCGTTGGTATTCGGGATGGTCGTGCCAGCCGGCAGGCCCATCACGCCTACCGCGCCCTCGCCCTCCAGCTTGGTTTGCGCGGTGCCTAAGGCAATCGCATCGCTTGAAAGATCCTTCTCGTGGATCTCGGACTCGTTGTAGGCGGGCTCTTCGGTAGAAAAGGTGACGTAGGGGTGATCCTGCGCCACGGCCTCAAGCGCCGAGGTATTTTGTTTGGACAGGCCCTCCGTCAGGCCGGAGAGCATAACCAAAAGCAGGGTGATAAGCGCCACGGTGCCGCCGATGAGCCCGAAGCGGCCGCGCGCTGCGGTGATTTCACGAATAGCTAAGAACATACTTCTATAGTCCCTTTGCGCAGTTCAGAAGTAATCGGCGGCCTAGTTGAACCTCCAGTCAACCAACTGGTTGATCCCTCATCCACCCTCCGGCAGATACTGTAGGAAATTGTGTTTTCCGGACAGAAATTATGGCTCTGGGGCTTATACGCCATGTTCGCGTTCCTGCTGCTTTTCGGCGTGGCCCGCGCCTACATCGATGACCGCCTAGACGCCCGCGCCATCCTTTTGGCCATCGCCCTAGCCGCGGTGTACGCGGCCGCGCGCTGGCTTCCCACCTGGCTCTGGCTCACCGGGCTGTGCCTGCTCTGGTTGGGGCTGATGGTCCACGCGCAAGATTTCATGTGGCTCGAGTTCCCGCTCATCTTCGTCTTCCTGCGCGCCTTGCCCAAGTGGCCCGGGCTTATCTCCATCACGGTGCTGTGGGCGGCGGCCACCTTCATTCCCGCGTGGCTGCATCCGGATGGCTGGTCCATCGCCGCGGCCATCGGGCCGCTTATCGGCACGACCTTTGCCGCGGGCGTGTTTTATATCCAGCGCCGGTTGCAGGCGGAGGCGGCGCACCACAGGGACATCGCCAAGCAGCTGCAAGAAACCCAGGCCGAGCTGGCCGCCAGCGAGCACCAGGCCGGGCGCTTGGAAGAGCGCGAGCGCCTGTCCCGGGATATCCATGACACCGTGGCCCAAGGGTTGAGCTCCATCCTGCTGCTTTCGCGCGCCGCCCGGAATACCGATGACCTAGAGACCAAGAACGAGCAGCTCGCCGTCATCGAGGACACCGCAGGCGAGAACCTGGCCGAGGCGCGCCGCTTCGTGCGCGAGCTCGGCGGGCCCGATGAGCGCCTGGAGACCCAGCTGGATTCCATCCTGTCCCAGATGCGCCGGCGCACGGAGGCCCTTGGTGAGGACACCACCTTTGACCTTGTGGTTTCCGGCAGCGGCAGCGTACCCAGCGATATCAAGCAAGTGGTCGTGCGCGCCGCGCAAGAGGGCCTTAATAACGTGATCAAGCACGCGCACGCCTCCCGCGCGGTGGTCACCCTGGGCCTTTTCGAGGATGCAGTCACCCTGGACGTCGTGGATAATGGGCACGGTGTAGTTGCGCCCCCGCGCCACGGCGATGACAGCGGTTTTGGCTTGCAAGGATTGTCCCAGCGCGTGGAGAGCGTCGGTGGCTCCCTGAGCCTCGAATCCGGCGATGGCACCGCCCTTGCCATTAGAATCCCCCTCAAGGAGCAGCCCCATGGTTAACGTCATGCTTATCGATGATCACCCCGTCGTCCGCGCCGGGCTGCGCGCGATACTCAATACCTTTTCCGATGTCCGCGTGGTCATGGAAGGCGATAATGGCGCGGACGTGGACAAGCTCTTTGCCGATGGCTCCCCCGAGGTCGACGTCGTGGTCTGCGATATCCAGATGCCAGGAGTCGATGGCATCACCGCCACCAAAAAGCTGTCCGAGGCCGGTGGCCCGCCCGTGCTTATCCTCACCACCTATGACACCCAGGCGGATATCCTGGCTGCGGTCGAGGCCGGCGCGATGGGCTACCTGCTCAAGGATTCGCCCGAGGAAGAGCTGCACGAGGCGGTGCTCAATACCGCCGCGCGCCGGCGCACCCTCGCCCCAGAGGTGGTCAACCTCTTGGCCCAGCGCGTGGGCCAGCCGGAGCAGTCCCTGTCCACGCGCGAGCTGGAGATCCTCCGCGCGCTCGCGACCGGATCTTCCAATAAGGAGCTGGCCAACCAGCTCTTCATTTCTGAGGCCACCGTGAAGACGCACCTCATTCACATCTATCAGAAGCTGGGCGTAGATACCCGCACTGCTGCGGTAACCGTGGCCCGCGAGAGGAAGCTCATTTAATGCTGGACTGCATCGTCATCGGTGCCGGGCAAGCGGTCCTGGCCACCAGCTATTACCTGCGCAGGAAGGGACTCGACTTCCAGATCCTCGATGCCGAGCCCTCCCCCGGCGCGGCCTGGCGCCACGCGTGGCCGTCGCTCACGCTATTTAGCAATAGCGCGTCTTCCAACCTGCCCGGCTGGCCGATGCCCCACCACGACGGTTTCCCGCCCGCCAGCCACGTCATTGATTACTTCGCCCGCTACGAACAGCGCTATGACCTGCTCGTACGTCGGCCGGTGCGGGTCCAGGAAGTCAGCCACGATGGCGAGAACTTTCATGTCACCACCGATGACGAGCTTCTTAACGCGCGCACGGTGGTAGCGGCCACGGGCACGTGGTCCTCGCCGTTTATCCCCTACTACCCCGGCTCCTTTGCCGGGCGGCAGTGGCACTCGGCGTTCTACCCCGGGCCCGATCCTTTCCGCTGCGAGTCCGTCGCCGTCGTTGGGGCGGGCAACTCCGGGGCCCAAATAGCCGCGGAGCTCGTGCTTTCCGGCGTAGATACCACGTGGTTTACGGCGAAGCCGCCGCGGTGGATGCCCGATGACGTCGACGGCCGCGTGCTCTTCCAGCGCAATCGCGCCCGCCTTAATGCCATGATGCGCGGCGAGCCCGACCCCGGCGCGGATACCAACTTGGGCGATATCGTCGTCGTTCCTCCCGTCAAACGCGCCCGCGATGAGGGCCTGCTGGAGGCCTCCCCCATGTTTTCCAGTCTCGATGAGGTGAAGGCAGACCACCTCATCTGGTGCACCGGGTTCCGACCTGCGCTGGGTCCTTTCCGCGCGCTTCTCGATGGCCGCACCCCCACCGTCGAGGGCCTGTTCCTCGTTGGCTACGGCACTTGGACGGGACCAGGATCCGCAACGATTACCGGGGTGAGCCCGTTTGCCAAGCAGGCCGCGGGGGATATAGCCAAGCTCTGCTCCCCCAACCTTTAGCTGCCCAAAAATGGTTGCATCACAATTCACGTACCATGGTGAGCATGAGCACGCTACTTGTTACCCGTAACGAAGACAAATCCGTCACTACCTCCTTTGAGGAGGGAGAATTCCTCGGCGAGGGCGACCTGACCGTTGATGTCTCCTATTCCTCGCTGAACTACAAGGACGCGATGGCGATCACCGGCGATCCCGGCGTCGTCCGCACCAACCCGCTGGTGCCCGGCATCGACGTGGTCGGCACCGTATCCGATTCGAATGTGCAGCGCTTGCCGGTGGGTACTTTGGTTGCCTCCTTTGGCGATGGCCTCGGCGAATTCCGCCACGGCGGCTACACCCCGAAGCAGCGCGTCAATTCCCGCGCCACCGTTGCCCTGCCTGCAGATTTCACCGCGGAGCAGGCCGCTGCCGTCGGTACTGCCGGCTACACCGCGGCGCTGTGCGTTAACTCGCTGCGTGGGCTTCCCGATGGCCCAGTCCTCGTCACCGGTGCCACCGGCGGCGTTGGCTCCATCGCCGTCAACCTTCTGCGCAATGCCGGCTACGAGGTCCACGCCATGACCGGCCGCCCCGATGATTACGCCAACTACCTCCACGAGCTCGGCGCACATGAGATCATTGACCGCGCGGAATTCACCGAGCCGGGCAAGCCCCTGCAAAAGGCCGTCTACGCCGGCGCCGTAGACACCTCCGGTTCCCAAGAGCTGGCCAACGTCCTGGCCCGCACCAAGTGGGGCGGCACCGTTGCCGCTACCGGTATGGCAAGCGGCCCCGACCTGCCCGCCACCGTAATGCCCTTCATCCTGCGCAACGTGCACCTGGCTGGCGTGAACTCCGTCGATGCCCCGCTGCACTACCGTCAGAATGCTTGGCAGCTCCTTGCCCGCACCTTGGACCTGTCCATCCTAGAGTCCTTGACCAATACCCTTCCGCTGGAAGATGCGGTGGAGGAAGCACAATCCCTCATCAACGGCAGCCACCACGGCCGCACGGTGCTGAAGATTTCCTAAAGCCTTAGTCCTTTAGGGCCTACAGCTAGAAAGGCACCCCGTCACTCCTGGCGGGGTGCCTTTCATGTTCCTCCGGCCTAGGCGCCGCCCGCCAAGTGCCGCGTGATTTTCCTCGAGATGGACCCCAGCTGCCGCAGCTCCTCTTCCGTCAGGACAGAGACCACTTTTTCATCTACTTTCGCGGTATGGTTCCCCAAGGCGGTGGCGAACGACTCCTCGCCGCTTTTCGTCACTGTGACTTCAATTGCCCGGGGGCCTAGCTCCTCCGCGTTCCGCCTTATCACCAACTCGCGCCGCTCCATCCGGACGAGTTGTCGATGCAGCCGCGATTTCTCCCACCCCAGTTCCGCAGCCAGCTCATGCGGCCGGGTGCTCTGCCCACGGCGACGCAGCAGGACGGCCAGCACAGCATAGTCGGCCTCACTCACATTCGCGGCTGCGTGCAGTGCATTGGCCAACTCCCTATGCAGCGCGCGCTGCATCGCTACAAAGTCCGCCCACGCCGCACTTTCTTCTGGGCGCACAGTATCTCCCCCTTAGGCTTTGACTTAAATAGCATTATATACTGCGCAGTTGATTACTCAACCGATAACTGAGAGGAGAGGTTGATCCATCAACCCCCACCATTTATTAAGGCGCGGGATTTTAACTTCCGATCATTCATAATTGCCATATTTTTGCCAGTTTAAACGCATTTCCTTTGCTTTTTAAAAGCTATGTATTGGTACTAACGTGTGCTGGATACTATCTATCATTAGAACTTGCTAAGTAACTACCGGCCGGATTTCGAGTCGGCTGCGTCCCCCGTCGGGTAAGCGGCTGTTTATGATGGCGGGCATGGATAAACTTTTTGGCGCCTGCGGATTCGACTTCCTGGACACGGAGGAACTCATCGCGGAGCTTCCTGCAGACCGGACACTGTGGGACGCACCTGCTTTTGATCAAGTTCTCTACTATGCGGATCCCTCCGGCATAGCTGTCACGGCGATGGAGTACGAGGGGGAGTGGACCGTCTTGCCATCATTCCGAGGCGGGGAAGACGTAGAGGCAACGCTATATCGCGCCATGCCATTTATTGGCATCCTAGACATGGAGGATCTCCGGTGGGCGGTGCTTAGCGATGCCCCCTTCACGCTTCCCACCGGCAACCCCGTAGGCGGTGAAAAACTGCGCGGCCGCGTGCGACCCGCAGTCGTTGCGTTGGACTATGAATTAACGGAACCGGCGGAGTTTTCGCTGCGATCCCCCGCGACCGAACGGTTTTATAAAAACTACAAGCCCAGCCTGCTCAACCCGCAGGTGGAGCTAGCGGGGACCGTGAATAATGTCGAGAAAAAGACCAATGAGTTTGGGGGAGGGGAGTTCTGGGTATGCGAAATCGACGGGCTCCCGCTCATCGTTGATGCCCCAGTTGAGGCGGGCCAGGGAATCCGGGCGCACGGCATCGCGCTCTGCGCCACGGAATACTGGGATTAACCGCCTCGCTGCTAGGAGGAGGTAGCTCCTAGCGTTGCGAAGCTGCAGGTACTAGGGCTACAAGGCGCTCGAGGTAGTCCCGCACGAAATCGATGGTGCTGGACGGCTCAATCTTTCCGTCTTCACCAAGGAGCTGGGGAGAATTGCCCAAGAATACCTCGGGCTGACCGGGCATCGGCATGTCGAAGTAGGACAGGGCTAGGCGCACGTTCTTGTGGGAGGAATACCCACCCATGCGGCCAACGGAGTGACTGATGATGCCAGCCGGCTTATTCTTCCAGGCCACATCGGAATTGGGTTTGGATCCGATATCGATGGCATTTTTTAAGCACGCCGGGATGGTCCGGTTATTTTCACTGGTGACGAACAAAATCGCGTCCGCATCCTTAATTGCATTGCGGAAATCGGTGTACGCTTCCGGCGTGGGTTTATCCTCCACGCCTGGATCGTCGTAGTCGAAATCATAGAGCGGGAGGTCACGCAGGTCATAGCGCTGGCACTCTACGTGCTCGGGGACCAGTTCCATGGCATGGTTGGCGATCTTTTTCGCAATGCTTTCCCGCCGTAGGCTGCCGACGAGTACAAGAAGTTTCATGATGTGTGTCCTTTCGTGTGGAGATTTGTTAGCTTTTAGAAATCCCAGTCGGCATCAGAGGTCTCTACGGCTTTGCCGATGATATAAGAGGACCCCGAACCCGAAAAGAAGTCGTGGTTTTCATCCGAACCCGGCGTGAGTGCCGCGAGGATTTTCGGGTTGACCTGGCATTTCTCGTACGGGAAGAGGTTGGGATAGCCCAGATTCATCAAGGCTTTATTGGCGTTGTAGCGCACGAACGTCGCGACATCATCCATAAGCCCATATGGTTCATAGAGCTCACCGGAATAGCGCATCTCCAGGTCATAGAGCTTGCGCACCAGGTCAAAGGTAAATTCCCGCATGTCCTCGCGGCGAGCTTCCGTGGCATGGTCCAAGCCCCGCTGGAACTTGTATCCGGAGTAGTAGCCGTGGACCGCCTTATCCCGCAGGATGAGCCTGATCATGTCTGCCGTATTTGTCAGCTTTCCGTGCACGCTAAAGTGCAGTGGAAGATAGAAACCGGCGTACAGCAGCAAGGAAGACAAGAGGGTAGAAGCAACCTTGCGCTTTAGTGGGTCATCGCCATAGTAATGCACCATGACGCTGGTCGCGCGCTGCTGCAGCACTGGGTTATCCACGGCCCACGCATAGGATTTTTCGATCTCTTCGGTGCTGGCCAGGGTAGAAAAGATGGAGGAATAACTCCGCGCGTGCACCGCCTGCATGAAGGCGATATTGGTATAAACGGCCTCCTCATGCTCCGTCCGGGCATCTTGAATCTGGCTAATTTCACCCACGGTGGCCTGCACGGTATCCAGTAGCGTCAGGCCGGTAAAGACGCGAATGGTGAGATCGCGCTCGGCTGGATCCATGCGCGACCAATCGTTGCGGTCATTGGAGAGCGGGACCTTTTCCGGCAACCAGAAATTCGAGGTCAGGCGGTTCCACACCTCCAGGTCCTTGTCATCCCAGATGCGATTCCAATTCACCGGGCGCAACGGGGTGGAAGCATCGTGGCGAAAATGTGGCGGGGTTTGGGATCGCTCAATGAGCTCTTGATATTTCATCGATATTTTCTCGTTTCTTTTTCTTATGCGTCCTAGCCATCAAGCAATGGACGCGTGTGCGGTGGATGCGTGTGCGGTGGGGTAGAGGTGGTGCGCAAAGAAGTCCTGCAACCCCTCCCGTACGCGGGCAACATCGCGGTCGGTGCCAAGCAGTTCAAAGCGGTAGAGCTCAGGCACGCCGCACTTTCGGGCTATCTGTGGCCCGGCGCAGCAATACGCTTCACCAAAATTGGTATTTCCAGAGGTGATGACGCCGCGCAAGAGCGCGCGGTTTTCCGGAACGTTGAGGAATTGGCGCACCTGCACCGGAATTGCCGCCTTGATATTGCCGCCGCCGTAGGTGGGGACGATGAGCACAAAAGGCTCGGTGACATAGAGCATTCCTTCGCGCTTCGGACGCAGAGGAATGCGTGCCGCTGGAAACCCCAGCTTGTGGACGAAACGGTGGGTATTTTCACTAACCGAAGAAAAATACACAAGATTAGCGGCGGTATTAATGCCGCAGGGTGGCGTCGAGGCTGTAGTCATTTCGCTCCTTAGTGGCTGCGCCGAAGCGCACTTTCTGCTTCAACTACAGATTTAACGTACTTTTAACTACGTCGCAACTCACCACCGTTGACATGCGCAAATACCCCACCTTCCAAAAGAGGAAGGGCAGGAAAGTTACATGCGCACCCACACGGCGCGGGCTGCGTGAGAGCTCAAAGAAAACGCCGCGGAATGCTCATCTTGGGCACGCTCATTCTCGTTGTTTTCTACGCGCACAGCCATTCCGCCGGAATAGGGCTGGCTATCGCGCACGCTCACGACAGCGCCGATGGTCACATTATTCTCGCTGAAAAAGCGCAACAGATCGGCGTCTGCATCACTTATGCGATCGACTACACCGGCCTCACCGGGCTCCAGATCGCTGAGTTTGCGCAGATCCCCTGGCTCGGACGCGGGGGTCGCGGCATAGTCCGCCGGATAGTCACCCGTGGCGCTGGGGATGGGGTCTCCATGCGGATCGCGGCTCGGAAAACCCAGTTCAGCGTCTATGCGCTCTAGAAAGAAATCGGAGACGCAGTGCTCCAATTGCTCAGCCTCCGCATGGACCTGGTCCCAGCGGTAGTGCAGGGATTCCACCAGGAAGGTCTCGATGAGGCGGTGCCGCCGCACCATGGCAAGGGCAAAGGCACGCCCCTCGGTACTCAGCCCGATGGCACCATACGGCGTATGGGTGACGAGACCCTTTTTCTCCAGCCGCCGCACCGCATCCGACGCGCTGGAGAGCCGTACGCCTATGTGCTGGGCGAGCATCTTTACCGTCACGGGCTCGTCATGCCATTCGCCCAGCTTAAACAGGGCCTTGAGATAGTCCTGATTGGACGGCGAGAGGCCCGAGACGTCCACGCTCATTGGTTACTTAACCACCAAGTTCACCATCCGGCCAGGAACGTAGATCTTCTTCACCACGTTCTTACCGGAGGTGAGGTCAGCCACCTTGGCATCGGCAAAAGCGGCCTCGAATACGGCGTCTTGGTCAGCATCGGCTGCGACGTTAATGCGGGACTTAACCTTGCCGTTGATCTGGACCGGTACCTGGATCTCATCATCTACCAGGTATTTCTCCTCAAAGGAGGGGAGTGGCTCGTAGGTGATGGTCTCATCGTGGCCAAAGCGCTGCCACAGTTCCTCCGCAATGTGCGGGGCGATGGGGGAGACCAGCTGCGCGATGGGCTCCACCGCCGCGCGCGGTGCCTCGGTGCGGTAGGTCTTGGTCAGGTAGTTGACGTACTCGATGAGCTTGGCCACGACAGTGTTCAGGCGCAGGTTCTCGTAATCATCGCGCACGCCCGCGATGGTGCGGTGCAGCTGTTTTAGGTCATCCTGGGTGAGCTCGGCATCGGTAGTAGCCAATTCACCGGTGTCCTCATTGATGGCTAGGCGCCACAGGCGCTGCAGGAAGCGCTGCGAACCGACGACGTCCTTGGTCGCCCACGGGCGGGAGGTATCCAACGGACCCATGGACATCTCGTACACGCGCAGGGTATCGGCGCCGAAGTCGCGGCAGATATCATCCGGGGCCACGGCGTTTTTCAGGGACTTGCCCATCTTGCCGTACTCCTGGTTGACCTCTTCGCCGTTGTAGTAGAACTTGCCGTCCTTTTCCTCTACCTCTGCGGCAGGGACATACACGCCGCGGGAATCGGTATAGGCGTAGGCCTGAATATAGCCCTGGTTGTACAGGCGGCGATACGGCTCCTGCGAGCTGACAAATCCCAGGTCAAAGAGCACCTTGTGCCAAAAGCGGGCGTAGAGCAGGTGCAGCACGGCGTGCTCGACGCCGCCGACGTACAGATCTACACCGCCCGGATCGTTCTCGCCGTGCTCATCTGGGCGCGGGCCGGTCCAGTAGCGCTCGTTTTCGATATCGCAGAAGGCCTCGCTATTGCGGGGATCGATATAGCGCAGCTGGTACCAGGAGGAACCGGCCCACTGGGGCATAACGTTGGTATCGCGGTAGTAGGTCTGCGGGCCATCGCCCAAGTCCAGCTCCACCTCTACCCAGTCGCGAACCTTGGCCAGCGGCGGCTGTGGCTCCGAGTCCTTATCTTCAGGATCGAAGGAGGCCGGCTTGTAGTCTTCCACCTCGGGCAGCTCAACCGGCAGCATCGACTCCGGTAGCGGGTGCGCCATGCCGTCCTTGTCATAGACGATGGGGAAGGGCTCGCCCCAGTAGCGCTGGCGAGCGAAGAGCCAGTCGCGCAGCTTGTACTGAATCTTGCCGCGGCCGGAGCCGTCCTTTTCCAGCCATTCGATGGCCTGGGCGATGGCCTCCGCCTTATTCAGGCCATTGAGGTCCAAGCCCTTATCGTTGGCGGAGTTTACCAACGCACCGTCTTCGGTCCAGGCTTCTTCCTCGATATTGCCGCCGGAGACGACCTCAGTAATCGGCAGGCCAAAAGCCTGGGCAAACTCATAGTCACGCGTATCGTGCGCGGGAACCGCCATGATGGCACCGGTACCGTAACCGGTCAGCACGTAGTCCGCGATGAAGATTGGGATGCGCTTGCCGGAGACCGGGTTGGTGGCATAGGTACCCAAGAATACGCCGGTCTTTTCCTTGTTTTCCTGGCGCTCCAAATCCGACTTCGCCGCGATATCCGCGCGGTAGGACTCGACGGCTTCCTTCGGATCATCGTTGCCGTAGGTCCAGCGCTCGTCCACGTCATCGTCGTAGGGGATGGGGGACAAGAGGGCATCGACAAGCTCATGCTCCGGTGCCAAGACCACGTATTCCGCGCCAAAGAGCGTATCTGGGCGCGTGGTAAACACGTCGATGCCGTAGCCTTCCGCGGGGAAAGTTACCTCCGCGCCGCGGGAGCGACCAATCCAGTTGCGCTGCATGGACTTGACCTTTTCCGGCCAATCCAGCAGCTCCAGATCATCGAGCAAGCGATCCGAATACGCGGTAATGCGCATCATCCACTGGGACAGGTTCTTGCGGAAGACCGGGAAATTGCCGCGCTCGGACTTACCCTCCGCGGTGACTTCCTCGTTGGCCAAGACGGTGCCCAAGCCCGGGCACCAGTTCACCGTGGAGTTGGACAGGTACACCAAGCGGAACTCATCGACGGCCTCGGCCTTTTCCTGCGGGGACAAGTCCTCGTAGTAGCGCCCGTCCTTAGTGGTGCGCTTATTGGCCTCCAATTCCTTGATGAGCTCAGCAATGGGGCGGGCCTTTTGCTGCTCTTCATCGAACCAGGAGTTATAAATCTGCAGGAAGATCCACTGGGTCCACTTAAAGAACTCAGGATCCGTGGATTCCACCGAGCGGCGCGGATCGTGGCCCAAGCCCAGCATGCCCAGCTGGCGGCGCATGTTGTCGATATTTGCCATCGTGGTGGTCCGCGGGTGCGTACCGGTCTGGATGGCGTACTGCTCGGCCGGCAAGCCGAAGGCATCGTAGCCCATGGTGTGCAGCACATTTTTGCCCAGCATGCGGTTATAGCGGGCATAGGTATCGGTGGCGATATAACCAAACGGGTGCCCCACGTGCAGGCCCGCACCGGAAGGGTAGGGGAACATGTCCTGCACGTTGAGCTTTTCCTTGGGCAGCTCGCCCGCACCCGTGGCTAGCGAACCGACCGGGTTCGGCGCGTTAAAGGTCTCGTGGTCCTTCCAATACTGCTGCCAAGTCTTTTCGATCTGGTTCGCCAGCTCAGGGGTGTAGCGGTACGACGTGGAATCGCTCGGTTTAGTCATAAACACACAGTGTAATAGCCCCAGCCCGGCGCGGGGTAGGCAGAGGTGGGTTTTGCTTCACTAATTCGGCGCCGTACCGGTAGTCGGCCGCAATTCCTCGCCATGACTCCTGCGGTGAGTGAGGGGGGCTAAGGCAAAGAACAAAGAGTGCCTCGGGATGTTCTGGCAGTGTTTAGGAGCTATTAACGCGCAGTTCCTTTCGTAGTTGAATCGCGCCTTTATCTTCAACTCAAGGCTTTGCGCCCAGCTATGTCTGGGTTACTTCTCTCTTGTTTGCAGGGCCACCATCTCTTCGTCTCTCACCTCCACAAAGGACAATTCATGCGCACTTCTCTCCGCATTGGCGCCGCTGCCGTAGCCGCGACCGTAGCTACCGCTGGCGCAATTGCCCCAGCCACCGCCGCCGAATCCCAGGGCCCAAAGAACATCATCTACATGATTGGTGATGGAATGGGCTACGGCCACGTGGCGTTTAATAACCTCTACGAAACTGGCCAGTCCAAGTACCTGGTCGATGGCGCATTTAGCGCCGAAGGCCCAGAGGAACTCGATGGCGATTCCGTACAGCGCTTCGAGGACTTCAACCGCCTGTCCATGACCACCTACCCCAATGACTCTTCCTACGACCCACAAAAGGCGTGGGCAACCCACGAGTACGTGGATAAGGGATACACCGATTCCTCTGCCGCCGGCACCGCCATGTCCACCGGTGTGAAGACCGATAACGGCAAGCTAGGCGTTAACGATTACGGCCACGAGCAGGAAAACACCTCCGAGCGCGCCAAGAAGGCCGGAAAGTCCGCCGGCGTGGTCTCCTCCGTGCCGTTTAGCCACGCCACCCCAGCTGCCTGGGCCGCGCACAATATCTCCCGCAATAATTACCTGGAGATTGCGGATGAGATGTTCAACTCTGATCTCGATGTCATCATGGGTGCCGGCCACCCGTTCTACGACGATGACAATAAGAAGAAGGATGAGGCCAAGTACAAGTACCTGTCTGAAGAGGTCTACAACAAGCTGTCTTCCGGCGAGTCCGACTGGAACTACGCCGAAACCAAGGAGCAATTTGAGGCCTTGGCCCAAGGCGATGTCGCGGCGGGGGAGAAGTACTTCGGCCTAGCGCCTGTGGCCTCTACCTTGCAGCAGGCACGCTCCGGCGAGTCCACAGTGCCTTATGACACTCCGTTCAACGAAGTCGTGGATCTTCCTACCATGACCACCGGCGCCCTCAACGCACTGGGCCAAAATGACGAGGGCTTCCACGTCATGATTGAAGGCGGTGCCATCGACTGGAGCGGCCACGGGAACGAATCCGCCCGCGATATCGAAGAGGTACAGGACTTCAATAAGTCCGTCGATGCCGCCATCGACTGGGTAGAAGAAAACTCCTCCTGGGATGAGACCCTGTTGGTCGTTACCGCTGACCACGAAACGGGATACCTCTCCGGTGCCAATGAGCGCTCTGAGGGTAAGTTCAACTCCATGAATGGTGGCGGTGGCAACACCCTGCCCTCTGGCCACCAGTGGTACTCCACGCAGCACACCAACCAGCTCGTCCCATTCTTCTTCAAGGGCGCTGGCTCTGAGGCCCTTCGCGCGAAGGCCACCCACACCGACCCCGTGCGCGGTGACTACATCGATAACACCACCTTGGCCAAGCTCACCCTGAATGAATGGTGGGTCAAGCACGATGACCAGGGCAGCAACGACAACGCCGACGCCGGTGACGGTGACGGCTCCTCCAAGAGCGGGCTCCTCGCCGGTATCGCGGGCGCCGGTATCGCGTCGCTGGCTATCGGGGCCATTGCCTTCTTGGCCCAGCAGCTGGGCATCATCACCATCAACCCGAATGCTTGGCGGAACTTCTTCCACTAATCCAGGCGATTAATCTCGCGCAAAGGCTTTCATCTCCCACGGTGGTGAAAGCCTTTTTGCCCTCTGCCTGCAGGATCCACATCTTTTCAAAAATGATCTAGGCTGGTGTAAATGAGCCAGGAGAAGTTTCGTAGCCAGCTATCATCTTTTCTAGACGCGGCGGTTTTTCAGGGGGTCCCGCATCTTCGCCTCTCGCCGGATACCGATACTTTAGAGCTTTACCTGCCAGCCGTGAGCGCGGCTTATGAACCAGAAGACCCCCAATGGACCGTGACCACACAGTTGCTGGACGGCACGGAGGTCACCCGCAAGTTTTATTACGTCGCCGGTGAAGAACCTGGCCTGTGGGTGTCCATGCCACAGCCCTTTACCCACCTTGCCGTTACGTTTGCGGAGCAGACGCTGGAGTTTGCGGGTATTGCCAATGGCGGCCTGCTACTTGATTCCGCGCACCGGCCCGTCGATAGCATGCAGCCCATCCCGCAGGGCGCGTATACCTTCATCGCACCGACCGGCACGCAGCTAACCCCTGCCCCGGATAGCCAGCCGCGTCCGCATGGCGCGTGGGAAGGCTGGTCCATCTTTGAGGTAGCGGCAGAAGATTCCTTCTCCATTGCGGTACCGCGCCAGGACAAGGCCACCATCACCGTCGCGGAAGGCGCGGATTTTTCCTGGGATATGGCGGTCAAGTCCCTGCCCAACGCGCGCGGGCTGGACGGCGAGCTGGTGTACACGAAATCCCCGCGCCTCTTGGTCAATACCCCTCTGCACCTTCAACTGACCTATGTCCCCATCGGTGGGGAAGAGGAGGAAATCTTAGAAGATGAGCTGCCGGAGGGAATCCATGAGGTTCTACCCGGTGACGTATTCGAAGACCCCTGGGTGGGCCGGTACCGCTTTAGCCTGTACAAGGGCGAGGAGCTTGTCGATGTCCTCTACCTCAACTTTGCCGAGACGCTCCACATGCGCTCCAAGAACGAGGGACCGCGCGGCACCAACTTCCGCTTCATCGATGCGCTGGGGAACCTCTCACCGTTTAGCTATGCGCTTGCCTCGTCCCCCGATAAGCCCATTCACATGGAAAAGGGCCAGCGCGTATTTGGGGAAGACGAATCGGTGCGCGAGGAGACCATCAGCAGCGAGGCCGGCTACGAGCTGACCTTTGAGGTCATTCCAGCGACCATCCGCACGCGCGTGAAGCGCACTGCGGCAGAGCCCGTGGATTATATGGATAAGCAGGTCATCCTGGCGGATCAGCTGGATGCGGATGCGCTCTTTACGGTGCACTCGCCGGAGCCGCTGCCGCTGGCAAAATTCGTGGTCATTGATAAGAACCAGAAGATCCGGGATCTCGTCACCGCCAATGGCTCGACGGAGGCGACGACGGCCCTCTCCGTGCCGAATCGCGCCCTCAAGGCAGCGCTGACAAAGAAGTCCTCGCTGGAGCTCTACCTCCTGTGGTCCACGCTGTCCTATGAGGAGTACCTGGAGGGCCTGCCGGATAAGGAGCGCGCGGCGCACCTTAAGCGCAGCATGGACCGCCGCGTGATGGAATACGAGGCAACCGCGGCAAGCGATCTGATTTATGCCGCCATCGCCACGGTGCGCAAGGCGCCACTGGTGGCCCGCGCCACCATCGAAGATGGCATCTTGATACCCGAGCAAACCCACGAAGAGGAAGTGGAGCTTTTGGCGTGGGCGTGGCCGCTCGGCAACCCCGCCAGCGAGCCGCTGCCCTTGGAGCCGGTGGAGGAGGGCTTCGAGCTACCAGAAGAACTGCACGAGGCTGGCGATCTCATCGTGGACTTCCGCGAGGATGAACCGGCCAGCGATCTCGCCGCACCGCAGTACCCACCGGCAAGCTCGCTCATCATCTTCCACGACGGCGAGAGCGAGAATACCGCCGGTATGTGGGAGACCTATGCCGCCCTGCGCCGCCTTGCCCCCAAGGCCAAGGAGACCTTTGAGGGCGTTATCAGGAACATCGAGGCCGATCCGCGCGCCAGCCTCGATGCGCTCATGCAGGTGGACTTCGAGCGCGGCCAGCGCATGCGCGCGTTGGTGCGCACGGGCCTAATTACCCGTTCCTTTAGCAGCGATGGGGAAGAGGCCGCGGAACCTTCTTCGGTGCTCGCCGCGCTTGCCGATGCCAACCAGGCCCACGTCGAACACTCCGGCTCCCCCTCGCTGTGGCGCACGGCCACCACGGGAGTAGACGATGTCACCCGCCCCATGCTGCTCATGAGCGCCACCGGCGAGGCCCCAACGCCCGCTACTGACAGCGCGCAGCTGTGCGATGACGCCCACCGCATCGCCGCGCTGCGCGAGTGCTTCGATAACGACTTGGCGCTGACCCGTCTGGGGACCATGTCCAATCTGCGCACAACCGCGCTGCAATTGCGGGTGACGCTGCAGCAATTGGGCGTTGATAAGTCGGTATTGCACACCCTGCTCGCCTTGGACGCCTTTGGGGAAGGAAACACGGATTTTGGCGGCTCTGCCTGGATGCCGTTTATTTCCTATGTTTTTGCCATCACCGCGCGCGGGGTGGCCAATGGGAAGCTCACCGATCCAGCCGTGGCCTCCGCGCTGGATAACGCCCTCCCGCAGCTCGCGGAGGCGGTTTCGCTGGCCCCGGAGCTGTTTTACCGGGATATTCTCACTGCGGAGGCACTTACCCGCGACTACAGTGACTGATATGCAGGTTATTTCCACCAACGTCGCCGTGCGCAGGCCGGATCCGAGCGAGAGGCATGAGTTTTCGGGCATCGACAAGCGCCCGCAATCCTTTATCGATATCTCCGCTCCCGGACCCAATTACGGCGATGGTTCTGGCGTGCGCGGTGATTCTATCGGCGATAGTGATCACCACGGTGGAAGTGACAAAGCCGTTTATGCCTATGCCCGCGAGGAACTGGATTATTGGGAGGATTCGCTGAGCCGCACGCTGGCTTCAGGGTCTTTCGGGGAGAACCTCACCACGCGCGGTATTGATCTCTCCGCGCTGCTTATCAATCAACGCCTCCACATCGGTACGACCACGCTCGAGGTCTCCATACCCCGCCAGCCGTGCGCTACCTTTTCCGGCTGGGTGCAGGAGAAGGGCTGGCTCAAGCGGTGGACCGCGCGCGGTGATTGCGGCGTGTACTTCCGCGTCATCTCGCCCGGGCGCATTTCTGCGGGGGATGCCATAACCTGCGGCCCCGCCCCCGAGCACGATATCACCATGCGCATGGCGTTTGCGGCCAAGATGGGGGACCGGGCGCTGGCCCGGCGCGTGGTCGATGCCAAGTGCTTGCCGCCCCAGCACGCAAAAAAGCTCCGGGTATAAACCCGGAGCCAGAATTCATTGCGCCTTTAAGCCGGCTGCGTGCCCTCTGTGGCGCTGACGACGGGCGCCTTCGCCTTGGGGTAGCGCCCGTGGACCATGTAGTAGTACACCGCCGCTACGGCGATGAGGCCGGCGAGGATGAGGTACATCGTATCGAAGCCGGTGGCGCTCACGATGGGGCCAAGCCCGAAGGGGGCGAGGCCGATGCCGAAGTCCATCAAGAGGAACATCGTGGAAATGCCCGCGCCTATCTGGGCGGCCGATACAGAGCGTACAGAAACGGCCTGGCAGGCGGGGCTTAGCGTGCCGTATCCCATGCCCGTAAACGCACCCGCGACCACGAGCATCACGTCATTGCTGGGAAAGCCCATGATAATAAGGGCGATGGCGAAGGACACCAGGCCCAGGTACATGACCGAGTTATCGCCCTTGTGGTCCTGGATGCGGCCCAAGAAGAAGCGCATGATGAGCATGACTACGGCGTAGCCGATGAAAAAGAGGCCGGCGCCGGTGGCCAGGTCCTCTTCGCGCGCATAGGCATTGAGATAGGTGACCACGCCGGAGTAGGCGATGCCCACCAGGAGCATGAAAAAGCCGATCGGCAACACGTTGGGGTGCACCGCGTTGCGCAGCTTGAAGGCCGGCTTTTCCTCATCGAGCTCCGCCGGGTAGCGCAGCACGAGCGCCAGCACGAGGGAGACGATATTGGAACCCAGGGCGACCGCAAAGAGGGTGTTATAGCCAATATTATTGGCTAAGAACAAGCCCACTGCCGGGCCGAAGGCGGTAGCCAGGGTCGTGCCGAGGGCGAAGTAGCCGGTGCCTTCCGCGCGGCGCTGCTGGGGGATGACGGACTGGGCGACGGCCATCAGCGCCGTAGAGGTCAAGGCATAGCCTGCGCCGTGAAGCAGGCGCACGAGGATGAGGATGGCCACGTTATGGGCCACGAAATAGCCCACCGTCACGATGCTGACGAAGGCTAGCGAGGTCAGCGCGGCGCCCTTTTGCCCCACGCGGTCCACCAACCAGCCGGAGACGATGCGCATGAAAGTCGCGCCCAAAACAAAGGCGCTGGAGGCAAAACCACTGACGGTATCGGACGCCCCGAAGCTTTCGACGGCATACAGGGCCATGGTCGTCACCGTTAGGTAGAAGACAAGGAACTGGCCAAAATTAGCCACCCACGCCAAAAGGAACGTGGGTGTAATCAATGGCGGCTGAGCTGCCGCTGAATTCGTTGTTGACAAGACTCACTCCAAATAAAAAATAAAAAATCCTCCCAACCGCGCACGGCCCCAGAAGGGCCGCGTGCGGGGAGAAGGAAAGCAATCACAATTATGCAGGGAGTGAGTATACGCCGCACGCACTTAAATGTTTAATCAAACACGATTATAAGCGCGCTAAACAGTGATTGCGTCGCCGGTTGAAGGCCTAAGCATTGGCATAAGGGTCGCGGATGCCCAGGTACTGCACGGAGGTGTATTCCTCGATACCTTCCGCGCCACCCTCGCGGCCCATTCCGGATTGCTTCACGCCGCCGAAGGGGGCAGCGGCATTAGAGATAACGCCGGCGTTGAAGCCCATCAGGCCAAACTCTAGGCCATCAGCGATGCGCCACAGGCGGTCGGAGTTCTCGGTAAAGACGTAAGATGCCAAACCGTACTCGGTATCGTTGGCGATCTCGAGCGCCTCTTCCTCGGTACTGAAGGTGATAATCGGGGCGACTGGACCGAAGATCTCTTCCTGGGCGACGCGTGTTTCACGTGAAACATTGGTGATCACCGTAGGCTCGTAGAAGTAGCCGGCACCGTCCCCGCGCTTACCGCCGGTGGCGATGGTAGCGCCCTTTTCTGCAGCATCGTCCACCAATGCCGCAATGCTCTCCAAAGCCTTGGACTCGACGAGAGGTCCGCAGGTAATACCTTCGTCCATACCATTGCCCAAATTGAGCTTCTCAAACTCCGCAACGAGTTTCTCGGAAAACTCCTCAGCAACAGACTCATGGACCAAGAAGCGGTTAGCTGCGGTGCAGGCCTCGCCGATATTGCGCATCTTGGCGCCCATCGCACCCTGGACCGCTTGGTCAATATCTGCGTCCTCAAAGACAATGAATGGGGCATTGCCGCCCAGTTCCATGGAGGTACGCAGCACGTTATCGGCCGCGCCCTTCAAAAGAGTCCGGCCTACTGGGGTAGAACCAGTGAAGGAAAGCTTGCGCAAGCGGTCATCGGCAAGCAATGGCTCCGAAATTGCAGATGCAGACTTACCGGCGACAACGTTGAGAACGCCCTTTGGAAGCCCAGCATCGATCATGGTTTGCGCAAAGTACTGCGCAGTCAGGGGAGTCAGCTTGGCCGGCTTGAGCACCATCGTGCAACCCGCTGCCACCGCCGGAGCCACCTTGCGAGTAGCCATGGCCAACGGGAAGTTCCACGGGGTGATCAGAAGGCAGGGACCCACCGGCTTGCGGCGAGTGATCATCCGTAGCGTGCCTTCGGGAACGGTTGCGGCGCGACCATAATCGCGCACCGTTTCCTCACTGAACCAACGCAGGAACTCGCCGCCATAAGTGACCTCACCCTTAGCTTCCGCGAAAGGCTTGCCCATCTCTAGCGTCATCAGTGCTGCGAATTCATCCGCCCGCTCCTGTACTAGATCGAATGCTCGACGCAGAATCTCCGCGCGCTCGCGCGGCGTGGTGCGCGCCCAGTCATCCTGCACGGCACAGGCAGCGTCGAGGGCAGCAATCGCATCGTCCGAGTTTGCGGAAGATAGCGTCGCCAGCGTTTCGCCCGTCGCTGGGTTTTCAACGTCAAAAGTCTCGCCGGAGGTGGAATCGCGCCACTCACCACCAATAAGCAATTGGGTGGGGACCTTTGC
The DNA here is from genome assembly GCF_040225835.1 of Corynebacterium sp. KPL3927. Lineage (NCBI taxonomy): Bacteria > Bacillati > Actinomycetota > Actinomycetes > Mycobacteriales > Corynebacteriaceae > Corynebacterium > Corynebacterium sp. KPL3927. The sequence goes on from NZ_JBEHGD010000011.1 coordinate 47,523, forward strand.
AATTACCTCGTCGATATTAATACTCACTTATCGTCACCTTTCTTGAAGATATTGACCTGCACCACATTACCCTTAACGGGCGCGAAGACCACTCATTAGATACCGATTGAATATTTTTCACTTGTTTCTTCCACGCTATAGAAATTTAGGCTAGGCTAGTGCCCATGAAGAAAATGACTACTCGTTGGTGGTGGCGCGCGTAACTCGCGGGCCTTTCTTCGCACCCCATTTTAGGCTCGCTTTCTGCGGGCCTTTCGGCGTTTTCAGTGCCTTCTGCTCGCGGATACTCCGGGTCCCTCGCACTCTGTTCCTCAGTTACTCCTGAAAGGGCACTGCAATGACATACACCGCCACCCGCGATATTGCCTATTGCCGGGATGCCTCAGCGCTATTTCATAGCTTGGCGCGATCGAGCGATTCCTTGTTATTGGAAAGCGCAGATATTGAAACCAAGAAAAACCTCACGTGCCTGGCCGTGCTCGATGCCGCGGCGAGAGTGACCTGCACCGGCCAGCGAGTTCGCGTCCTCGCACTCAGCCCAGCGGGGGAACAGCTCATCACCATGCTGCATTCGCGTTTTACAAACCGGATTGTTTCACGTGAAACCACGGAAATTGTCTTTGAGTTCTCGCCCTCCAGCGAGTCCGATGAACGGCAACGGCTCCTAGATGAATCGACGGCCGATATCCTCCGCGCGCTGCAGCGCGATCATTCCTATTCCTCGCCTCTGTTGCCATTCGTCGCCGGCGGCTTTGCCTATGACTATTTGGCCACTTTTGAAAACCTGCCTGAGGTAGGCGAGGGGCCCAATAGGTTTCCCGATTATGAATTCCTCGTCGCCCAAACGGTCCTTGCGGTGGACCACCTAACGCAGACGGCGCGGGTAGAGGGCTGGGATATCGACCGAGCCCGCTTGGAAGACAGGCTCGACGCCTTGGCCACCACGCCCATCGACGCGATAGAGGATCCGGCGCTTGGCCAGCCCGCGGAGACCTTGAGGGCGACCGCGGATATTGACGATGCCGCGTTTTGCGAGCAGGTAACGCGGCTCAAGGGCAATATTGACTCTGGCGATATTTACCAAGTCGTCCCAGCCCGCACTTTCACGGTGGACTGCCCCGATGCCTTCGCGGCCTATCGCCAGCTCCGAGAGACCAATCCTTCGCCGTATATGTTCTATCTCCGGGGAGAAGATTATGAGCTTTTCGGCGCATCACCGGAATCCAATCTGAAGTTTGACCCCGCGACGCGGCAGGTGGAGCTCTATCCCATTGCCGGAACTAGGCCCCGCGGGCTCAACCCGGACGGCACGATCAACGATGAATTGGATATCCGCAATGAGCTAGAAATGCGCACGGATACCAAGGAGCTAGCCGAGCACACCATGCTGGTAGATCTCGCGCGCAATGATCTCGCCCGCGTAGCAGAACCCGGCACCCGGCGGGTGGCAGACCTGCTCCAAGTAGACCGCTATTCACGAGTCATGCACTTGGTCTCCCGCGTGACCGCCAGGTTGCACGAGGACTTCGATGCCCTCGATGCCTACCGCGCCTGCATGAACATGGGAACATTGACCGGCGCACCCAAGTTGCGCGCCAGCGAGCTCATCCGCCAGGCCGAACACAAGCGCCGTGGCTCCTACGGCGGCGCAGTGGGGTACCTTCGCGGCGACGGCGCCATGGATACCTGCATTGTCATTCGCTCCGCCTTCGTCCACCGCGGTACGGCCGCTGTCCAGGCCGGTGCCGGGGTGGTGCACGATTCCATCCCGCAATCCGAAGCCGATGAAACCCTGCACAAGGCCTATGCCGTTCTCCACGCCATTGCCCTCGCGCACAACGCCACCCTGGAGGTACAGCGATGAATTCGCCGCACGTGGTCTTGCTCGATAACCACGATTCCTTTGTCTATAACCTCGTCGATGCCCTCGCCGGTTACCGCACCACCGTCTACCGCAACAGCGTCTCCGTCGCGGAGGTGCTGGCGGCCGAGCCCGATATTATTGTCCTTTCCCCAGGCCCCGGCCACCCGCGCGATGCTGGTTGCATGATGGAGCTTATCGGTGCCACCTTGGGCACCATCCCCATCCTCGGCGTCTGCTTGGGCTTCCAGGCGCTACTGGAATACCACGGTGGCGGGGTAGGGCCGTGCGGCCCCGTGCACGGCAAGTCCATACCTATGACGCTTACCGATGCCGGCACCGCCCACCCAGTCTTCGCCGGCCTAGCCACCGATGCCGATCCCGCCCAGCCCTGCGTCCCCGGCACCCAGGTCCCCGTGGCCCGGTATCACTCCTTGGGGTGCACGCGCATGCCAGCCGGCATGCGGGTGCTCGCGGAGACGGAGGCAGAGATCGGGACCATCGCCATGGCGGCAGAAACGGACGATGGGATGGCACTAGGGATGCAATTCCACCCCGAGTCAATCCTCTCGCCCCGTGGCCCAGACATGCTAGACCGTTGCATCCACCGACTATCTACCCATCCCACTATGGAGCCGAAGCACTAATGCCGAATCAAAGCCCATTGAAAACACTGCAAGCCTTCTTGGATAATCCCGCGCCCACCGTGGAGGAGGCCACCGAGGTCTTCACCCCGGTCGCCGTGGGCGATTATGACGATATTCAGATCTCCGCGCTGCTGACCCATATCCGCACCCGCGGCGAGACCCTCGCGGATATCACGGGTGCCGCCAAGGCATTCTTGAAAGTTGGCCACCCATTTCCCATTACTGGTGAGGGCCTCATGGACTCCGCGGGAACCGGTGGCGATGGCGCGAATACCATCAATATCACTACAGCGGCCTCCTTGGTTGCCGCCGCTGGGGGAGTAAGGATGGTTAAACACGGCAACCGGTCCGTTTCCTCCAAGTCCGGTTCCGCCGATGTGCTCGAGGCGCTAAATATTCCGCTGGACCTCGACGTGGACCGCGCCGTCCGCCAATTCGAGGCCTCCAATTTCACCTTCCTCTTCGCTCCGGCCTACAACCCAGCGGTGGCCCACGTGCAACCGGTGCGCAAGGCGCTCGGGGTCTCCACCATCTTCAATACCTTGGGTCCCTTGCTCTCCCCGGGCCGCCCCGAGCTACAGATCATGGGCATCGCCAACCCCGCCCAGGGCCCCATGATCGCGGAGGTCTTCCGGGAGCTGGGGCGCAGGCGGGCGCTCGTCGTCCACGGCGCCGGTACCGATGAGATCGCTACCCACGGCACCACGCAGGTTTGGGAGCTAAAGGACGGCGAGATTTCAGACTATGAGCTAACGCCGGAGGAGTTGGGCATCGCCAAGCATGAGCTCAGTGAGCTCGCCGGCGGCGACGGCCAAGATAATGCCGCGCACGTGCGCGCCATCTTCAATGGCTCGGGCAAGCCGGCGCACTATGATGCGGTCGCGGCATCGGCTGGGGCAATGTTTTATCTGGGTGGCACCACGGCCTCGATTGCAGAGGGCGTCGCCCACGCCAAGGGGCTCATCGATAGCGGGGACGTGGACCGCTGGCTGCGCACCCACGAGCAAGCGGAATACTAAGAAGGCCACACGAGGGAAAAGAAATGACAGAACAGAAACTGCCGACGGTGCTCGAGGGGATTGTGGCTCAGCGCCGCACTCACCTTGCCGGCATTCGCGAGCGCATCGCCCACGTAGATGTGGACAAGCTTGAGCCGTCTCGGCGTTCGCTTTTTGCGGCGCTCAATGGCACCAATCGCTTCATCATGGAGTGCAAGTCTGCATCGCCATCACTCGGAATGATTCGCGAGGATTACCGCCCCGGCGATATCGCGCGCGTCTATTCCCGCTACGCGAATGCCATTTCCGTGCTGTGTGAGCCGGAGCGGTTCGGCGGGGATTACGATCACCTCCAGACCGTAGCCCAGTCCACGCACCTGCCGGTTTTGTGCAAGGACTTCATCGTCGATCCAGTTCAGGTCTATGCCGCGCGCTACTACGGCGCGGATGCGATTTTGCTGATGATGTCCATCGTGGATGATGAAACCTTTGCACAGCTGAAGTCCTTGGCGGATAAATTAGGACTAGATGTACTGACTGAAGCCATCACCAAGGAGGAGGTGGACCGCGCGCTGTCCTTCGGGGTGGAGATCATCGGCATTAATAACCGCAACCTCCATGACTTGAGCATCGACCTCTCCCGCACCGAGCAACTCGCCGGGTACGTGCCTGACGATAAGGTCGTCATCTCCGAATCCGGTATCCGCGATAACCACACCGTCCGGCGTTTGGGCGCCCACGCCAATGCCTTCCTCGTCGGCTCCCAACTCACCTCTCACGAGGACATCGACCGCGCCGCCCGGGATCTGCTCTTCGGCGCGAATAAGGTGTGCGGGCTCACCGCCACCTTCACGGCCCAAGCCGCCCGTGCCGCCGGTGCCCGCTACGGAGGTCTCATCTTTGTCCCGGATTCCCCGCGCAATGTTTCACGTGAAACCGCCGAGAAAATCATCGCCGCCGAGCACGGTTTAGATTTCGTAGCAGTCAGCCGCAGCGACGACCCCGCAGAGTTGCGGGCCGTGGCGGCGACCCGCGGGCTATCCGGAATCCAGTTGCACGCCCCTTTCCAAGGCAGCGTGGAAGGGGAGTTATCACTGATCGAAAGCGCCCGCGCGGAACTCGCGAACGCCGACGCGGGGTTTGTCTGGCGGGCCATCGACATGACCAACCCTCAGTGGGTAGAGATGGCGCGACAACTTGCCGGACAGGTTGACCGCCTTGTGCTCGACTCGGGTAGGGGAGGGACCGGACGCAGCTTTGATTGGACAGAAATCCCGAACGATATCAAAGCCCATAGCCTCTTGGCCGGTGGCCTCAACCTCGACAACCTGGATGGCGCGCTCCAAGTGGGAACCGCAGGGCTCGACCTGAACTCAGGATTAGAAACGCGCCCCGGGAACAAAGACGCCGCCCTAATTTCTCAAGCCTTCCGCACAATCCGATTATTCAACCAACCTGAAAAGAGAGATTAATTATGCCCGATTCACGTGAAACACTCCTTCCCGCATACTTTGGGGAATTCGGCGGCCAATACGTCCCGGAATCCCTCATCCCCGCATTGGATCAATTGGAGCAGGCTTTTGTCGATGCCCAGAATGATCCCAGCTTCCGCGAAGAGCTCGCCGGATTGCTGCGCGATTACCTAGGCCGCCCGACCCCCGTCACCGAAGTAAAGAAGCTCGGCGGGAAGGCGCGGATCTTCCTAAAGCGCGAGGACCTCGTCCACGGCGGGGCGCATAAGACCAACCAAGTGCTCGGACAAGCCCTCCTGGCTAAGCGCATGGGCAAGAAGCGAATCATCGCCGAGACCGGCGCGGGACAGCACGGTACGGCAACGGCATTGGCATGTGCGCTGCTCGACCTCGAGTGCGTGGTCTACATGGGTGCTAAGGACGTCCAGCGCCAACAACCCAACGTCTTCCGCATGGAGCTCATGGGCGCAAAGGTCATCCCCGTTGATACCGGGTCCGGAACCCTGAAGGATGCCGTCAACGAGGCACTGCGCGATTGGACCGCTACTTTCCATGAGTCGCATTACCTGCTCGGCACCGCGGCCGGCCCGCACCCATTTCCCACCATCGTGCGCGAATTCCACCGCGTCATTTCTACCGAAGCCAAGGCGCAGCTAATCGAGAAGACGGGCGGCCTACCCGCTCTCGTTGTCGCCTGCGTGGGCGGCGGTTCCAACGCCATCGGCATGTTCGCAGACTTCATTGACGAAGACGCGGTGGAATTGGTCGGCGCCGAACCAGGCGGTGCTGGCCTCGATTCCGGCGAACACGGTGCCACCATCAACAACGGCACCGTGGGCATCCTCCACGGCGCGCGCAGTTACCTCATGCGCAATTCTGAGGGGCAGGTGGAAGAATCCTATTCCATTTCCGCCGGCTTGGATTACCCCGGCGTGGGGCCGCAGCACGCGCACCTCCACGCCACCGGTCGAGCGAAATACGTGGGAATTACAGACGCCGAGGCCCTAGAGGCCTTCCAACTCTTGTCCAAGAGGGAAGGCATCATTCCCGCCCTTGAATCCTCCCACGCCTTGGCCTACGCCCTGAAGCGCAAGGACGAGGACATCACCATCCTCGTATCACTTTCCGGCCGCGGCGATAAGGACATCGACCATGTCCGCCACACCTTGGAATCCCACCCCGAACTGCAACTCAAGGAGAACTAATCATGGGCAGCCGTTACGATAAGCTTTTTGCCGCGTTGCGTGAGAAGAATGAGGGAGCGTTTGTCCCTTTCATCATGCTAGGTGATCCGACGCCTGAGGCAAGCCTGGATATTATCCGCACCGCAGTCGCCGCCGGGGCGGACGCCTTGGAGCTCGGCGTCCCCTTCTCTGACCCAGTGGCGGATGGTCCCACCATCCAGGCTTCGCACATCCGCGCCCTTCATGGGGGAGCGACCCTTGATAGTGCCTTGGATCAGGTGCGGACGATTCGCACCGAGTTCCCCGATTTGCCCATCGGCATGTTGATCTACGGCAACGTCGCCTTCGCCCGCGGGGTGAAGCAATTCTATGCGGAATTCGCGGACGCTGGCGCCGATAGCATTTTGCTTCCCGATGTCCCCGTGCGCGAAGGCGCCCCATTCATCGCCGCAGCAAAGGAAGCCGGTATCGACCCCATCTTCATCGCACCCGCGCGGGCTGCAGAACGCACGCTTGCTGGCGTCGCCCAGCATTCGCAGGGATATATTTACGCAATCTCACGCGATGGCGTGACGGGAACCGAGAAAGAATCTGAGACCACCGGCCTCGACGAGGTGGTCGCCAGCATTCAACGCTTCAATGGTGCACCGGTCTTGCTCGGGTTCGGTATTTCTTCGCCGAAGCACGTCGCCGATGCCATCGCCGCAAATGCCGCGGGCGCCATTACCGGATCCGCGATCACCAAGATCATCGACCGGCATGTTTCACATGAAACCGGCGCCGTCGGGACGATCGATGACGCGAATGCGTTGCACGCAGAGCTGACCGATTTCATCTCGGCGATGAAGGAAGCGACCAAGGGATAGAGCCTACCGGACGGTAGCGCCAAAAAGCCCCCTGGCTTCCTCCCATACTTGTTGGGTAAGGAAGCCAGGGGGCGCAAATGTTTCACGGGAAACTAGGCTGCAGTCTCCGCCTCTTCTTCATTGAGAGTATCGACCTTATCGCGGGCGAACTTATCGACGACCATCGCAATGGCGCCATCGCCGGTCACGTTCGCTGCGGTACCGACGGAGTCAATCGCAATATAGGCCGCGATCATCAGCGCCACCATTCCGTCATCGAAGCCCATCATATCCGCCAAGAGACCAACGGCCACCATAACGGCACCACCCGGCACGCCTGGTGCGGCGATCATCATGATTCCCAGCAGGAAGATAAAGCCAAGGCCGGTGCCAGTGCTGATATCCATATTCGCCATAAAGACGATGGCGAAGGCATAAAGCGTCAGCTTCATCATGGACCCGGACAGGTGAATTGTCGCGCACAGCGGGATCACAAAGCTCGCGACCGGCTTCGAAATGCCGTTGCGCAAGCTGGATTCCAAAGACACCGGAATGGTCGCAGCAGAAGATGACGTACCCAATGCAGTGAAGTATGCCGGCAGCATATTCCGCAGAGCCTTAAAGGGATTCTTTCCTGCGATTGCACCGGCAACCACATACTGGAGCACGAGGTACACCAGCGTCATGACCACTGCCAGGATCAGTACCTTCGCAAAGGCAGAAAGGACGTCACCAATATTGCCATTCATACCCAGGCCAAGGAACATGCCGAAAATGTAGAACGGCAAGATGGGAATAACGAATCCCCAAATGACCTTAACCACCACATTTTCCAGTTCTTTGGTGACGGTGTAGAGCGTATCGGACTTCACCGTCGTCATGGCGACACCAATGCAGAAGGAAAGCAATAGCGCCGTCATCACCTCAAACGGTGGTGCCATCTCCACCTCGAAATAAGGGGAAAGCGAGCCCTCATCCACGTCGGAAACGTTGGTCACTAGGGTTTGGCCCGCCAGCATCGAAGGATAGAGCCACTGTGCCAGGCCGTAGGCAATCAACCCCGAGAGAATGGTGGAACCGTAGGCGATAGCCGCCGTAACCCCCAACCATTTTCCTGCGCCCTTGCCAAGACCGGCGATTGCCGGGGCGACAAGGGCGAAAATCAGCACAGGAATGAAGAAGTTGAGGAAGTTACCAAATAGCCCGTTAAAGGTGGCAAAGGCTCGACCGAACCATTCGGGCGCAAAGAAGCTGACGACAATGCCAAGCACGATGGCGAGAACGATGCGGAAAAGGAGAGAGTCCGCTATTTTCTTGAGATTCATGCAATCACAATCAGGTTAGGTGTTCCCAGTCCGGGGACTCACTTGTGTGTGGTTCGACGGAAGGAGAGACAACGTGGTGCAGGTGCAAAATCGAGCGAATATCTATCGATCGATCCAAATTGAATTTTACCCGAGCCGCCTTATATTTAAGACACAAGCCCCGTAGCTTAATTTCCAATATCGCGTTGCAGGATTAAACTATGTATATGGTCGCAGTGGGAATCATATTTTTAATCCTTGCCGTTTTCCTTATCGCAGTGGGCGCACTCGCCGCCACCAAGCGGTTGCCCGGCAATAAATACATCGGCTTGCGCTTACAAGAGATCCGAAAATCACGTGAAGCGTGGGATAATGCGCACGCCGTTGCAGGCCCCTTCTGGGCCCTAGGCGGAGTCTCGCTACTTTTCGGTGGGGTCGTAGCCTTTCGCGCGGAGGGCTGGATGTGGCTTATTCCAGTCACCACTTTCGTCATCGCGATCCTCGCGCTTTCCGTCGGTTCGAACCTTGGATCGCGCGCAGCATTTCTTTATGAGCAAGCGCATGCCGATGACGAGGGTTGTGGCGATAGCTGCAACTGTGGCTCCGGCGGCTGCGGTGGGGAAGAGACCTCCACTAACTCCTTCACCCAACCGGAGGTTGATCTGGGAGCCCTCCGCCAGGCCGCCCGGCACTCTGATAATTAAATACTTAGCTTTCGCGTTACTTTTCTCCCTCCCGTCCCTGTTCGGCAATCGCCACACTCAGAGACAGGCGAGGGAGATTTTTTATGACACAGTGACGTTATTACTCTAACAAGTAGTCACAGTCGTTTCGTCACAACTAAAATAAACTACCATTCGAGGATACCCTCTACATTGGGCGTTAGCTATAGTGGTTCCATTCCACTAAATACATTTCCTGTGGAAATTCATAGAGCTCGCATAAAGGTTCCGCACAGTGCTACTCAGCCGCTACACCTAGCGCACGCAAGCGTAGACAATGGGAGGCATGAAGAAAACAACAGCTCTCGCCGCAATCGCCGTTTCCACTTTTAGCATCGGTTCTTATGTCGCCGACTCCCACCGCATCGATCCGGAATCACAAGCCGTAGGAGGGGAGGGTCCGCACCCCATGGTTAATGACTTAGGGCTCGACTCCGGCACTTATGAACTCACACCCTCCGAGTCTGGTTCCATCGCCACCTGGAACGGCAACCTTTCCTAATGACATGTTTCACGTGAAACCTACACCTAATACTTCCACGTTATGATGACCAGACACGTGTTACTAACCGTCGCCGAAATCATGTTCCGGCCTTGAACCATTCAGGATAGAGTAGAGGCTATGACTATCTGTTCACGCCGCATGTTCTTGCTCGGATCCGCCACGACTTTCGCAGGTGCATACCTCGCGGCCTGTGGCTCAGAACCATCCGCGGAGATCGCGGCAACAGACATTCCCGTAGGCTCTGGGGTCATCGTCGATGGGGTTATCTTCACACAGCCGCAAGAGGGGGAGTTTAAGGCCTACTCCCAAACCTGCCCGCACCAACAAAACCCCATTACAGAAATCGACGGTATGACTGCTATCTGCACGGCGCATCATACGTCCTATAACCTGAAAGACGGTTCGGTCATTGAAGGACCTGGCCGCGACCCACTCAAAGAAGTTGCGGTAAGCCAAGAGGGTACAAAGGTCACTACTGCGTAAATCCCCGCGGACGCTTCACCCTCTACGCCCATCGTTTCACGTGAAACCATGAGACTCAATGGGAGTACGCAGAAGAAAATTATCCGCACTACCTTTCGTGGAACCAAGCGAGACGGTTTACACTTTGGGTCATGCTGCACAGACTTAAAAAGCCGGATCCGCTCATCGTCCTCATCCTTACGGCCGTCGCAATCGCGATCATTGCACCGGCCCGCGGCACCTTCGCTGACGTCTTTGGCAGCCTGACGAATGTGGCGATCGCGCTGTTGTTTTTTCTCTACGGCGCGCGGCTATCCACCCAAGAAGCTCTAAATGGGCTTAAGCACTGGCGGCTTCACCTCACCATTCTCGCGTTCACCTTCGTCATTTATCCTCTCATTGGCTTGGCACTGCGGCCCCTCACTGGGTTCATTACGGACGATATGTACATGGGGATCCTATTCCTCACGCTGGTCCCGTCCACCGTGCAGTCCTCAGTGGCATTTACCTCCATTGCCAAGGGAAACGTATCCGGGGCCATTGTCTCCGCCTCAACCTCCAACTTGGCCGGCGTCTTCATCACGCCAGTCCTAGTCATGCTGCTCATGGGTACCGGTTCCGGCCTGCAAATCGATACCTCCGTCTTTGGGGAGATCTCCCTTTTGCTTCTAGCGCCATTTGTGTTAGGCCAACTAACTCGACGCTGGATAGCGGACTTCGCCCAGAGCAAAGCTACAAAGGTGGTGGACCGCGGGTCCATTGCCATGGTGGTCTATTCGGCTTTTTCCAAGGGTGTGGTGGATGGAATCTGGTCCTCCATTTCTGCCTGGGAGATTGTCTTCCTCATCGTTTTCGCCGCGGCATTCGTCATCTTCATGCTTTGGCTAACACAGTTCATCTCCGGAAAACTGGGTTTTTCTCGCGCCGATACCATTGCGATCCAATTCTGTGGCTCCAAGAAGTCCTTGGCCACCGGCCTTCCCATGGCCTCAGTCATGTTTGCCTCAGGACCGACATCGCTCGGTCTATTGATTCTCCCGCTGATGATTTACCACCAGGTGCAGCTAATGATCTGTTCTGTGTTGGCCTCCCGGTACGCGCAACGGGACGAAGAGCAACTACACTAGGTTCCCATGGCTAATTACCTTTATGTGCGCACCGAACTCTCCGTCCCGGGAGTGGGCTCCGCGGTCCACCTCGCAGAACTAGAAGAACACGATGCCCAGCGCTGCCGCATGCACCGCATGATCGCTTTGGATCCTGCGGACTCCGTCGTCGGGGTAGCGACCCCAAATAGTTCCACGGGAAACGTGGACAAGCCGCAAGAAGTGGTTCCGCACCCCGATACCTACGGTGAGTTCCCGGATATTAGCGCCCAGTACATGGACCAAGAACAATTTGAAGCGCTGTGGACGGAAGCCACCACCAAGTTTGGAATTAGCTAGGCGCGGCCTACAGCACCAGGTTCACCAGTATCATGTAGAACGCGGTACCGCCGAAGATGGATAATCCGGAATCGCGCTTCCACTTGTGTAGTCCGACGGTAACTAGCACGCCCAGGAGCACCGGCCACAGGCCGCCGGCGCCATCCGCCTGTCCGGCAACGGCATAGACCACCAAGATGGTCATGACGCCTACGGGCATCATCAAGCCCAGCAGCGAAAAGAACTCGCTATCCTTCATCCACTTCTTTGCGGAGAAGGGAAGCTCCCGCAATAAGACGGTCACGATGCCTACAGGGATGAGCACTGCAGCAATCGCGCCTAAACTGACTCCGTCCGGCATTTAATTATCCTCCTTCACGGTCGTGGAGGCAAGGGGCTGCAGCCGCCAGGTAAGCGCGTTATCCACGCGCGGAGACAGGTAGCGAATGATGAGCAACAAGAAATACGCGCTCAGGGAGACCATTAGCAGCTGCCCCGGGGTAATGAATGCGGCGAGGATGCCTAAGGCCGCGGCCGATAGCGGCAGGGAAAGATCCTGATTATTGCGGAAGGAGTCCATCGCTAGGACGACGAATAGGGCGACGAGGGCGAATTCCATTCCCTCAACGGAGGAGGGGATTACCTGGCCGGCGAGCGCGCCAACGATGCCGCCGCCTACCCACAGAATTTGGCAAAAGATTTGTATGCTCAAAATGCGGGTGCCGGTAGGCCGCTCCTCGCGCGGCAGCGCCGAGACGATGGCATACGTTTCATCCGTGAGGGCATAGGTGGAATAGGCCTTGCCCACGGGGGAATTAATCCGTTTGCGGGGGAATGTTAGTCCATAGAAGATATGGCGGAAATTCACCATAAACCCGGTAAGGAGCGAGGACAGCGCGGAGACACCGCCGGTAACCATGGAGATGGCGAGAAACTCCATAGAGCCGGCGTAGATAACGATGGAAAATATGGAAGTCCACCACCAGCTAAAACCGGATTGCACCATCAGGAGGCCAAAAGCCAAGCCCAATGGAATTAACCCGAGCGCCGCCGCCCACGTGTCTTTAATGCCCTTGTGGATTTCCTCGCGCATACGGGTTAGTGTAACCGATCACTTTCCGCCGCCTAGGAATTAATTATCATCCACATTCACGGGATAGGTGGAATACAGCGGCAGAGGCATAGGCTGGCGTTTCATGACATCGGCCCATAAATCGGCCGGGCCTGGGGCCACCACGTCCTGCGCTAGGGCGGGTGCCACAAACCATTCGCCGGCCTCGATTTCTTCCTCCAGCTGCCCGGGACCCCACTCGGCATAACCGGCAAACATTCGCATGCCGGTAACCAGCGGCTCGATATCTTCCGGGTTAGAGCGCAGATCTACGTGCGCTAGGCGCGGTGCGAGGCGGCTGAGCTGTTCTTCTTTATCCGGGTCCACGCCTTGCTTGCTCTGCGCTAGGCCCACGACGGATTGCTGGTTGAGCGGACCACCGATATACAGCGCCTGCGGTTTAGCGACGATGGGCATCCATTCTGGAAGCACATTAAAAATGGCCACCTCTGAGCGCTTGGTTAGGTCCACACCAAAGGTCATCATGTCATTGTGCTCGACCAATAAGATGACGGAGCGGGCGAATTCCGGGGACAACATCCCTGGTGCGGACACGAGTAATTGCCCAGGGGCGGGATCGTTGCGCTCGAGGGCATTAAATAATCTATCGGCAAACATCACTGTTTAGACTCCCACCACTGGCGCAACTTCGCAATAGCTTCTTCCCGCTCGAGGGGGCCGTACTCCAGGCGCATTTCCTTCAAATAGGACCACGCCTGTCCCACTTCGGGGCCAGGGGAGAGGCCTAGGATCTCCATGATCTCGTTGCCATCGAGATCCGGGCGCACCCGCGCGAGGTCTTCCTTACGGCCAATCTCCTCGATTCGCTCCTCCAATTGGTCATAGGTGTGCTGCAAACGCCGCGCCTTCTTGGCATTGCGGGTAGTGCAATCGGCGCGCACCAGCTTGTGCAGGCGGGGGAGGAGGTCACCGGCATCGTTGACGTAGCGCCGCACGGCAGAATCGGTCCATTGATTTTCCCCGAAACCGTGGAAACGCATGTGCAGGTAGACCAACTGGCCAATATCTTCCGTCGTGGCCTTGGGGTATTTCAGCTTCCGCAGGCGCTTGCGCGTCAGCTTGGCGCCCACCACCTCGTGGTGGTGGAAAGAAACCTTGCCGTCGGTGTTATCGAAGGTATCGGGCTTGCCGATGTCATGCAGCAACGCCGCCCACCGCAAAACCAGGTCCGGGCCGTCTTCTTCTTGATCCATGGCTTGGCGCAGCACCTTCAGCGAGTGCGCGTAAACATCCTTGTGCTGGGCGTGCTCGTCCGTGGTCATGCGCAGGGCGGGGATCTCTGGGAAGATGTAATCCGCAATCCCGGTATTGACCAGCAGGTCGATGCCATCCCACGGGGCTTTGCCGCACATGAGCTTATCCAGCTCCACTTGGACGCGCTCTACCGTGATGCGCTGAATCTCTGCCGCCATATCGCGCATGGCGGCTACCACGCGGTCTGCCACGTGAAACTCCAATTGGGACGCGAAGCGCGCGGCGCGCAGCATCCGCAGCGGATCATCGTGGAAGGAGATTTCCGGTTTATCCGGGGTATCGAGCACCTTATTGGCCACATCGTGAAGGCCGCCAAGGGGATCGTGGAACTCAAAGGTGGCATCGGCAAGCAGCTCAATGGCCATCGCGTTGACCTTGAAATCGCGCCGCACCAGATCGCCCTCCAGGCTATCGCCGTAGATGACCTCGGGGTTGCGCGATTGCCCATCATAGGAATCGGAGCGGAAGGTGGTGATTTCTATCTGCTGGCCTTTGTACACGGCGGACACAGTGCCATAGGCGATGCCGGTATCCCACACCGTTTCGGCCCACTCATCCAGGATTTCCTTGACCACCTCCGGGCGCGCTGGGGTGGTGAAGTCCAGATCATTGCCCAAGCGGCCGAGGAGGGCATCGCGCACCGAGCCGCCCACGAGGTAGAGGGCATGCCCGCGCGCGCTGAATTTGTCTACCAGCCCGCTCAATAAGCCACTGAGCGAGTTCACGGTAGACTCCGCGCGCGCAAGAACGCCGATTAACTGAGTGTCCTGAAAATTCACGGGTGAGAGTCTACTACGATTGGCAGGGATGACTAACCAAGAACAAGGCTCCGCGCAAGGCCCCTCCAAAGGAGGCGGCCGTAGCCGTAACCGGCGCCGGCGCCGGCGGCGGCCGGATAACCGCACGCGCCGCAACACCCAGCAGCGCAGGCAGCAACGCGGCGGCAATAATCACGGCGCCTCCACCGTCATGGAGACCCGCGATGAGACCTCTGCGGGCGGGCTCGTAATCTCTGGGCTGGCCGAGTGCGTCGACGGCAACGGTAAAGCGGACCTGTCCCGCGTCTACGTGGCTCTTATCGGGCGCCTAGACCGTCGCGGGCGTTTATTGTGGTCCATGCCCAAGGGGCACGTGGAAAATGGCGAGGCCAAGGAGGTCACCGCGGAGCGCGAGGTATGGGAAGAAACCGGTATTTCCGGCGAGGTTTTCGCTGACCTCGGCGTGATCGATTATTGGTTCGTTTCTGATGGCGTCCGCATCCACAAGACGGTGCACCACCACCTACTGCGCTTTGTGGACGGCATCATGAACGATGAGGATCCAGAGGTTACCGAGGTGTCCTGGATCCCCGTTTCTGAACTCATCGAGCACTTGGCGTACGCGGACGAACGCAAGCTCGCGCGCATCGCGCACGATCTCCTCCCCGATCTTGCACGAAAGGAAGCCGACGCAGGGAAAGCGACCCCACGCTAATGCACCAGCGCCTGAAATCACTCGCTGCGGCCGGCGGTTGCGCGGTACTTACCGGTTGGGGATTGTTCCTACCAAACGCGGCGGCCCAAATGGACTCTGTTCCGGACGAGCAGATGGATATCCAAGCCTGGTTGGGAGCGCGCGGGCCGGAGCGCGCCGATCTGGATCTTATCGATGCCCAGCCCTTTACCGTAGGCACTGACATGCGGCTGCGGTTCCGCGTGCATAACCCCACCGATCAGCCCTTGGAAGATCTGCAGGTAACTAGCCGCCGCGGCGATAGCGTTGCTGATGCGGCAGAAGCGCGGACGGAAATGGCCACCGGTAATTTTCCTTATTATGGCTCGGGCATGACCACCGCACCGCTGCAACCAGGTGAAACCCGGGAAATAAGCTTTACCGTGCCCAGTGGCTTAGATGCCGAGCGCACCTTGGCAATCAATGAACCGGGCGCTTATCCGCTGCTCTTTACCCTGACCGGCACTCTCGAGGGCGATGCGGTGAGCCTGGCGGAGGAGCGCTTTGTGGCCCAATTCTCTGACGAGGGCCCCACGGATGCCAAAGATACCGAGGCACCGGAAGAAACGGCACTAGAAGAAGGACACGACGAAGTCGAGGATTCCCAACCCCACGATCTCACGGTGGTCTATCCCATCAGCGCCAACCTAGACATCGTCCCCGGCGGGCTTGGGGGAGAAGAGCTCATCTTGTCCTCCGATGAGTTAGGGCACGAACTGCGCGAAGGCGGCCGCCTCGATAGGTTGGTTTCTACCTACGAGGATCATGACCTGCAGGGGGCGGGCTGTGTGGCCATCGACCCCGCGCTGCTCGATACCGTCAACCGCATGTCGCAAGGCTATACGGTCAATTCCACCCGCCCCGCCCAAGGCGATCGCCCCAAGCGCCTGCGCGATTCCTGGTCGCGGGGCAGTGACGATGACAAGGGGGAGCCAGGCGATGCGAAAAATGATGCCGAGCGGTGGCTGGAGCGCCTGCGCGAGTTGGATTGCTTCATCGCCATGCCCTGGGCCAATGCGAATGCCTCTGCGGTAGCAAGGGCTAATAATCCCGCCCTTGTCTTTGAGGGTTTGCAGCGCGGCAACCAGACCATCGAACGCGTCCTGGGCAAGGCCCCGGCCAGCAATATCTTGGCGGTAGGTTCCGGCTATATTGACCAAAAATTGCCGGTTCCATCCCTGGTTGCGGATAATTCAAACTGGTCCGGCGAGGCCGCGACTTTTGATGCCTCCCTCGGCGCCCTGCTATCCCAAACCGGCTCCAAGCCACAGACGGTTGGTTATTCCAACCCAGAGCTGCGTTATGACTACTCCAAAGATTCTGCTTTATCTCGCGCCATCACGGGCGGGGCGGCGCTTAGCCTCGCGGGCGGGGAAGATACCGTAGCCAAGCTTCCCAACTACTTAGACCCAAGCGCGGCCGAGCATGCACTCGCCGCCGCGGAAGACTTGCTCAAATCCGGCCACTCCCGCCCCCGCGGGATCAGCGCGGTGGAATTGCAGCAGGGCGATCCCAACGCTCCTACCGGTAGTCCCTTTATCGATCCGGCGGTATTTTCGGAACCCGAATTGGCCCGCGTTGAGCAACAGGCGCGCTATACCGATGAGCTGATGAATATCGTGGTCGATGACCCTGATATCACCATGACGCGCTCTGAATTCGTGCTGCCGCTGCGCCGCGATCTCCTCAATTCCTTATCGCTGAATAATCGCGATAGCTTGGGCACCCACGCCGCGGCTCGCCAGTCCTTTTCCCGCACTATGGAGATGCACTCTAATACGCTGCGGGATCTGCGCGATTCCGTCTCCCTCATCCCCCCGGGCAATGTTTATACCCGCGTATCTGAGTCATCGCCGCTGCTCATCGTGGCCGAAAATGGCCTGCCATTGCCGGTGGAGGCAAAGCTGCAATACGATGCCCCCGATGGCGCGCGGCTCAACACGCCCAAAAGCGTCCGTATTCCCGCTAAGGGCTCTATTACTGTATCCATGACCGCTGATATGCCGAAGGACGCGGATCGCACGGATATTGGGCTGTGGCTGGCCACTCCTAAAGATCAGACCATTTCGCAGCCCATCACTATCTCCGTGCAGACACGTGCCGGTATCGTAACCTTATACGCTGCCGGCATAGCCGGCGCTCTCGCGCTGGTTTTGGCTACGCTCTTTCGGCTTGGCCGTCACCGACGCAAAGATCACAAGGCTGAAAAGTAAAAGTTGAAGTTGTATCCTCTATGACCGAAAAAGATGGCCGTCAGGCCCACCACGCGGAGAAGGCACCTGCGGGCGCGGTAGACCCCACGGATACCGCCCCCAATGCGGAAGAGAACCGTGTCCCGGTTACCGCCGGCGCGCGCGGCCGCATCGTGCGCGCTTCTCCACCCGCACCGGTACCAGAAAAGCGGCCCAAGCCCTCAGTGCAGAACACGACTGTTCCCCCTGAGGAAGATAAGTCCGCGCTGACTGGCCGCAATGCGGAGATCGAGGCCTCCAATCAGGACGTCATCCGCGCGACGGGAACGATGGCCATCGCCACGCTGCTCTCGCGCATCACCGGCTTCCTGCGGCAGATGCTGATCGGCGCCACCCTTGGTGCCACGGTGGGGACGGCCTTCAGTAGCGCCAACCAGATCCCCAACCTGGTCACCGAAATCGTGCTGGGCGCGGTGCTGACCTCACTAGTGGTTCCGGTCTTGGTGCGCGCGGAGAAGGAAGACTCGGACCGCGGCGAAACCTTCGTCCGAAGACTTTTTACCCTGGCGTTTTCCATCCTGGGTATCGTTACCATCCTCTCCGTTATCTTCGCGCCATTATTAACGAGGATGATGCTGCCTGAAGATTCCAAGGCCAATGCCGTGCAGGCAACATCATTGGCCTTCTTGCTCTTGCCGCAGATCCTGTTCTACGGCCTTTTCGCCCTCTTCCAGGCGGTCTTAAATACCAAGAATATCTTCGGCCCTGGCGCCTGGGCACCGGTGGTCAATAACATCATCTCCATCAGCGTCCTGCTGGCTTATCGCTTTTTGCCAGGCCGCCTCGACCCGCACGAACCTACGCCGGTGGCGGATCCACACATCATGCTGCTGGGTCTGGGCACCACCACTGCAGTGATCGTGCAGTGCTTGATCCTTGTGCCGTATCTGAAGAAGGCCGGCATCAACCTGCGCCCAAAGTGGGGCCTCGATGCCCGCATCAAACAATTCGGCGGCATGGCGCTGGCCATTATTACCTACGTGGCCATCTCCCAGCTGGGTTACGTCATCACCTCCCGCGTGGCGGCGTATGCCGATGCCGGTGCGCCGCTGGTGTACCAGAACGCGTGGCTGATGCTGCAGGTGCCGTACGGCGTTATCGGCGTGACCTTGTTGACCGCCATCATGCCGCGGCTTTCGCGCAATGCCGCCGATGGCGATGTCGATGCCGTGGTGCGCGACCTCACCTTGGGTACCAAGCTGACCTTCATCGCGCTAATCCCCATCGTCATTTTCATGACGGGCTTCGGCGTGCCCATCGCCCGCGCGCTATTCCAGTACGGCGCCTACGGCGCGGATAGCGCCGAGCAGCTCGGCCTCACCATCAGTTTTTCCGCCTTTACCTTGATCCCCTATGCGCTGGTGCTGCTGCACCTGCGCGTTTTCTACGCTAGGGAAGAGGCGTGGACGCCCACCTTCATCATTGCCGGCATCACGCTGACCAAGGTCGTGCTGACCTTGCTGGCGCCGTTGATGACCAGCAACCCGGACCGGGTGGTTATCCTCCTCGGTACCGCCAACGGCTTTGGCTTTGTCTCCGGTGCGGTCATCGGCGGCTTCCTACTCAAGCGCAAGCTGGGCAGCCTGGGCGGCAAGGCCGTAACCCAGACGGTCCTCTGGTCCGCCGGCGCCGGCGCGGTCGGCCTGGTTGTGTCGTGGGCGCTGTACTGGCTCATGCAATTGGTCTTGCCGGAGCAACTGCCTTCGATCGTCTCGTTGGTCAAGGTCGTGGTGCTTGGCATCGTCTTTGTGATTATCACCGGGCTCGTCCTGTCCAAGTCCTCCCTGCCCGAGGTGCAGAACCTGGCCCGCGCCCTCCAGCGCATCCCGGGAATGTCCCGGTTCATCACGGTGGACAGTTCCAAGGCCATCGAGGTCGAGGAACCGGACCTGCAGGAAATCCAGCCGGTCTATACGCAGGATTCCTTCAATGCCACCTTGGTGCCGCCACCGATGTCAGCCGGCATCGTCCGCGGCCCGCGCTTGGTCCCCGGCGCCCCAGTATCGGACGGCCGCTTCCGCCTCTTGCAGGATCACGGCGCTGTATCCGGCGCCCGGTTCTGGCAGGCCCGCGAACAATCCACCGGCCGCCTCGTGGCGCTGACGTTCGTCGATACCAATACCCAGGCGCCCATCGCGCCATCGACACCCACGGTCTCTGCCCGCCGCTCGGCCGAAATCTCCCGCAATACGCGGCGTTTGGCCGAGCTTAACCTAGAGACCATGGCGGATAATATCGAGATTTTGTCCTACCGCACCGGCTGCCTGGTGGTGGCGGATTGGTTTGAGGGCACCTCCCTCAAACAGGTGGCAGAGGCGGATAACCTCGATCCCAATTCCGTCGCCCGCGCTACCGCGCCGCTGTTTGCCGATGCCGCCACGGCCCACGACGCCGGCCTGATCCTCGGCGTGGAGCACCGCGACCGCTTCCGCGTATCCACCTCTGGCATCGTGAAGGTTGCCTTCCCCGCGGTGCTGGATGGGACGTCTGCAGAAAGCGACCGCGAGGCCCTCAGCTCCGCACTGAGCATGCTGGTCGAATCCACCGAACCATCGCCGAAGAAGCTGCGCGATATTTCCGATGACGCCAATCTCACCGCCGATGAGGCTGCAGAGCGCCTCGAAGCAGCACGGCTGGCCTTTGATGCTGCGGATGCAGAGACCCGCGAGGAAAAGCTGGAAGAGCTGCAGGAGGCGGAGGGGTTGACCTCGGCGGGCATCGCCAAGCGCCTGCGTGAATTCGCCCCAGAAGAGCAGGAAGAAAAGACGGAGGCCCTCCCCGTGGTCGTTGAAGATGAACCCTCGCAGGAAGAGGACCCGAAGCAAGAGCCCGGCTTTGGCGGCCGCGGTTACTCGGGCTCCGGCGTCGTGGTCATCGGCATTTTCGCCACCATCTTCGTCGTGGGCATGGCGGCGCTGACGACGTGGGTGATGTCCCTGCTCAGCGATGTAGAAAAGACCAGTTCGGTTACTGAAACCGTGCAGGGCTCCACGATGATCCCGGATACCCCGCCGGTGCACCGCAAGGAATCATCCGCCATCACGGTGCCAGACGGCGAGGATAATGAGCAGCTTATCGATGGCAAGACGATTACCACCTGGTCCACGAAGGAATCCGGTTCCGGTGTCTTGGTCACCCTGGATAACCCGGCCCACCTTTCTGTCATGACCGTGACCCACACCAGGTCCAATGGCGCGCACTACGAAATCTATGGCGTCAATAAGGACGATTTCGATCCGAAGCACCCGCAGCTGAGCTCTCTTCCCAAATTGGCGGAAGGAAAGTTCAAGCACTTAAACGAGGAGCTGGAGCTCAAAGAAACGCCCCAACAATTCGATGCCGCGCTCATAGTCATCACGGAACTGCCTAAGTCAAAAGAGGTTACACTGGGGGAGGTCCAGCTTGTAGGCCATCCTTAATACCGAGGTCAGCGGATTGGAAAAAGAATTTTTACTTCAAGGCTTGACTAAAGCGCCCAATCGGGTATCGTAGTTGATGTTACATCAACAACAACGTTAGGAGAAACAATCATGTCCCTCGCAGCTGGTACCTACACCATCGACAAAGAGCACACCGTCATCGGATTCGTTACCAAGCACGCCATGGTTACCAAGGTGCGCGGCAACTTCGGTGAGTTCGAAGGCAGCATCAACGTCGCCGAGAACATCGCTGACTCCACCGCAGAGGCCACCATCAAGGCTGCTTCCATCTCCACCGGCAACGAGGACCGCGACGGCCACGTAAAGAACGAAGACTTCTTCAACGTGGAGGAGTACCCAGAGCTTTCCTTCACCACCACCAACGTCAACGTTGACGAGGACGGCAACGGCACCGTCACCGGTGACCTCACCATCAAGGGCACCACCAAGTCCGTCGACCTCAAGGTTGAAGAGGTCGCTACCGCTGAAGACCCATTCGGCAACTTCCGCTTGGGCTTCGAGGCACAGACCAAGATCAACCGCAAGGACTTCGGCATCGACTTCAACGCTCCGCTCAAGACCGGCGGCGTCCTCGTTTCTGAAGACATCAAGATCGAGCTCGAGGTTTCTGCCATCAAGCAGTAATCGCACTTCTTTGAAACCTTGGGCTCTCACAGCCTTTTGGTTACCAACCACTAAAGCCCGCGCCGCGTACCCGCTCGGCCGCGGGCTTTAGTTGTATTCCCCAGGCAAATCTTTCAGGCTCGGTGCCTTGGCTGGGCAACTACTCGGCCAGCACACAACAACTTCAAACAACTTGAATTTATGCCTTGAGCTGCAGGTATGAAGAAGCGGCCGAATTATATTAGTTGAAAGTTGTGTATAGTTGTTTGAAACAACTTCTGGGTTCCGCGAAGCCCCCAAGTATTCGGGGTCAGCAGCCCCATTGGAAGTGAGATTTTACCCAAAATATCCAAGTTACGCTGGGTTTTTAAAGAAATCCCTAGGCCCCTCGTTTAGGATCCTGGAATCGCCGCGCGATTTTAAAGTAAACAACTTCAAACAACTTGCTACTCTTCTGACCAGCACATCTGCTGTAATCGAATAATTAAGCTTCGAGAAGTTGTACACAAGTTGTTTGAAACAACTTGTGCTAGCATTCATCTATGTCTGAGTCAGAATTGCAGGCCGTTTACGCAGCTCTCAAAGCTATCGAGGAAGGTGCTACCGCCGATAGCCAAGAGAGTCAGGTTTTGGACTTCAAAGAAGATCCCGCAACACATCCACAGAATCGAAACCCGGATGCTTCACTTACTGAATTCCTCATTAATGAAACCATATGCTTTTCCAACGCGGACGCTGCGGTTTGCCATATCGTCTTGGGCGTTTCCGATGAAAAGTCAGGTACCGCAGCTTTTACCGGAACCTCACGC
Source organism: Corynebacterium sp. KPL3927 (assembly GCF_040225835.1). Taxonomy (NCBI): domain Bacteria; kingdom Bacillati; phylum Actinomycetota; class Actinomycetes; order Mycobacteriales; family Corynebacteriaceae; genus Corynebacterium; species Corynebacterium sp. KPL3927. The sequence goes on from NZ_JBEHGD010000011.1 coordinate 69,928, forward strand.
AGCATCGAATGGATTGAGCAGAAAATATTTAATGGTACTCAACCGGGAATCAGAGTAGAAGGAACTGAACTTAACTATTGTGGTCAGCGGCTTATTTGTCTGCGAATTCCCAAAGGGTTGACACTTTACCAACGCCCGAAAGGGCAGGCCAGCATTCGCAGAGGCACCTCGTGCGTGCCACTTTCTGAAGAAGAGCGGCGCTCCATCACCTACCAGCGCGCAAATCCGGACTTTTCTGCAGCTGAGTCCCGATATTCTTTCGAAGATTTGGATGCTACAGCCATCGAGCAAGCGCGCCAGCTCCTCAAAAAGCACGATCGGCTTCAGGCTCCTTAGTTCGAGCACCCCACACGACCAATGAACTACTTTCCGAGCTCGGTCTTCTCACCCGCGAAGGTCAGTTAACCTACGCCGCAGAAATCCTGTTCATTACTCCAGCCAATAGTCGAACTACCATCAGACACTTGGCCCGTGAGGTACCTGGAGGAGATCCCCAGGCCACGGAAATATCAGCACCTTTGATCACCGCCTACCTGAGGCTAAAAGAGCTCGTAGCAACCGCAGCACGAACAGAAGTTGCACGCGTGAGCTTCCCAAACGGGCAAGAGATTTCTATCCCAGCCTTTCCTGAGACCGCAGTGGACGAGGTCATTTCTAACGCTCTCGCACACAGGGATTGGGATGCTAGTAGTGCAGTAGTTATTGACCAATCACCGACTGCGCTTACTGTGTGGTCACCAGGACCGTTGCCAGTGGGAGTCACAGAAAAGCGAATCTTAACTACTCAATCGATCCCCCGCAATCCCCGACTCATGGCTGCCTTAAGAATGCTGGACCTTGCAGAGGAATCTTCACGGGGTTTCGACCGCATGTGGGCATCGATGTTAGCTAGTGGACGCCATACCCCGGCTTTGCATACAGCGGAGAATTTTGTCGAAGTAAGCCTATCTTCTGGTGAGGTAGACAAGGACTTTGTCTATGCGTTAGCTAGATTAAACGACCATTACCCGGACAAGGCGTTTGAAAGTATCAATGGGTTACTTATCGCACGCCAACTGATGGATCACAAGATTTTGCTCAACCGATCCGCAGCCGCTCTAATGCAAGTCACGGACCTGACCCCCATGTGGTGGACACCTGATATCCAGCCCAGTCGAGCTGGGAAGAAAGGTAATCTACCACCATGTC